>NZ_JBDNGU010000056.1:0-18041 GCF_041689105.1 Polaromonas sp. | reverse complement strand
GGCTGCAAATCGACCGCAGCGGTCCATTTTTCACCGTCTTTTTGTCCCATAGCTGGGCTATGGGTCTGCAAATCCGGCAAAAACTGTCCTCGCTGGGCCCGATTTTCGCTCTCGACGCCCCAAGTCCGACAGGCTCCTAGCCTGCCCAGCACATTCACTTCCCAAGCCTCCGCATGATCTCCGTCGTCGCAGCGGTCTGGTTTATGGTGAGACATTGGAGCGCGGGGCCCCGCCTGCGGGGATCGACCAGCGTAAATGGATCAACACCGCGCTCACTTCGACAGCCGCTTCAAAATTTCTGTCGTCGCAGCGGCCTGGTTCATGGTGTAGAAATGAATGCCGGGCACGCCTGCGGCCTGCAGCTGATCACACAGATCGGTGATCACATCCAGGCCAAAGCTTTTTATGGACGCGGTGTCGTCGCCGAAGCCCTGCAGGCGCAGGCGGATCCAGCGCGGAATCTCGGCGCCGCAGGCATCTGAAAAGCGCATGAGCTGGGTCGAGCTGGTGATCGGCATGATGCCGGGCACCACTGGAATGTCCAGCCCCATCTTCTTCACGTCATCGACAAAACGGAAGTAGGCATCCCCGTTGAAAAAATATTGCGTGATGGCCGAGTTGGCGCCGGCCTTGACCTTGGTGGCAAAAGCCTGCAGATCGGCGTCGGCCGATTTGGCCTGAGGGTGGATCTCGGGGTAGGCCGCCACTTCGATATGAAAGGCGTCGCCGGTAAACTCGCGGATGAAGGCCACCAGGTCGCTGGCGTGATGAAACTCGCCACCCGCACCGTAGCCGCTGGGCAGATCGCCGCGCAGTGCCACCAGACGCTTGATGCCCATGGCCTGCAGGGCAGCGAGCTGCTCGCGCACCGTGGCCTTGGTCGCACCCACACACGAGAAGTGGCAGGCCGCGGCCACACCTTCCTTGAGGATTTCTGCAACGGTGGCAAAGGTGCCGTCCTGGGTGGAACCGCCCGCGCCAAAGGTCACCGAGCAGAACTCGGGCTGGTGCGCGTACAGCGCCTGGCGCGCAAGGCGCAGCTTGTCGACGCCTTCCGGCGTTTTGGGCGGAAAAAATTCAAAGCTGATCGGAAGATTCATCATCAGTCTCACTTGTTCTTCAGAGCTGCTCAGTGCGGCTCAGTCATCTTTGTCGCGGCGTTTGCCGCGCGCCGGGCCGTGCTGGCCCGCGTGTGCTTCTTCAGAGTCCTCGTGCGCTTCATGCATGGCGCGCAGTTCGCTGCGCGGTGTACGTTTGGCGGCCTTGCGTGGCGGCGCGGCCGGCAGCGGCTGGTCTTCACCGGCGTTGTCATGACCTTTGACGGCATGGATAAAAAACTCGCGGTTGCCGTCACCGCCTTCAATCGGCGAGGCCAGCCAGGCCTTCACGTCCATGCCCAGCGCGGCACACGCGTCGCGCAGGCGTTGCTCGACAAATTCGAAATGCGCGGCGTCGCGCACAATGCCGCCCTTGCCGATCTGGCCGGGCTGCAGCTCGAACTGTGGTTTGACGAGCATCAGCAAATCACCGCCAGGCTTGAGCAGGCGCACCACGGCCGGCAGCACCAGCGTGAGCGATATGAAAGACAGGTCGCCGGTCAGGAAGTCGAAGTTGGCCTCCACCGGTTGCGACGGCTCGGCCTCGTCGCCATCAAAGTTTTCATCACCAAATTCGGCCTCAGCCCCCGCGTCATGGGCGTGACCAGCTACTAAATCGATAGCGGTCATGGATCGGGCGTTGAGCCCCTCAATACACACCACGCGCGCGTCCTCGCGCAGGCTGGGGTGCAACTGGCCGTGCCCCACGTCCACACCCACCACCTGCACCGCACCCTGCTGCAGCAGGCAGTCGGTAAAGCCGCCCGTGGACTGGCCAATGTCCAGGCAACGCAACCCGACCACTTTCAGCCCGGTACTTTGGAGCGCGCCCTCGAGCTTGAGCCCGCCGCGTGAGATGTATTTGACCTCGGTGGTGTCGGGAATCTCGACCTCGGCGCCAGCTGGAATCTCGTCGCCGTTTTTAGCGACTTTCTTCCAGAGCGCACTTTCCCCAGCGCGCCAGCGCACGCCAGACGCAACCAGGCGCTGAGCCTGGGAGCGGGTGGCGGCAAAGCCGTTGTCGACGAGAAAGAGGTCAGCGCGCATGGATTTCAGATTCAGTTTGATCCCCTCTCCCGCCGGGAGAGGGGTAGGGTGAGGGCTCGCCGGCTTCACACCAAAGCGCAGGAAACGTTGGCGCCGCTGGCCCCCCTCACCCCTGCCCTCTCCCAAAGGGAGAGGGAGTGATACATCAATAACGGTAAGTGTTGGCTTTGTAGGGGCCAGCCTTCGACACGCCGATATACGCCGCCTGTTCGTCGCTGAGTTCGCTCAGCATGGCGCCAACCTTTTTCAGGTGCAAACGTGCCACTTTTTCGTCCAGGTGTTTTGGCAGCACATAAACCTTGCCCACTTCGTAGTCGGCCTGTTTGGTGAACAGCTCGATCTGCGCAATGGTCTGGTTGGCAAAGCTCGACGACATCACGAAGCTCGGGTGGCCGGTGCCGCAGCCGAGGTTGACCAGCCGGCCCTTGGCCAGCAGGATGATGCGTTTGCCGTCCGGAAAGATCACATGGTCGACTTGCGGCTTGATCTCTTCCCAGGTGCACTTTTCGAGTGCAACGACGTCGATTTCATTGTCGAAGTGGCCGATGTTGCAGACGATGGCCTGGTCTTTCATCGCGGCCATGTGTTCATAGGTGATGACGTTTTTGTTGCCGGTGGCAGACACAAAAATATCGCACTTGTCAGCGGCGTATTCCATGGTCACGACCTTGTAACCTTCCATCGCGGCCTGCAGGGCGTTGATGGGGTCGATCTCGGTGACCCAGACCTGGGCCGACAGTGCGCGCAGCGCTTGTGCCGAGCCTTTGCCCACGTCACCGTAACCGGCAACCAGGGCCACCTTGCCGGCAATCATCACATCGGTGGCGCGCTTGATCGCGTCAACCAGGGATTCGCGGCAACCGTAGAGGTTGTCGAACTTGGACTTGGTGACCGAATCATTGACGTTGATGGCGCGCAGGGCCAGCGTGCCCTTGGCTGACATTTCGTTCAAACGCAATACGCCAGTGGTGGTTTCTTCGGTCACGCCGACGATGCATTGAAGGCGGCGGCTGTACCAGGTCGGGTCTTTCGCCAACTTGGTCTTGATCGAATTGAACAGGCAGATCTCTTCTTCGCTGCCCGGGTTGGCCAGCAGGGAAGCATCTTTTTCGGCCTTGGTGCCCAGGTGCATCAGCAGCGTTGCATCGCCGCCGTCATCCAGAATCATGTTCGGGCCTTCTTCGGGCGTGCCTTTGGCGCCAGCGAATTCGAAGATGCGGTGCGTGTAGTCCCAGTAGTCGGCCAGGGTCTCGCCCTTGATGGCAAAAACCGGTGTGCCGGCGGCGGCAATCGCAGCGGCTGCATGGTCCTGCGTCGAGAAGATGTTGCACGATGCCCAGCGCACGTCGGCACCCAGGGCTTGCAATGTCTCGATCAGCACGCCGGTCTGGATGGTCATGTGCAGCGAGCCGGTAACGCGCGCGCCCTTGAGGGGCTGCGCCTTGGCGAATTCTTCGCGGATGGCCATCAAACCGGGCATTTCGGTTTCGGCAATTTTCAGCTCTTTGCGGCCCCAATCGGCGAGCGACAGGTCGGCAATAACGTAATCAGGGTGCAGGGGTTTGAGAACGGCGCTCATGGTGACTCCAAAACAGGCTTTTAAAAACCACAGCTGGGGTCAACTCACCTCACAGCACAGTGGGTGAGCGCGGTTGGGAGGCAGAGCCGGCAAGCGGCCTGGTGTCCGAGCCTCACGCGCCAGCTGACGGGGTCAGTGTGTGGCAGGTTGCATCGCTCCTCGGACAAGCCATATTCTATACGGCTGGTCGCCCAGCGGCAAAGCCCGGGGCCAATACCCTGCGTCGCCAGTGGGTCAGCGAGCCATGGCGCGGCGCGTCAGGTAGCTGCAGGCGTCCACCAGCGCCACCAGGCCAATCATGGCCAACAGGATGGAGCTGGTCTCCTGCATCTGGAACAGCCCCATGTGAAAAGCCAGCATCTGCCCCAGGCCGCCCGCACCCACCACACCCAACACGGCGGCAGCGCGAATGTTGTTCTCCCAGCGGTACAGCGTGTAGCTCATGAGCTGCGGCAGCACCTGCGGCAGCGTGGCGTACAAAAAAACCCGGCCTTCGCCGACACCGCGCAGGCGTAGCGCCGCACCCGGGCCTTCGGGCACGTTTTCAACCGCCTCGGCAAACAGCCGCCCGAGCACGCCGGTGGTGTGCAGCGCCAGCGCCAGCGTGCCGGCCAGCGGACCCAGGCCGGCGGCAATCAGCAGCAGGGCCGCCCAGACCAGCTCCGGGATGCTGCGCAGGGCGTTGAGCAGCAGGCGCGTGACGGTTTTGAAACGCGCCGGGTCCTGCGCATGCGTGCGGCTGGCTGGCAACGCCAAAAACAGGCCGAAAATCGCTGCAATCAGCGTGCCCAGGGCCGACATGGCCAGGGTTTCCAGCGTGGCCGGCAACAACTTTTTCAGAAAGGCGGCCTCGCCCGTCGGTTCCAGCAGTTCGCCGATAAAACGACCCATCTTGCGCAGGGCATCGAGCGAGAAGAATTGCGCCCACTTCAGATCCAGCGACCAGAAACTCAACGCCACCATTAGTACGGCCCCCACTACCAGCCAGCAGGCCTTGCAGCGCGCGTCAAACAGCGGCGGCGGCAGACGGTACACCTCGTTGGCGGCGGGGGTGGAAGCTCGCAACTCGTCCATCACCCGCCTCAGCCCAGCGCCTTGCGCAGCCAGGCGCTGGCCTGGTCGGCCAACCAGACCAGGCCCATGAAGACCAGCAGCATGGTGCTGACTTCAGCGCCGTTGAACATTTTCATGGACGCGTCCATCTGCTGACCCAGGCCACCGGCCCCGACAAAACCCAGCACCGCCGAAGAACGGATAGCGCACTCCCAGCGGTAAACGCTGTAGCTGGTCAGCTCGGCCGCGTTTTGTGGCAGCAGGCCGTAGAAAAAAGCCTGTAGCCGTCCGGACCCATTGCGCAGCAGCGACGCCGTGGCATGGCTGTCGCCACTTTCAAGGATTTCGCCATACACCTTGCCCAACATGCCGCTGTAGGTCAGCGCAATTGCCAGCACACCGGCGGTGGGTCCCAGCCCGACCACCCGCACAAAAATCAGCGCCCAGATCAGCTCAGGCACGCTGCGCAGCAAAATCAGCAGCCAGCGCACCGCCTGCCGCAGTGTGGCCGGCAACAGGGCCATGCGCCCGCTCAGGGCCGACACCGACAACACACGCACCGATAACAGCGTGAGCGGCAGCGCCAGCAGCAAGGCCAGGGCCATGCCGACGGTGGCCATGGCCACCGTGCGCCAGGTTTCCCGCGCGACCAGCCACAAAAATTCCGGTTCAAGTTTGGGCGGAAAGAAATCGCCCAGAAACTTCAGCGTTGAAGAAAGCGTTGCGGGCTCGAACATCACCCAGGGTTTGAACTCGGTCAGCACCAGCGCGGGCCACAGCAGCAGCAGCGCGGCCAGCGCCCAGAAAACGCGGCCGCGCCAGGCCGGGTCGCGCAGCTCGGGGCGCGGGGTTGGCAAGGTGGCGACGGTCATCGGTGCGCCCTGCTGCTCAGCGGCAATGCATGACGGCAGGCCGCACTGCCGGGGCAGGCAAGTCCAGCGGCTCATGCGCCGGGCCACCCAACTCATGCAGATGCTGTGCATACAGGGCCTGCAGACGCTCGGGCGTCACCCGCGCGGCAGGCAGGTCGAAGGCTAGCTCGCCGTCCCGCAGGCCGATGATGCGCGGGAAATGTTGCAGCGCCATCTCGACATGGTGCAAGGTGCAGACCAGCGTGGCGCCGCGCTCACGCGCCGCCTGCGTCAGCGAGGCGATGGCCTGCTGGCCGCGCGTCGGGTCCAGCGCCGACAGCGGTTCATCGACCAGCAGCAGGCTGGCCTCGGTGACCAGCGCACGCGCCAGGCCCACGCGCTGGCGCTCCCCACCAGACAGGCGGTCCACGCGGGCAAACAGTTTGTCACTCAGGTCAAAATGCGCGAGGGCAGCGTCAGCCTGCGCAATCGCCGTCGGGTAAAACAGGCTGCGCAGGCTTTGCCACAGACCGATCTGCGGCAGGCGCCCGGCCAGCACCGAAGTGACCACACGCTGGCGCGGCGGCAGCGGCGGCACTTGCGGCGCCAGAAACAACTCACCGCGCAAACGCTGCAGCTGACGGCGCGGCAGCTGCCAGGGGTTGCGTTCGCCCAGCTGGACACTGCCGGCCGACGGCGGCAGCGCACAGGCAAGCAGATGCAGCAGCGTGGTTTTGCCGGCCCCGGAGGGCCCGATGATCGCAATCTGCTCACCGGCCGCCACGTCCAGCGACCGACCGCGCAGCGCGGCGAGTGCATCACGTTTTGCCGCCGGATGCCGCCCAGCCACCCCGTCCAGCCTGATCTTCATATATAAATTGGCCTCCAGCCCTTATGCAGTCTGCACAAGTAGCTATCTATTTAATAGCGGGTTACTTCAGCAAACCGGCACTGCGGGCGGCGGTTTCAATGCCCTGGTAGTTGCTGGCCTGGGTCGGGATGTAACGCGTGGCGCGGTTCAGGTCCAGGATTTCCTTGCCCTGCGCGGTGGCCGGGTCAATGTCGAGCAGGGCCTTGGTGACCTTCTCGCGCAGCGCTGCCGGCATGTCGGCATGCACCGCCCAGTTGTAGTTGAAGTAACCGGGCGTGGTGTAAAACACATTCACGTCCTTGGTGTCCACCCGGTTTTCCTTGACGAACTTGTTCCACACCGTGATGTCGAGTGCAGCGGCCTCGACCTTGCCGCTGACCACGGAGGCAATCGTGGCGTCATGCGCGCCAGAGTAGGCCACGCGCTTGAAGTCCTTGTCAGGGTCGATACCGGCCTGCAGCAAAAAGCTGCGCGGCATCAGATGACCCGACGTGCTGGACTGCGAGCCAAAACTGACCTGTTTGCCCTTGAGGTCTGCCAGGGTCTTGATGCCCGAATTGGTTTTGGCAATAAACACCGACTGGAATTTGGTATCTTCTTCGCGCTGGGCAATCGGAATGATTTTGCCGCCCGAGCGGTTTTGCGCCTGAATGAAGGTAAAGCCCCCGAGCCAGGCCATCTCGATGTTCTTGTTGACCAGGGTCTCGACGGCTGCCGGGTAGTCGCTGACCGGCGTGAATTCGACTTTCATGCCGAGCTTTTGCTCCAGGTACTTGACGATGGGGCCGAACTTTCGCATCTGCTCGGTGGCCGCTTCTTCCGGAATGGTGGTGACGCGAAAGACGGCCTGGGCGTGGGTCGCAGCAGCCGCTGTGAGCACTGCGCACAACGCAAGGGCCTTGAAGGCGGTTGTACTGAAAAATCGGGCCATGAAAGACTCCCAGAGAAGTTGACGTCTTCGTATTAAACCCGACAAGCCAAACCCTTGCGTCCGCCCTGCTACATTCCTGACGATGCCCGATACCGCTCTTCGCACCCGCGTGGTGATTGTCAGCCCCGCGCTGGCCGACGCCAACAATGGCAACTGGCAAACCGCCAGGCGCTGGCAGCAGATGCTGGCACCCCAGGCGGTGCGGATTGTGCGCGAGTGGCCCGACGCGGTAGCGTCCAGGCATGACCAGGTGCTGCTGGCCCTGCATGCGCGGCGCTCGGCCGCCTCGATTGCGTCCTGGGCTGCAGCGCGCGGCGCCACCGGGCTGGCTGTGGTGCTGACCGGCACCGACCTGTACCGCGATATTCAGCACGACGATGCGGCCCGGCAATCGCTGGCGCTGGCGCAGTGCCTGGTGGTGTTGCAGGAGCTTGGCCCCGACGCCCTGCCCGCGCTGCTTCGGCCCAAGGTGCGCGTGATCTTCCAGTCCACCACAGCGCGCCGGGCATTGTCCAAATCAACCCGCTTTCTGCGAGGCGTGATGGTCGGGCACCTGCGCGAAGAAAAGTCGCCACACACGCTGTTTGAAGCCGCGCGGCTGCTGGCGGGCCAGCCCAGGCTGTTCATCGACCACATCGGTGACGGGCTGGACCCTGCTCTGGGCGAGCAGGCCCGCGCCACCGCCGCCGCCTGCCCGAACTACCGCTGGCTCGGGGGCCAGACGCACGAGGCCACGCGCCGCCGCATCCAGCGTGCGCATGTGCTGGTCCACACCAGCCGCATGGAGGGCGGCGCCCATGTGATCATGGAAGCGGTGCGCAGCGGCACGCCGGTGATCGCCTCCCACATTGCTGGCAACATCGGCATGCTGGGCAAAGACTATGCGGGCTATTTTGAGTGGGGCGATGCGGCGGCGCTGGCGGCCTTGCTGCAACGTTGCCGCGACACGCCCGGACCGCTTGGCCTGCTGGCGCAGCTGGGCGCACAATGCGCGCGGCGTGCCCCTCTTTTTGAACCCGGTGCCGAACGCAGCGCGCTGCTGCAACTGGTGCAGCAGCTGCGGTCAACGCCCGCAAAACCACCTTCTCCTTCTGTCTGAACTGATATGCAATCGAGTGAACAACCTGTACTGCGCGACATCGTGCTGGTCGGCGGCGGCCACAGCCATGTGGGGGTGCTGAGAAGTTTTGGCATGAAGCCCGTGCCCGGCGTGCGCCTGACGGTGATCTGCCGCGACACCGACACCCCTTACTCGGGCATGTTGCCGGGTTACATCGCGGGCCACTACAGCTACGACGATGTGCACATCGACTTGAACACGCTGGCCGCTTTTGCCGGCGCCCGTTTTTTCCGCGATGAGGTGATTGGCCTGGACCGCTCTGCTGGCAAAGTCATCTGCCGAAACCGCCCGCCTGTGCCTTATGACAGGCTGTCGATCAACATCGGCTCGGCCCCGCAAATCGGCCAGGTGCCCGGCGCGGCCGATCATGCGGTGGCGGTCAAGCCGATTCATCTGTTCAATGAGCGCTGGCTGGCGCTGCTGGCCCGCGTGCAGCAACACACAGGCAAGACACGGATTGCCGTCGTCGGCGCGGGTGCGGGTGGCGTCGAGCTGACGCTTGCCATGCAGCACCGCCTGCGCGGCGAACTGCGCGCGCTGGGGCGCGACCCGAACGAGCTGGTCTTTCATCTGTTCAGTAACACGGCCGACATCCTGCCCACCCACAACCCCCGGGTGCGCCAGACTTTTCAGCGTGTGCTGACCGAGCGCCAGGTGGTGCTGCACCTGAACAGCGAAGTGACCCAGGTGTCTGAGCGCGGTATCAAAACCAGCGACGGCACGCTGATGGAGATGGACGAGATCGTCTGGGTCACGCAGGCCGGTGGTGCGGCGTGGTTGCGCCAGACCGGGCTGGCGCTGGACGCGGGTGGCTTCATCGAGGTCAACGAGCAGTTGCAAAGCATCAGCGACCCGGCCGTGTTTGCAGCCGGGGACATTGCCGCCTTCAGCAGCCGCCCGCTGCCGAAGGCCGGTGTGTTTGCAGTGCGCCAGGGCAAGCCGCTGGCCGCCAACCTGCGCCGGGCGGTGCTGGGCGAGCCGCTGGTCAGCTACCGGCCACAACGCAACTGGCTGGCGTTGATCAGCACTGGCGACCGCTTTGCCGTCGCCTCACGCGGCGCGCTGAGCTGGCAGGGCGAGTGGGTCTGGCGCTGGAAAGACTGGATTGACCGCCGCTTCATGGACAGGTTCCAGACCTTCCCCGTGATGGACGAGAGCACCCTGGGCAAGGCAGCGCCTTCGCGCGTCAAGCTTGATCAGGAAGAAGCGGCGCAGGCCATTTCGGCGATTGCCATGCGCTGCGGCGGCTGCGGCGCCAAAGTCGGTGCCACCGTGTTGTCGCGCGCGCTGGGCGCCCTGCAGCCGATTGAGCGCAACGACGTGCTGATTGGCCTGCACGCGCCCGACGACGCAGCCGTGGTGCGGGTGCCACCGGGCAAGGCCATGGTGCACTCAGTTGATTTTTTCCGCGCCTTTATCGACGACCCCTACCTGTTTGGCAAGGTGGCCGCCAACCATGCGCTCGGCGATATTTTTGCCATGGGTGGCGAGGCCCAGTCTGCCACCGCGGTGGCCACCGTGCCTTCGGGACTGGAGGCCAAGGTCGAGGACGTGTTGTTCCAGATGATGACCGGCGCCGTGGAGGTGCTCAATGAAGCCGGTTGCGCGCTGGTCGGCGGCCACACTGGCGAGGGCAAGGAGCTGGCGCTGGGTTTTGCGATCAACGGCCTGGTCGATGAAGACCTGCACACGGTGATGAAAAAAGGCGGCATGCGGCCCGGCGACGTGTTGCTGCTGACCAAGCCGATTGGCACCGGCACCTTGTTTGCCGCCCATGCGCGGCTGAAAACCCGTGGCCGCTGGATTGACGCGGCGCTGGCGTCGATGATCCAGTCCAATCGGCTGGGCGCCTTGTGCCTGCAAGCCCACGGCGCCACCGCCTGCACCGACCTGACGGGCTTTGGCCTGCTGGGCCATCTGGTCGAGATGACGCGGCCCTCGGGCGTGGATGCCGAGTTGTACCTGGCGGCGCTACCGCTGCTGGACGGCGCGCTGGAGACCAGCGCAGCCGGTATCCTGAGCTCACTGCAGCCCGCCAATGTGCGGCTGCGCCGCGCCCTGCGCAACCAGGCCGAGGCGATCACGCACCCGGCCTACCCGCTGATTTTTGACCCGCAAACCGCCGGCGGCTTGCTGGCCAGCGTGCCTGCCGACCGTGCTAGAGCCTGCATTGCCGCGCTGCGTAAACTCGGCTACAGCAAAACCGTGGCGATTGGCCGCATCCTGCCGCAAGGGGATGCGCTGGAACCCATCGTCCTCACATGCTGAGCCTCAGCGCCTGGCCACTGGCCGACCGGCAGCGCACCACGGGTGTTTTCACCGACATTGACGACACCCTCACGACCGAAGGCGCGATCACGGCGGACGCGCTGCAGGCGCTGGGTGAGCTCAAGGCGGCGGGCCTGCAGGTGATCCCGATCACTGGCAGACCGGTCGGCTGGAGCGAGCCTTTTGCCCAGGCCTGGCCGGTCAACGCCATCGTGGCCGAAAACGGTGCAGTGGCACTTATCAAGCATCAAATCGGGCTCCAGCCCTTGTCTGGCGGGCGCGAGCAGCTATCAAAACAATATCAACAGGACGAAGGCACCCGCCGCTCCAACTACACCCGCATGTATCAGGTAGCGCAGCGCGTGATGCGTGAGGTGCCAGGCGCCAGGCTGTCGCAAGACAGTCCGGGCCGCGAGACCGACATCGCCATCGACCACAGCGAGTTTGTACAGCTACCGCCCGAGCGCATCGCCCAAGCCGTGCGCATCATGCAAAGCGAAGGCATGAACGCCACGGTGAGCTCCATCCACATCAACGGCTGGTACGGCGCGCACAACAAGCTCGAAGGCGCGCGCTGGATAGTCCGTGAGTTGTTCGGCCGCGACCTTGATGCGGAGATGACGAACTGGGTTTATGTCGGCGACTCCACCAACGACCAGCTGATGTTTGAAGCCTTCCCGCACTCGGTGGGCGTCGCCAACATCCTCCGCTTTGAAGCAGAACTGAGCCACAAGCCGCGCTACATCACCGGGGGCGAACGCGGTGCCGGGTTTGCGGAGGTGGCTGCGGCCTTGCTGGAAGCGCGAAGGGGCTAACGGAGCCCCATAATCCATCAAAACTCCAACCCGCCAAATGACCGCAGCTGATGACGCACGACAAAGGGTGGTTTGACTTGGCGCGCCAGCGGCTGCCTGGCGGTGATTGGGTTTGTTATGAGATATTTGAAGGCGATCAGGCTGCTGCTGCGCCTATGCCAGTGGTGCGCAAAACAGCTAAGCGCCCGGCACCCGCACTTTTGCAAAAAGCACGTGAACTGCTGAACCAGGGCTATGTTGAGGCAGCCGCTAACTATGTACGGCAAGCCTTTGAGTCGGGACTGCGCGCAGCTTGTGAACTCAAAAGTATCAAACTGCCTTACAAACAAGATTTGACCGACCACAAAGCACAGGACCTCTTGACTGCGCTGAAGTCGTGGCCAGGCAATCCACCGACTGTGCGTAAAACCGACTGGGATGCCGCGCTGAATCAGCTGCAACTGCTTAAAGACGTGGTGATGAACCCCTATTCCCATCCGAGCGCGCCCAATATCCCGAGACAAGAAGTTGTGAATGCAGCCGATGCAGTGGAGACGTTTTTGGATTTGGTACGAAAGAAATAGATCACCCATCAAAAGACTGTACAAAATACCAGCTGTTGTGCAGAATCCAGGCATGACAAAAGCTACGCCAGCCAATGCCAACCCAGCCCACCACATCGCCGTTTTTCAGGAAACGACCATCCGCCGTACGTGGCATAACGAGGAGTGGTGGTTTTCAGTAGTGGATGTTTGCGCGATATTGACCGAAAGCCCTGATGCCGGGGCCTACTGGCGCAAACTCAAACAGCGGCTCAACGCCGAAGGCAGCCAACCCGTGACGTTTTGTCACGGGTTGAAGCTTGTGGCCCCGGACGGCAAACAGCGCGAGACTGATTGCGCCAACACCGAGGGCCTGTTCCGCATCATCCAGTCCATCCCGTCGCCCAAGGCGGAGCCGTTCAAGCGCTGGCTGGCGCAGGTAGGTTATGAGCGGGTCAAAGAAATTGAAAACCCGGAGCTTGCCAGTGCCAGAGCGCGCGAGCTTCACCAGGCCAAAGGCTACCCGCAGGCGTGGATTGAAAAGCGTTTGCGCTCCATCACTGTGTGCGGTGAACTGACTGACGAGTGGAAGGCGCGTGGCGTGGCAGAAGGCCGTGACTATTCCATCCTGACAGCAGAGATTGCCCGCGCTACCTTTGGCGTGACACCCGTAGAGCACAGTCAGATCAAGCAACTCGACAAGGTAAAAACGGGCAACAACCTGCGCGACCACATGACAGATCTGGAGCTGATCTTTACCATGCTGGGTGAGGTCAGCACCACAGAGATTGCGCGCCGCAGTGATGCGCAGGGCTTTGTTGAAAACAAAACATCGGCCAAACAAGGCGGCACCATTGCGGGCGATGCACGCAAGGCGCTAGAAGCAAAAACCGGCAACCCAGTGGTCAGTCGATCCAATTATTTGGCCATTCCGGCAGCGGGCGATACCAAACGCCCTGCCAAACACCCCGCTATGGCCAAGCCCAAGGCGAAGTGACCCGCTCGGCTCTTCGCTGAAGTCTGATCCGTGGGTGTGCCAGACCCCGAAAAAACTCAGAAAGACCTGGCAACCCCGTGCGCCAGCAAGCTGAATCGGGCGGTGCGGCCAGATATGGCGGTAGAGCGGGTAGACGGCAAAACGCTGACCAGTAAGGCCCGGACCGAAATCAGCGCGCGGCCACCGACACCGCCGACGGCTTGGCTGCACTCATGACGCTGTCGGCAGCGGTGTTGCTGACGAGTTCCAGCCGCATCGTGTAATCACCGGGCGGCGGGTTCAACCAGGTTTCGGTCTGGCCCCCGATGAAGTTGAGCACTTCGGGTTTGCGGCCGACGCGCTCCACCGTCAGGCGGAAATGCCCGGTATCCGGCACTTTGGGGCCGCCGTGCGAAACGTTGTAGCCGCTGGCATGGAACTGGACCCGGAACGGCGCTTTCAGCGTCTCGCGATCCGCCGGGCTCAGCAGCTCCACGCGCGGCGCGCCCTGCACGCTGGCAGGCGTGATGTCTTTGTTCTGCTTGCTGATGGTAATTTTCAGGGGCTTGCTGTAGACAAAGTAGGGGATATGCCCCTCGTCGGCCAGCACCAAGCGCAGCTCGTAGCTGCCGGGCGGGAGATTGACCAGCATCTCCATCTGGCCCTTGCCGAAGTGAATGTACTGGTTGCTAAAGGGCAGGGGCTTCTTGAAGTCCAGCGGCAAGCCCTGGTTGACCAGCAGGTGATGGTGGCCGGCGCGGCTGGCGGTCTTGCCTGCAGGGACCAGCCCGCGCATCGACAGGCCGAACCGGGCGACGAAAGGCGCTTCATAAACCCCGCCGTCCGCGAGGTTGGTGAAGTAGGTTTCAGCGGAACGCGGCGATGGCACGACCCACGGGTGAAGCACAAATTCCGCAGTGTCCGCGGGTGCAACCGTTGTCTGGGCCGCTGACCCCATGGAAAGAAAGACCGCGCTCAGGGAAAGCACATAGACGAAACGCCGCAAGGTAGGGAGGATCATGATGTGTTACCCGTGAAATTGAAACACTTGGTAAAAGAATTATCAAGAAGTAATGTTATGACCTGACCATTTCAAAGATATCCTGGACCTTCTATGCCCATGCCTTATTCAGGGTCTTTTGCCTCACGTGACAGCACCGGCGCCAGCGCTTTTCCAGTGTGCGTGCCCAGCCTGACCACGGCTTCAGGTGGTGCCGAAGCCACCACCTGCCCACCCGCGTTGCCGCCATCCGGCCCGAGGTCAATCACCCAGTCGGCTTCGGCAATCACGTCCAGGTCATGTTCAATTACGACCACGCTGTGCCCGCCGTTGACCAGGCGGTGCAGCACATGGATCAGTTTTTCAACGTCGGCCATGTGCAAGCCCACCGTTGGTTCGTCGAGTACGTACAGGGTGTGCGGCGCTTTCTGGCCGCGCCGGGTGATGTCGTCTCTGACTTTTGACAGTTCAGTCACCAGCTTGATGCGCTGCGCCTCGCCGCCTGACAGCGTCGGCGACGGCTGACCCAGCGTCAGGTAGCCCAGGCCCACGTCCTTGAGCAGCTGCAGCGGGTGCGAGATGTTCGGCATGGACGCAAAAAACTCGACGGCTTCATCGACTTCCATGGTCAACACGTCGCCGATGTTTTTGCCGCGCCAGGTCACGGCCTGGGTCTCAGGGTTGAAGCGGGCGCCGTGGCAGGTTTCGCACAGCACTTTCACATCAGGCAGAAAGCTCATGCCGATGGTACGCACGCCCGCGCCCTCGCAGGTCGGGCAGCGGCCCTCACCGGTGTTGAAGCTGAAGCGCCCGGGGCCGTAACCGCGCGCCTTGGCTTCGAGCGTGTCGGCAAACAGTTTGCGCACCGTGTCCCAGAAGCCGATGTAGGTGGCCGGGCAACTGCGTGGCGTTTTGCCGATGGGGGTCTGGTCCACCTCCAGAACGCGGTCCACCACTTCATAACCTTCGATGCGTTCACAGCCGGTCCAGGCGGGGTGTTTGCCCGCATCGTCTGCGTCGCGGCCAGCCTTGGTGGAACGCAACATGACGCCGGCATACACATTGGCCAGCAGCACGTCGCGCGCCAGCGTGGACTTGCCGGACCCGGACACGCCCGTCACCGCCACAAGCCGGTGCAAGGGCACGGCGACCGACACGTCTTTGAGGTTGTGCAGGTGGGCTTTGTTGACCGTGAGCCAGGACGTGAAAGGCCCGGCGGCTAGCGGCGCGGCGTTGTGCAGGGCGCTGGCGCTGGCCGCGGCGGCTTTCAGTGCAGCCGCTTTCAACTTTGCCTGTTTTTGTTTGCTGATGGTTGGCGGCGGGGGACCCTCACCCCTGCCCTCTCCCGCAAGCGGGAGAGGGGGTGAAGAAGGCGAGCCCGTCTGGCCCCCTCGCCCCTCCGGGGAGAGGGCAGGGGTGAGGGGCTTTCGCGTCTCACGGCGTGCATGCAAAGGGTGGATCAGCGGGTTGGCAAGGTAACGCCCAGTCAGCGAATCCGGCAGCGTGGCCAGGTGCGCGGCCGTGCCCTGCCCCACCAACTGTCCGCCGCGTTTGCCAGCGCCGGGGCCGATGTCGATGATGTTGTCGGCGCGGCGTATGGTGTCCTCGTCGTGCTCGACCACCACCAGCGTGTTGCCGCGCTCGCTGAGTTTGCCCAAGGCGCTCAGCAAAATCTGGTTGTCGCGCGGATGCAGGCCAATCGTCGGCTCGTCCAGCACATAACAGACGCCCTGCAGGTTGGAGCCGAGTTGTGCCGCCAGCCGGATGCGCTGCGCCTCGCCGCCCGACAGCGTCGGCGCGCCACGGTCCAGCGTCAAATAGCCCAGGCCCACGTCTTCCAGAAACTCAAGCCGGCTTTTTATTTCCGGAATCAGATCCCGTGCAATGCCCGCTTCGCGCCCGGACAGCGCCAGCTGCCCAACCCAGGCGCGTACGTCGGTCACCGACAGTGCGGCGATATCGGCAATACCCACACCCGCAAACTTCACTGCGCGCGCCTGCGCGTTCAGGCGTGTGCCCTGACAGCCAGGGCAGGCTGCATCCACCATGTCGTCAGCCTCGGGCTCGGCAAAACTCTGTTCGCGGCCCTTGTTGTCGTCGTCACGTACCGAATCGTCAAACACTTTGCGCTGCTCTTTGGTGAGCCTGACGCCGGTGCCGACACAGTCAGGGCACCAGCCGTGTTTGCTGTTGTAGCTGAACAGGCGCGGGTCCAGCTCAGAGTAAGACGTGGCGCAGACAGGGCAGGCGCGCGTGGTCGATGAGGCCTGTAGCCTGCCGATCTGTTTCGTGGACGAACCCGCCATCATGGCGCCGCGCAGCCCAGTGAGCGGGGCCAGCACATGCACCACCCCTTTGCCGTGTTGCAGCGCTGTCGCCAGCGCCTGACGCAAGGCCGCTTCGTTGGCCGGCGTCACGTGAATGTCGGCAATCGGCAGTTCCACCGTGTGTTCCTTGAAGCGGTCGATGCGCGGGAAACCCGTGGTTGGCAAAAACTCGCCGTCGATGCGCAGGTGGGTGTAACCGCGCGGCCGCGCCCAGTCGGCCAGCTCGGTGTACACGCCCTTGCGGTTGATTACCAGTGGCGCCAACAGGCCGATGTGCTGGCCGCGCCAGGCCTTGAGAATTTGCGCAGCAATGCTGTCAGGACTTTGCGGCATCACGGCCGCGCCGTCTTTGGTGCAATGCTGGATGCCGAGCTTGACATACAGCAGGCGCAGGAAGTGCCAGACCTCGGTGGTGGTGCCGACGGTGGACTTGCGCCCGCCGCGCGACAGGCGCTGCTCGATGGCTACCGTGGGCGGAATGCCGTACACCGCATCGACCTCGGGCCGGCCCGCCGGCTGCACAATGCTGCGCGCATAGGCATTGAGTGACTCCAGGTAGCGCCGCTGGCCTTCGTTGAACAAGATGTCAAAGGCCAGGGTCGATTTGCCGGAGCCGGAGACACCGGTCACCACATTGAACTTGCCGCGCGGAATGTTGACCGACAGGCTTTTGAGGTTGTGCTCCCTGGCGTTGACGATCTGTATCAGCTCGGACAGCTTGGGCCTGGTGGACCAGGCCTTGGGCCGCGCCGCTTCGACACCGTGTACCTTGCCCATGGCCTGCTCGTACTCGCGCAGCGCCAGCGCGGTGTGTGAGGTCGGGTGTTCACGCACCTCTTCGGGCGTGCCCTGGGCCACCAGCCAGCCCCCGGCCTCGCCGCCCTCCGGACCAAGGTCGATCAGCCAGTCGGCCGAGCGGATCACGTCCAGGTTGTGCTCGATGATGATCAGCGAATGTCCGACCTCCAGCAGCTTGCGCAGGGCCCGCATGAGTTTGGCGATGTCGTCAAAATGCAGGCCGGTGGTGGGTTCGTCAAACATGAACAACGTGCCGCGGTTGGCGCTTTTCAGCGCCAGCGGTTGACGGCTGGCACTGGCGGTTTTGGACGCACCCGCCAGAAACCCAGCGAGCTTGAGGCGCTGAGCCTCGCCACCTGACAGCGTAGGCACCGGCTGGCCGAGCTTGACGTACTCCAGCCCCACATCGACGATGGGTTGCAGCGCGCGGATGACTTCACGGTCCTGGGCGAACAGCTGGCTGGCTTCGCTGACGGTCAGGTCCAGCACGTCGGCCACGTTCATGACACGCGGCATCACGTCACCGAGGGCCTTGCGCTCTATCGTGATCTCCAGGATCTCCGGGCGATAACGCTTGCCGTCGCAGTCCGGGCAGCGCAGATAGACATCACTGAGAAACTGCATTTCCACATGTTCGAAGCCCGATCCGCCGCAGGTCGGGCAGCGCCCGTCGCCGTTGTTGAAGCTGAACTTCGACGCGGTGTAGCTGCGCTGCCGGGCCAGCGGCGCCTGCGCAAACAGTTCGCGCACCGCGTCCCAGGCACCGACATAACTGGCGGGGTTGGAG
>NZ_JBDNGU010000055.1:0-5108 GCF_041689105.1 Polaromonas sp. | reverse complement strand
GACGGGCTGCGGCCGATTTCAGCCGAGTTCAACGGCGAAAAGATCACCGGCCAGACCTGGCCGACTGCCAGCAACCATGTGGTGGTGATGGAGCTGACGTACTGACGCTGGCGAGTACTGCACTCTTGCGGAATCCTGGGAGCCTGTCGGCACTCATGCCGGTCAGGCCGGGATGCTCCTGGCATTTGCTCAGGCGACTTGTGGGGTCACCCTCCCGGCCGAAACGGCCACGATTTCGCCCTCGGAAAACGGCTTCCAGTGTGCTTGGATGAATGGTGCGCTGGCAATCAGTGTCACGGCCTGAAAGCCCGGCGCAGCCGTCACGCCCAGGGTATGGAGATCACGCGCACCGCTTGCCGGGCCACTGTTGCTTGCCAGCGCATCCAGCGAAAAAGTTAAATCTGCCGCGTGGCGCGTTGAGCGGCCCTCACGCTTTCACGCCTGCACGCGAAAGTTGATCATCATTCCGCCGTCTTCGTGTTCGAGGTTGTGGCAATGAAACAAATAGGTCTGGTCGCCGGGGAAGTCGTGGGCGAAGTCGATTGCAATACGCACCGTTTCGCCGGGCCAGACCAGCACGGTGTCCTTCCAGCCGAGGTCACTCACCGTGCGCCCGTTGCCAAAACGTGCCGCGGCCGACAACTGGGGCGGGCTGTTAAGCCGTTCCTGCACCTGGAACGAAAAGCCGTGGATGTGCATCGGGTGCGGCATGCCCAGCGCCGGGTTGCTGATGCTCCAGATTTCCACCGCGCCGCGTTTGACGTCGAACGCAATCTCGTCCATGCGGAAGCTACGCCCGTTGATCAGAAAGCGCATTTGTCCCATCGACAGTTCGATCTTGCGCTGCGCGGCACCTTCAGTGGCTATCGGCTTGACCTGCGACAGCGTAACCGGCAGCTTGGCAACGACGCGTTCGCCGGCCGCGACCGACAGCTTCAGCACGTTGAAAGCATGGCCCAGCGGCAGCCGTGACGAGCTCATGCTGGCCATCATCCGCCCCATGCCCATGCCGCCCATACCGCCCATACCGCCAGTGGGACCTTCATTTTCCATGGCATCGAAAGCCAGGCTCCTGAGGAAAACATCCTCGCCGGGCTGTGCCTGGCCCGCATCGAACAGCACATCGAGGCGCTCCCCCGGCGCGAGAAAAGCTTCCGTCACCGTTTCCGGCCGCTCAATCAGGCCGCCATCGGTACCGATCACGGTGAAATTGAGCGCCGTTTCGCCCTTGACGAATGCGAGCCGGTAGATGCGTGCGTTGGAGCCATTGAGCAGCCGCAGGCGGTAGGTGCGTGGCGCAACGGCCTGGGCCGCATTGGGCGTCAGGTTGGCAAGTACGATGTCGCCGAGCCAGCCCATCATGGCTTCATGCGCGCTCGGCCGGTACAGCAGCTTGCCCTGCGCGTCGAACTGCTTGTCCTGGATGACCAGGGGCAGGTCGGTGACGCCGAGCTGCAGATCAAGTGCCTTGCTGACTCGGCGCTGGTCATCGTCGTCCACCAGGAAGAAGCTCGCCAGACCGCGGTAGGCCTGCTCGGCGGTCAGCGCATGCGCATGTGTGTGGTACCAGTAGGTGCCGCCGCGGTTGCTCACCTTGAAGTCGTAGTCGTAGCGCCCACCCGGACCGATGGTGCTCGCCGGGTGGCCGTCCATGGCGGCGGGCGTGTGCAGTCCGTGCCAGTGAATGATGGTCGGCTCCGGCAGCGTGTTGTCCAGGCTGGCCGTGAAGCGCGCACCGCTCTCGATGCGCAAAATCGGGTTCTGGTAGGCCTTGCCCGCCTGTTCGGTCTGGTACAGCAGGAACGGCGATTCGCGACCGGGCAGAAGCGGGAAGCTGGCCGCAGTAGCTCTGATTTTCAGGGGTCCGGCAACATCAAGCACGCCGAACGGCCCGCTGCCCACGGGGATGAACAGCTTTTGCTGGAAGTTTCCTGCAGCCACCGGATCAAAAGGATAGTGGCGAAACGGCCCGCCACCCAGCGCGGTGGAACGAGGCGATCCGTAAGACATCCAGGCAGCCCCACCGGCGGCGGCCACGGCCGCCACGCCGGCAAACTGAAACAGCTGTCTTCTTTTCAACATACAGATCTCCGGCCAGGCGACGAGGCCCGACAGCAACTAAAAACAGGGGACAGCGCAAGGATCAAGCGTCTGCCAATTTGCAACACCTCAAAGGTCTCTCACACAATTCCCGTCAGAGGCTGGCTGGCGTTAAGTCACGGAACGACCACGCTGTTTGCCGTGCTCAATGTCTTGAACGGTGCGGTGCTGGTCAGCTACCGGCCACGTCATGGGCACCAGGAGTTCCTGTCGTTCCTTCGAAATACCGACCAGTTCGTGCCCGATGAGCTGAACGTCAATAACATCGTTGACAACTGCGCGACCCATGAGTCACCCGGAGGTCAACGCCTGGCTGGCGAGACGGCCACACTGGCAAAGGCGCTTCATCCTGGCCTGTAGCTCCTGGTTGAATCAGGTGGAGTGCTTCTTTGGCGTGCCCGCTTCGCCTGGAACGTGGCACCCAGACCTGCTCCACCGGCAACGATGCCCGCCATGCACGATGCCTCGCGGAGCTGCGTAAATTTCCGACCCGATCACTTCTTGTTTTGCTTGACGACCCACACCACAAGGGCGACCAGCACGACAAGGAACAGGATCGGCATCCACGCCCCGCCGTATCCGCCCATCCACCCGTCGCCCCACATGCCACCATTCATCATGTTTCCGCTCTGCGCGAAAGACACACCCGTGGTCAAAAGAGGCACCGTACCAATAGCCACAGCAAGTAAATTTTTCATGACTTTTCCTTCTCTGAAACGAATGAACCATCGGAGCGCTGCGTCAAAGGCAGCGTGAGCCCGAACACACATCATGCGGCCTGTCGAATCCGGTCCATGTAGTCCAAAACCCCGCATGCACCGTCGTCGAACCTGCCCGGTGCAAAGCCCGGACTCAGGATAGACCAGCCTGGTCATCCCTCGTGTTGATATTCATCAAGACCGACTGTGATACAGCCCGGTTTCGGCGGTTGAATTCACGCAATCCAGTCTGCGCCGGCCGCAGCAAAAAATTGATGGTCTGCGCGACCATGTAGTGGTGCTGTCGCTGACTTACTGAGGGTTGTGAATAGTCCGCCAGGTGAGGCCGGGAGACGGCGCACAAAGGCCGTTGGCTACGCCGCCGATACGTGCAGCTTGACGCCCAGCGCTCTGGCAACTTTCAGCACCGTAGAGAAACTCGGGTTTCCATCGGCACTGAGTGCGCGATAAAGACTCTCACGACTGACCCCTGCGTCTTTGGCGACCTGCGTCATTCCCTTCGCACGCGCGATGTTCCCAAGTGCCTTGGCAATGCCGGCAGTATCGTCCGGAGCTTCGTCGAGCCAGGCGTCCAGACAGGCGGCCATTTCTGCCGGTGTACGAAGGTGCTCGGCAACATCGTAAGGCGACGTCGTGGTTGGCTTGTTGCTTGCGGTTTTGGGCATGGTCGCTATTCCTCGAAGTTCCTGGCCAGGTGGATGACCAGGGTGATATCTTTCTGTTCACCAACGCAGGGTGTGATGCCCGGGATTGCGGCAGACCTCGAAGCGGGCTCTTGCAATTCTGGATATTTGTAAATGGTCAAGTGCCGCGAACGGCAAGCGACGACAGACGTTGCAGGCGCTCATTCGGCTTGCTTGAGTATTACGACGTGTGAGACGCTGGCGATTGAACGACCAGAGCCAACGATGAAGCTTTGGAATCGGGCACCGGAATTGAAGGACCGAGCGACCACGAACTGGCCTTGATACTGCCAGCGACTTGATGCATTCTTGATGAACACAGGGATGGCGCTCCGCTGACGTGAAAACAGCGCACTGACAGGACCTGTTCGTGCGCCACGGCCACACAGCACGACCTCAGGCGCCTGAGGACTGAATTTCTTGCTGAGGCAGGCGGCCACGATAACACCATTGCTGGTAGGCAAGCACGACACTGTGCTTCCACCGAGCTGCGAATGGATCTCGCCTCGTGTGTATTCAAAACCGAGCGTGAACATTGCGTGTCTTCCGGGACCCAACGAGGCTATAAAAAAATCCATTTTCCGCAAGTACCTGCAGCGCTTTGCGCGCTACGCGGATCGACGGACGGGATTTTTCTATTCATGCCCAAAGTGTGCCGCAATTTCACCCACTTTGTTCATCAATGGACGCCCGCTTGTCCCTGATACCGCCTTATCTGCCCCGCTGCTGCCCCAAATTCGTCTCGGCCAGCTTCTCGATGTTGTGCACCATGCAGTACAGGTACCACTGCGTGTTGACCTTGGCGCGTCCCCGGTGGTTCAGCCGGCTCAAGCGCTTGTTGTGCCGGATGTTGCCAAACACCGGCTCCACGGTGCCGATGCGCTGGCTGCACAGCTGCCTGCCTCTGGGTGAGTCAATCGCGCGCCGCATGCGCTCACTGGGGTTGCTTGAGTCTTTGGCCTTGGGCTCAGCGCGTGACCTGCCGGCCTCGCCCGTCATTGGGTTTGGTCAAGCCTTTGAGGCATTGGCCGCTGAGTTTGGCTGTCGCCGCTGATGGCGATGAATTGGACGTTGCGCAGGCACGCTTGCTCAATGGTGCGGCTGGAGATCAATCCCTGGCTGTAGGCCAATAAAACGATCTTGAGCATGACGCGTGGGTCATAAGCGCTGGCACCGACTTCGTCGTTCTTGAACTGGGCGTCCAGCGCGCTGAGGTCGAGTTCGTTGTCAACAAGGTAGTCCAGTGCGAAGGCGAAGCTTCCGGGGACGATTTGTTCACTGAGCACCACCGGCAATAGCAAGCTGTTGCGGTCTTGGGGTTTGTAGCGGGCCATGGTCTGACACAAGTGTTTGCGATACATCACAAACGTTCCTTGCAACACTATCGACTACAAAAGTCGCGTGAGGTTTGGGTTTTTTTACAGCCTCAACGTTGGCGATGACCGGCACGCAACAACCGCTGCGGAGCAGCCTTGTACTGTTGCGTGTCCGTGTCGATCAACATGTTATCCCTCGCTCCTACGGGACCGCCAATAACCTGGCTTCTTCTCGAAGGGCGCCAACGCGAGTACGTAGATCTCGTGATTGCGCGACACGTATACGACGG
>NZ_JBDNGU010000054.1:0-17758 GCF_041689105.1 Polaromonas sp. | reverse complement strand
CGCCGCCGCAGTGGCTGCGTACTGGGCGGGCGCGACTATCAAGCGAGGCCGTGGCCGCCCGACCGTGGCGGCGAAGCGCCCAACGCTGAACATGCGCGTAGATGCCGAAGTTCTGGACGCCCTCAAGGCAACAGGCCCAGGCTGGCAGACCCGTATCAATTCGCTGCTAGGCGAAGCCGTCAAGCGTGGGCTGCTGAAGGCCTGAGTACGCCAGATCCGTTTTTGCCCCAGCTGGTTCCCCTCGCGCAAGGCCAGACAGAGTGGACTTGACCCGCTTTTGTGGACACATTTCAGCTTCCAGTACGAAGCTGCTCGAATGCCAGCGGGCTCGATGGTGGACCACTACGCCAAATTTGCAACTGAGAAGCTGTTATCCGCAGCGTCGCGCATAGAGCGCGGGGGAAGTGGCAGGAACGTGGTGGAGATTTCACGTTTTCGTCACGTTTAGAAAGACGAAGAGCCTGCACTTACGTGCAAGCCCTTGTTTTATGTGGCTCCTCAACCTGGGCTCGAACCAGGGACCTACGGATTAACAGTCCGGCGCTCTACCAACTGAGCTATTGAGGAATACAGCCCACGATTATAGCCATAATTTCGAGCCTTCTCCCCTCGACCACCTGCTCGCGGCGAGTCCCTGCAGGCCCGGAGGCCGCTTCCCCGATAATCCGGCATCACCTTGATCAGGCGTGAGTCACCGGGAAGCTTTTCTTCATGAATAACGACACCTTTGAATTTGAGTATCCGCGTGTGTTGTCCATCGCGGGGTCGGACAGTGGCGGTGGCGCGGGCATTCAGGCCGACCTCAAGACCATTGCCGCGCTCGGCTGTTACGGCATGACGGCGATCACCGCGCTGACAGCGCAGAACACCGTGGGGGTGCGCGCCATTCACGGCGTGCCGGCGGACATCCTCAGCCACCAGATCGATGCTGTGGTCGAGGACATCGGCGTGGACGCCGTCAAGATTGGCATGCTGCACGCGCCGGAGACCGTGATGGCGGTGGCTGAGGCGATAGACCGTCACGCGCTCGTCAACGTGGTGCTGGACCCGGTCATGGTCGCGACCAGCGGTGCCGTGCTGATAGCCAACCCGGCCATTGAGGTGCTGGTGCGTGAGCTGTTTTCGCGGGCTGTGCTGGTCACGCCCAACCTGGACGAAGCGGCCTTGCTGGTCGGGCGGCCCTTGCGCAATGCGAAGGACATGGAAGCTGCCGCGCATGAGCTGCAGGCCATGGGTGCGCGGGCAGTGCTGGTCAAGGGCGGGCATTTGCCCGGCGACACGGTGATGGACCTGCTGCTCATGGCCTCTAGCGAGAAGCACTGGATGCATGCGCCGCGTATTCACAGCGCCAACACCCATGGCACCGGATGTACCTTGTCTTCTGCCATCGCGGCCGGTCTGGCGCTGGGGCAGCCGCTGCGCGAAGCGGTGGAAACGGCCCGCAGCTATGTGCGGGCGGCGTTGCTGGCGGGCGCCAAAGTCAAGACCGGCGCGGGCAGCGGGCCGCTGAATCATGGGCACGCGCCCATGGCCATGCGGCTCAAGCCTTTCAGGCCGCAGAGCTGAGCGAAGCCTGACCTGACGCCGGCCTGGATGGGGCGCGGGTTGCGCGGGCCAGTACAAAGGTCAGGGCCAAGGTGGGCAGTGCAGCACCCCATTCGGGCACGAATTTGGCGCACAGGTGGTAGGTCGCCACACCCAGCAGCCAGATCAGCACCGCGCCGAGGTTGACTTTTTTGGCGCCGACCAAGGACGCCACGTTGGGTGTGCCCGCCAGGCGCGCCAAAATCACACCGTACAGCGGGACAAAAACCGAACTGAGCATCAGCAAAAAGGGCTCCAGGCTGCGCATGGGCAACACCAGCGCCAGACCGGTGCACAACACGGCCAGGCCTATGCCCCAGCGGCGCAGGCTCCAGCCCGGCTTCAGGCTTTGGCCAGCGACCGAGCCTGAGTACAAATCGCCGTAGGCGTTGTCCACCTCGTCAATCAGGATCAGGCCCAGGGCAATCAGCCCGCCTTGCGCGAGGAGCAGTGCAGCAACCAGATCGGTGCTGGGCGTGGTCAGTGCAATCAGCACACCCAGGCCGTAACACCAGGTGTTGGCGATGGCGTAACCCAGCCAGGTGCCGCGCAGGGCGCTTTTGCCGTCGCGCCCGTGGCGCGCAAAATCGGCCACCAGCGGCAGCCACGACACCGGCATCGCAATCACCAGATCGAGTGCCGACAGCGTGCTCATGCCACCTGCGCCGGGCCGGTTCCAGAAAGCCTCCCAGCCCTGGGCCTGCGCGCGACCGAGGAACTGCCAGGTCAGCCACAGCAAAGAGGCAATCACCAACGGCAAACCAAAGCGGCCAATGAATTTGCGCACCAGCGTGACCATGGAGCCCGAGAGCAGCGCAATCAGCACACCGCCCCAGAGCAGCGTTGCCAGCACCGGCCAGAAAGACGCGACGAACGATCCCGACTGCCGCGCGATGGCGACGGTACCGTCACGCATGACCACCAGCTCGAAGGTGGTCCAGCCGATCAGCTGAACAATGTTGAGCAACACCGGCAGGCGCGCGAAACTGCTGCCGTAGGTGGCGTGCATCAGGCCGGCGCTGGACAGGCCGCTGTCACAGCCGATCTTCGCGGTCCAGGCCAGCAGCCCGGCGCCGAGGATGGAGCCGACCACGATGACCGCCAGGGCCTGCTGCGTGCCCAGTGCCGGTACCAGGTAGGCGCCGATCTGCATGACCAGCAGGCCGACGCCCAGACTCAGCCAGAGCGCGGCGTGTTCGCGCCAGCCGAACAGACGATCCGACGCAGCCACGGGTGTGAGTGCGGTGTTGTTTTGTGTAGCCATCAACTTTTCCTTGGGTTAATGGCAGGTTGGCTTGCGCGGGCGCTGGTCGCAGTACCGGGACTGGAGAGCGCCTCTGACATGCTTCCCTGCGCGAGGATTACCTCAATCAGGTTCAAAGGGACTTTCTCAGTCGCCGCTTGCGCGGCAACACCCCCAGCGAGTGCGATCCTCAGGACCGCAGCATGATTGTAGCCCGCACGCTGCAGCCGGGTCGAACGAACAAGGCCCGCTACAGCGGGCCTTGTTCCGGTTTGCAGCGCCAGGTGTCAATCAAAAACCGGCGACTCCACGCCAAGCAGCTTGTGCAGCCTGGGGCTGGTGGTGGTGTACTGAAGCTGGATTTTCTCGCCAGGAAAGATCAGCGCGGCGGCACCGAAGGCGGCCAGTGCACATTCATGGAAGCCGCAAAGAATCAGTTTTTTCTTGCCGGGGTAGGTGTTGATGTCGCCTACCGCAAAAATGCCCGGGATGCTGGTGGAAAACTTTTCGGTGTCCACCACAAGCTGCTTGCGTTCCATGTCCAGTCCCCAGTGCGCCAAGGGCCCCAGCTTGGGGGACAGGCCCAGCAACACCAGCAGCGCGTCAATCGGCAGGGGGGCGGTATCGCCGTTTACGTCGGTGATGCGCGCTGCGCGCAGGGTGCCGCCTTCGACTTCAATCCCGGTCACCTGGCCGACCCTGAACTGCAGCGCCCCCGCGTCGCAAAGGCCTCTGAAACGGGCCTGCGCGTCAGCTGAAGCCGTGAGGACCTCGCGGCGATGCAGAAGTGTCACGCGCCCGGCCTGGTGGGGGCCAGCCTCTGCGAAGCGGGCCGCCCATGCCATGGCCGGTTCGTCGCCACCCACGATGAGCAGGTTCTTGCCGGCAAACCACGTCGGGTCCGTCACATGGTGAAACAGCTGCGTGTGTTCGAACGCATCGAGGCCGTCGATCTTCAAGCGCCGTGGCTGGAAGGCACCGACACCGGCGGCAATAAAAATCGTCTTGGTGAGGAAGCGCTTGCCGCGCGAGGTTTCGACCAGGAAGCGCCCGTCGGTCTGCGGCGCCAGGGTGCTGACTTCCTGGCCCAGGTGGAAGGTGGCGCCAAAGGGCTCGATCTGCTTGAGCAGGCTGGCGACGAGTTCGCGTCCGCTGGTGCGGGGCGTGCCGGGGATGTCGTAAATCGGTTTGTCGGGGTACAGCTCCATGCACTGGCCGCCCAGGTGGGGCAGGCTGTCAACCACATGGGCCTTGATCTCCAGCAGTCCGAGCTGGAACACCTGGAACAGGCCGACAGGGCCTGCGCCGATCACGACCGCGTCAGTCTGGATTACTGAGGTGCTGGTCATGCCGCTACGCTACCAAGCCAGGAGGGGCCGCGGAACTGGCTTTGCCAGGCCGCAGGCGCCGCCCCCTGCAAGGGGGGATGGCGCTACACAAAGTGAGCGACCGACGGGGATGTGCCAATTTCGCCGCGGAACTGGCTTTGCCAGGCCGCAGGCGCCGTCCCCTGCAAGGGGAGGTGGTGCTACACGACGTGAGCATCCGGCAGGGGTGCGCATATCTAGCGGATCAACTCAGACAGCTTTCCGGTCTTGTCTTTCCACTCGTCGGCATCGGGCAAGGGCTCCTTGCGCTTGGTGATGCTTTTCCAGCCTGCGGCCAGGCTCAGTTCGACATTGATTTTAATAAAGGCGATCTGGTCGGCGGGCAGGTCTTCCTCAGCATAAATCGCGTTGACCGGGCACTCAGGAATACAGACGGCGCAATCGATGCATTCGTCCGGATCAATCACCAGCATGTTCGGGCCTTCACGGAAGCAGTCCACCGGACACACATCGACGCAGTCGGTGTACTTGCAACGGATACAGGATTCGGAAACGATGTGAGTCATGTTGTTCTGGCGGGGATCAGTGGAAACCCTCAATTTTAAGAGGATTCTGTTAGCAGGGTTAAGTCGTGGCGGCGCGGGCCTGAATGGGGGTCAAAGAATCAGCGCCGCGCCAGAAGTCTTGTTCGATGCCGTGTCCACCAGCACCAGCGAGCCCAGCACGCGCGAGCGTGCATACGGCAGGGTGGCCAGCGGCTCCTGCAGGCTCAACTCGATATGACCAATCGCGTTGGGCGGCAGTTCGCCGGCATCTTCTGCGGCCAGGGTGTTGACATCGAGTTTGTGCACGATGCGCTTGACCCTGGCCTTGACCCAGCGGTGACCATGCAGCGCCCAGTAGATACGACCAGCGACCAGCGGCTCGTCGTCCATCCAGGCGATGGTGACGGACAGTTCGCGGTTCGGTTCAAAGGTGTCGGCAGCCAGCAACCAGTCGCCGCGCGAGACATCCACCTCGCGGTCCAGCACGATGCCTGCGCTGTGACCAGCCAGAATGGATCGGGGCTCGCGGGTGTGGTCCAGCACCTGCGCCACCATGGCGCTTTGCCCGCTCGGCAGCACCGTGACGGTCTGGCCCGCCTGTACGCCACCGGTGGCGACACGGCCCCAGAAGACGCGGCGGCCCTGGCTGGTATCCGACGAGGAGGAGAAAGGTTTTTCCGACGGGCCGCCCCTAGGAGAAACAGCCCCCCCGGGGGGCAGCGAGGACACGTCAGTGCCGAGCGTGGGGGCGGGTTTCTCCACCCATTGCACCGGAAATGCAAACGCCTCCGTGCTTTCTGCGGGCGTAGCGGGCAACTTTTCGAGCAGTTGCAGGAGCGACAGACCTTCATAGTCGCACCAGCCTGGCTTGGCGTCGACCACGTTGTGACCGATCAGCGCGGAGATGGGCACGATGGCTTTGACGGGAATATCTGCAGCTTGTGCGAAGGCCGCCAGTACCGCACTGATGTTTTTGAAGGCAAGGGTGGAATCATCGACCGCGTCGAGCTTGTTTACGGCGAACACGATGGACGGCACCCGCAGCAGGTTGACCAGCAGAGAGTGGCGCCGGGTTTGCTGCAGCAGTTCCATCGCCGGATTTTTCCAGTCCAGCTTGGTCGCATCGACCAGCACCACAGCAGCATCGGCACTCGACGCGGCCGTCACCATGTTGCGCGTGTACTGCTCATGGCCGGGTGCGTCACCAATGATGAACTTGCGGTTTTCGGTGTTGAAGTAGCGGTAGGCCACATCGATGGTGATGCCCTGCTCGCGTTCGGCGCTCAGCCCGTCGGTCAGCAGCGCCAGGTCGGTTGCGCCGCCACGCTGCACGCCGGCCAGGTGGTCCTGCAATACGGCCTTGCTGTCCACCAACAGGCGGCCGATCAATGTGCTCTTGCCGTCATCGACCGAGCCGCAGGTGATGAATTTCAGCGCCGACCGAAGATCATTTTGGCCTTCAGCCTTTGCTGGCTGTGCGCTATCAGCTATCAAATCAGTAGTGTAGGTGCTTGGGTTCATCTCAGTCTCGAAAATGGTGGCAAGGTCTTGATCAGTAAGGGCCGCGGGTCCGGCTTGGCCAGCCCACAGGCGCCGCCCCCCGGGGGAGCAGGCAAAGCCTGCCCGGGGGAGAACTAAAAATACCCATCTTTTTTGCGCTTCTCCATCGAGGCATCGGAGGTCTTGTCGTCCATGCGCGTGGCGCCGCGCTCGCTCACGTCGGCAGCCAGCGTCTCAATCACGATCTCGGCGGCGGTGGCGGCCGGGCTGTCCACCGGGCAGGTGCAGGTGATGTCGCCCACGGTACGAAAACGTACGGTTTTCTCGACCACCTGTTCGCCTTCGCGCGCGGGGGTGAGCTCGGTCACCGGCACCAGCAGGCCCTTGCGCTCGACCACCTTGCGCTGATGCGCGTAGTAGAGCGATGGCAGGGCGATGTTCTCGCGCTCGATGTATTGCCACACGTCGAGTTCGGTCCAGTTCGAAATCGGGAATACACGGAAATGTTCGCCCGGTTGCAGGCGGGTGTTGAACAGCGTCCACAGCTCGGGGCGCTGCGCCTTGGGCTGCCATTGGCCAAAACTGTCGCGGTGCGAGAAGATGCGCTCCTTGGCGCGGGCTTTTTCTTCGTCGCGGCGCGCGCCGCCAACCAGCGCGTCAAAGCGGAACTCCTCAATCGCTTCGAGCAGCGTCACCGACTGGTGCACATTGCGCGACTCGCCCGGGTGCGCCAGGCGCACGGTGCCGCGTTGCATCGAATCTTCGACGTTGCGAATAATCAGTTCGGCGCCCAGCTCTTTCGCGCGCAGATCGCGGAAGTTGGTGACTTCATGAAAGTTGTGGCCGGTGTCAATCATCAGCAGCGGGTAGGGGATGCGGCCCACACCAAAGGCTTTCTCAGCGCACTTGAGCATGACCAGCGAGTCCTTGCCGCCTGAAAACAGCAGGGTCGGGCGTTCAAAGGCGGCGGCGACCTCGCGCAGGATGAAGATGGTCTCTTCCTCGAGGGCGTCGAGGTGGGCGTTGGACAGCCGCGCGATGGACGTCACCGGGGCGGCTGGTAGCAGGTTGGAGGGTGTGCGGGCGTTCATAAGTCAGTGTGCAAGGTGCAGGCCGCATTCGCGGTTGTCCTCGCCCTTGGTAGGGTCCACATAGTCGAAATTGTTGGGAAGGCTGTGGGTCTCGCAGTACTGGTGAAGGTCCTTGGACGACCAGTGCAGCAGTGGTGCGACTTTGAGCAACCCGTCCGGGTTGACGCTGACCGCATCCATCTGGGCGCGCACGGCGGTTTCGGTGGCGCGTAGGGCCGTGAACCAAACCTGGGGGGCCGTTTCGCGCAGGGCACGGCCAAACGGCTCGAGCTTCACCTCTTCGGTGAAGGCCGCGTGGCATGGGTCGTCCAGCGACGGGGTAGCGCCGTCGACGGCTTCGCGGTGCGCACGAGAGCGGCGCGGCAGGTAAATGTGCAGGTCCAGCTTGAGCAGCTTCGTCACTTCGTCGGCGAAGCGGTAGGTGGCCTCGGTGTTGTAGCCGTTGTCCATCCAGACCACCGGAACACGGGGATGAGCGCGCGTCACCATGTGCAGGATGACCGCTTCGAACGGGCGAAAGTTGGTTGTCACGATGGCTGACCGGCCCAGCCCCACGGCCCACTCCACCAGGCCTTGCGCATTGCGGCCAAATTCAGCGTTGATCTTTGCGAGGTCGAGGCTCATGGTAGTCAGGCGGTAGCCGCTTCCTTGAAGTGGGGTTGCACGTCGACAGCGTCGCCCTGGTATTTGCCGACACCGTAACCGGGATAACTGTCCAGCACGCGCCAAGCCGTGGCCATGTCCTGGTCGGCACGCAACACGGCCACGTCAAAACCGCTGCGCTCCATCTGCGCCAGTTGGTCAGCCAATACGTCGCCGGTGGCGCGGATCTCGCCCTGGAAACCGCGCCGGCGGCGCAGCAGAAAAGCCTGGCTGAAGGCCCGGCCGTCTGTGAATTTTGGAAAGTGCAGGTCAATGCGGCTCACACCTTCCAGCAAGGGCTGCAGCGGGTCGGCGTCGTTGGGCAGCACAAGAGCAGTGCTGTCATCAAGCACGGCGTGATCGGTCAAGGCAAGGAGTTTCATGGTGGGTTCCTCAGGCAGCAGCCAGGGTGGCAGCGGCAAAACGCGCGCTGTTGGCAGCAAGCTTGAACGGGTCGATACCGGTGCGGCGCAGGGTGGCGATGAAGGTTTCACCTTCCTCGCGTTCGTTGCGGTAAGTCTCTAGCACCGCCTCAATAACTTCGGGCACTTCGGCAGCCGAAAACGACGGGCCGACCACCTTGCCGGGCACCGGCGCGCCGCTCAGGGTGGAGCCGTCCGAGCCCCCCAGCGAGACCTGGTACCACTCCAGGCCGTCTTTGTCCACGCCCAGGATGCCGATGTGGCCGCTGTGGTGATGGCCGCAGGAGTTGATGCAGCCGCTGATGTGCAGGTCGATCTCGCCCAGGTCGTGCAGCTCGTCCATGTCCTGGAAGCGCTCAGTGATGGCCTCGGCAATCGGGATCGAGCGGGCATTGGCCAGCGAGCAGAAGTCGCCGCCGGGGCAGGCGATCATGTCGGTCAGCAGCCGGAAGTTGGGCTTGGCAAGGCCGGCCTTGCGCGCGGCGCGCCACAGCCCAGGCAACTCGTCGCAGCGCACCCAGGGCAGCAGCAGGTTCTGGTCGTGGGTGACACGCACCTCGCCGGCACTGAACTGGTCGGCCAGATCGGCGGCCACGTCCAGCTGGTCGGCCGTAGCGTCGCCGGGCGCCTGACCCAGGCGTTTGAACGACAGCGTCACGGCGCGCAGGTCAGGGTTCTGGTGCGGGGCGACGTTCTGCTTGAGCCAGCGGCCGAACTCGATGTCGTCTTCCGCCGCAGCGCGCAGGATGTTGGCGATTTTGGCGTCGGCGCTTTTGCGGTCGCACTTGAGCGGGGGCGGCACAAAAGACGCCGTGACCCGGTCCAGCTCGGCCTGGGTGATGGTGTGCGGGCCGCCGTCGTGGTCCATGATCTGCTGGTACTCGGCCTCCACGTCGTCGATGTACTTCTGGCCTTCGGCCTTGACCAGGATCTTGATGCGCGCCTTGTACATGTTGTCGCGCCGGCCATAGCGGTTGTAGACACGCACGATGGCCTCGATGATATTCATGATCTGGTGCCACGGCAAAAACTCGCGGATCACCGTGCCGATGATGGGCGTACGCCCCATGCCGCCGCCGACCTGGACCCTGAAGCCCAGCTCGCCTTCTTCATTGCGGATCAGGTGCAGCCCAACGTCGTGCCAGGCCGTGGCCGCGCGGTCTTCTTTCGCGCCGCTGATGGCGATCTTGAACTTGCGCGGCAAAAAGGCGAACTCGGGGTGCAGCGTGCTCCACTGCCGCAGGATTTCGCCGAAGGGCCGCGGGTCGGCAATCTCATCAACTGCAATGCCAGCGCGTTCATCACTGGTGATGTTGCGTATGCAGTTTCCGCTGGTCTGGATGCCATGCATGCTGACACTGGCCAGCAGGTCCATCACGTCAGCCGACTTGTCCAGCGGAATCCAGTTGTACTGGATGTTCTGGCGGGTCGTGAAGTGGGCGTAACCGGCGGTCAGTCTGGAAGCCACCGACAGGCCGCTTTTGAGGTTGACGGGGCCGAGCTTGTCCTGCGCGGCCTGTGCGCCCTCGAACAGGGCGGCGTTGGGCTGGTCATACTCGCGGGCAATTTTTGCCAGCACGCGTACCTGCGCGCTCGACAGTTCGCCATAAGGCACGGCGACCCGCAGCATGGGCGCGTAGCGCTGGACATACCAGCCGTTTTGCAGGCGCAGCGGGCGGAAGTCGTCTTCGGCCAGTTCGCCGGCCTGCCAGCGGGTCAGCTGGTCGCGGTACTGGTCGGCGCGGGCTTTGACAAATTCGCGGTCAAATTCTGTGTATTGGTACATGGCGGTCAGAGATCAAAAAAAACGTGGATTCAGATGGCGATAAGCTTGACACCGGCATAAGCCAGCAGCACGGACAACAGTGAGCGTATCCAGCGGTCGGGCGTGCGGGTGACCAGGCGCGCGCCGATCCAGATGCCGGGCAGCGAGCCGGCCAGCAGCTTGGCCAGCAACACCCAGTCGACGGAACCGATGGAGGCGTGGCCCATACCGGCCACCAGGGTCAGCGGCACGGCGTGGACAATATCGGCGGCCACAATGCGCGGCAGCGGCAGGGCCGGGTAAAGCAGCATCAACACGATGACGCCGATAGCGCCGGCGCCCACCGAAGTGACGGTCACCAACGCGCCAATCACCGCGCCAAAGAGCAGGGGCAAGCCCCAGTGCGGGGCCTGGATGGCCGCGACAAGCTGGTCCGCTTCAATATGTCGGGGAGCGGCTTTGCCGTAGACGGCCTTGTAGAGTGTGGCGGCGGCCGTCAGCAGCAGCGCAATGCCCAGCGTGGTTGTCATCACAGCGTGGGCCGCAGGGCTGGCCGGGCCGAGCAAATGCAGGGCGTAGAGCGTGACCAGCGAGGCCGGAATGCTGCCAGCGGCCATCTGGCCGACGACTTTCCAGTCCACGATACGCGCACGCGCCAGGCTCACGGTGCCGCCCATTTTGGTAAAGGCGGCGAACAGCAGGTCGGTGCCTATGGCCAGGTGAGGCTTGATGCCGAAAAAGAAAATCAGCAGCGGCGTCATCAGCGAGCCGCCGCCCACCCCGGTCAGGCCAACGACCAGGCCCACCGCAAAGCCAGCAAAGACAAAAGCAAAATCATCCATAAGCCGGAGACTTTAGGGGGGCGGCTTATAAAAACAAACGACAAATTTGTTGTTCACTTATGCAAATAAGCTTATTCGCCAGTGTTCATGCGGGTTGGCGAGCGTTTGCCCGGCCCGCGCCACGGCTGGTGTTGCCCCGGCATGTGGGCGATGCGGGGATGCCGCTGGGAGCAGCAGCCCAAGCCCCGCATAATCCACGGCAAACAATCGAGGAGAGGGGAGTGGCATTGTGAAGCGACTATTCGTCAAGTATTACGGGTTCACCGAGGCGGAGCGCCATGCCTTGCAGACCGTGTTTCGCCTGTCCGAATCGCACGAGACGGTTTATTCCCCCTGGACACCGGAATCTCCCGACGCGCCGGAAGTGCTGCTGGTGGACAGCGACAGCTGGGAAGCCGTGGTGGCGCTGGCCAACCCGGTGCATGACGGGATCAGGCTGGTCTGGGTTGGCGACAACGCTCCGGCCGCCGCCTGGCAGGTTTTTCCGGCCCCGGTCCGGTGGTCCACGGTGATCGAGGCACTGGACGCCGAATTCGCACCTGTGAGCTCGGCGGCGCTGTCGCTCGACCTGGACCTGATGCACGCGCAAGACCTGGACGTGCACTTTGATGGCCAGGACGATACCGCGCCCATGGCCCTGGATGGCGCCGGACCGACGGCCACTCGGCGTGTGCTGGTGGTGGACGCCGGGCGTGACCCGCGCCTGTACCTGCGCGCCAAGCTGGCCACGGCCGGCCTGTATGAAGTGGACGAGGCTGCCGGGGAGGACGTGGCCCTGGCCTTGTTGCGCGCCCATGCCTACCACCTGGTCATGGTGGACATCGGCCTGAGCGGCAAGGACGGAAGGCAACTGCTGAAAGCGGTGGAAAGCACGCGCCCGGCGAATGCGCACTTTCTTGTCACCGGTACGGCGCCGGTCTGGCGTGGTGGGCTGCAGGCCTGGTTCTCTGGCGCGCAGGCCTACCTGAAAAAACCACTGGACCCGGACAGGCTCTCGGAACTGCTACAAAATATATAGCTGCTTACGCCCGTGGATAAAGGGCTGGTGGCCTAAAAGGCTTTGAGTACCGCAACGTCAGGCCCGAAAGCGTTGCGGCGACAGCGCCTGCGCCAGGCGCTGCTCCAGCGGCAAGGGCTCGCCGTGCAGCCGGGCGGCCAGCAACTCGCCACACAACACCGCAAAGGTCAGGCCGCGCGAACCCATGGCCGTGCTGACCCAGAGGCCGGCTTGCCCCACCGGGTCCACCGGCCCCGCCAGCGGCAGCCGGTCTGGCGAGGCGCAGCGCACACCGGCCCAGGCCCCTGCCGTCCCGTTTTGAAAGGCTGGCTCCAGCACTTGTGCGGTTGCGGGCAACAGGGTTTGCAGGCGCTTGGCGTTGGCCAGCTGGTCAGCGGGCCGGGGTTGGGTGCTGTCCTGGTCGCGCTCAAAACTCGCGCCGGCCAGCCAGGTCAGGCCGGCATCGGTCGGCACGCAAGGGATCAGGCTGCCGTGGCCATTGACTACAAAGGATGGTAGGCCCGCTGCGGTTTTCAACCCAGCGTGTAGCCCCCACGAGATTTGTCCGCGAATCGCCTGCAGCGGCAAACCACCAATGACCAGCCGGCCGCTGGCATGGCCGGCGGCCAGCACCACCATGCCCGCCTGCGCCAGGCAGCGTTCCTGCGCATCGAACACCTGCCAACTACCGTCGCCGTTGCCAGGGTCGCGCTGCAACCGCGCTGCCGCCATGCCGCCGCGCCAGCGGATACCGGGCTGCGCGAGCAGGGCCTGCACCAGTCGCGCCGGTTTGATCCAGCCAGCACGCTGGTGCCAGCAGGCTGGGCCGCCGGAAGCGCTCAGCCCGGCCTGGGCCAGTTGCTGCGGGCCTGCCGTTTCGCTCCAGGCGCGTCCGGCCTCCGGCCAATTCGCCGGCAGTCCAGCGCTGCCGTCCAGTCGCCGCTCCAGCACGCCGCAGGCCTGCCAGTCGCTGCCCGGCTGCAGCAGGGCCTGCACTTGCTGCCAGGTAGCGCGCACGCCGCAGCGCGACAGGCGTGACAGCAGGCTGTCGTCGGGCGACACATGCGGCGCCAGCACGCCGGCCGGCAAGCCCGACGCGCCACCTGCCGGCTCCCTGTGGGTGTCCAGCACCTCCACCTGCCAGCCGCGCCGCGCCAGGCTGGCAGCCACCGCCGCGCCTGCGAGCCCGGCGCCGATCACCACGCAGCTGGAGGGCAGGACCGGCGTGAATGACATGGCCTTGCGCGGCTCCCAGCGCGGGTCAAACTCACCCTGCAGGTTGTCGCGTTTGGGCGGCAGGCCCGGGGTTTTTTGCACCGTAAAACCGCACTGGCTCAAACCGTCGAGCACCGCCCGCGCGATGGTCCAGCTCGCGATACGGGTGCCGCGCCGGCAGCAGCGCGCCACCGCCTTGAGCGTGTGGATGTCCCAGATGTCGGGGTTTTTCGACGGGCTGAAGCCGTCGAGGTAAACCGAGTCGGCTTCGAAGTGCTGCTCGCGCAACACGGCTTTGGTGTCGCCTATGCACAGGCTGAGCAACACCTGGCCGCCCTCGAAAACCAGCCTGTGCACGCCCGGCAGCAGGCCCCAACACTGCGCTTGTAGCTGTTGCGCCAAAGGCATCAGTTCAGAGTGCGCGCTTGCCGCGCGCAGGAGATCGTCGGCGCTTGCCGGATACGCTTCGGTCGAGACAAAATGCAGCAGCCGCGGTCGCTGGGGGTCGGCCTTCCAGGCCTGCCAGGTGACCAGAAAGTTCAGCCCCAGGCCGAAGCCGGTTTCCAGAATGCGCCACTGCGGTTGGCCGGCCCAGGCGTCAGGCAGGCCGCAGCCCTGCAAAAATACCTCACGGGATTGCGCCAGCCCGCCAAGCTCACTGCGGTAGCGGTCACCAAATCGTGGGCTGTAGGGCGTGCCGTCTTCCAGCCATTCGATCACTTCAGCCATCAAACGCTGGCAGGCTGTGGGTCAGCTCACGCTGCAGGAGGAATGTAGCCCTGCACCTTGTCTGCGCCGGTGCCAAAGAAATGGCTTTCCATCTGACGCGCCAGGTACTGGCGGGCGCGCGCATCGGCCAGGTTCAGCCGGTTTTCATTGACCAGCATGGTCTGCTGCTTCATCCACTCCGCCCAGGCTTCCTTGCTGACTTCTTCCCACAGGCGTTTGCCCAGTGGTCCGGGGTAGGGCGGAAAGTCCAGGCCTTCGGCTTCGCGGCCCAGTTTGATGCAGTTGACGGTGCGTGCCATGGGGATGTCTTTCGTGAGGTGTTGTTGTAGGTGGAACTGAATTTTATGAATGTTTCCACCCGCCCCGCATTAGCCGTTGGGCTGGCAGGGTCGGCGATGCTCTGCGCCGGTGCCACGCCACTGGAGATGTTTGGTCTCTTGGCCTTGCGCTTAAAGCGCGTATAGCTATAAAAAAAGTAGCGGGTCAAGGCGTGCAACAGATGCTGCCAAGGTCGGGGGGGTAGCGCCAGGCTGCTAAAATCTGGCCATGCCGGGTGCTTGTTTTTCAGACAAAACCCCCCAGTTATTACGCATGACTACCACCCAAACCCCTTCCTCCAGCGCCAGCCTGACCGTGACGCACGTGCTTGCCGAGCTGCTTGAGCGGTTGGAGCACAGCGCCGAGCCGGTCGGCCCCGAGCAATATCTCTCCGTCGTCAACCACCTGGTGGAGGCTTTTAGCGACGTGGGTTACGGCGTCGAACTGGGGGCTTTACTCGATGCCCACCCGGCCGCGGCCGAGTTGTACGAAAATATCAACTACCAGTACGCGGGCCTGTGCCGCTCCCCGCTGGAAACCTCCCTCAGCGCCGAGCGGCAAGCCAGGCAAGTCATAGAGCGCGCCATGCGCCAACCCAACCAACCCAACCAACCCAACAAAGGAGTCACCGATGGCCAGAGCTGATGCCAAAACCACTGTCCTTGCCGACGGGCTGCGTTACAAGTCCAAAGTGTCGGGCTCGCCTTTTGTGGCGTCCGCCTCTTTCGGCGCGGCCACCATGTCGTGTTTCATGTGCGGCAAACACCGCCCCCGCTCGCAAATGGGCACCCGCAAGGTGCTGGGCAAGTCGCACGCCGTCTGCGCGCCTTCGTGCAAGGCGCTGGACGAAGCCGGCAACTGACCCCCATTTCTTTTTGAACCAACGGACACCGGGCGTGAATGATGGCTGATTCCCTGCACATCGTCTGCCCGCATTGCCACACCACCAACCGCGTCCGGCAGGACGACCTGGCCAACGCACCTGATTGCGGCAGCTGCCACAAGTCGCTGTTTACCCAGAACCCGGTTGCGCTCGGTGAAGAGTCTTTTGACCGCCACATCGCCCGCAGCCAGATCCCTGTGCTGGTTGATTTCTGGGCACCTTGGTGTGGGCCGTGCAAGCAGATGGCGCCTGCCTACAAGCAGGCCGCTGCCGAGCTAGAACCCGCCTTTCGTCTCGCCAAGGTCGATACTGAAGCCGTCCCTGCGCTGGGCGCGCGGTTCAACATCCGCAGCATCCCGACATTGGCCTTGTTTGTGGGCGGCCGTGAGGTTGCGCGCCAAGCGGGCGCCATGGGCGCTGCCGACATCGTGAAGTGGGCGAGGTTTCACGCGTTGTAGCGCGCTTTGCACCCGAATCACCGGCGCGATGCGGTGACCGCGCGCTGGCACCGGGTTGATCGCACTTGCAGCGGACCAATCAAATTTTCAGTGACGCAGGTCGCCGAGCTGCACCGACAGGTCATGCAGCTTGGCTTTGCCCATGTAGTAACGGTCTAGCCGCCATTCCTTGAGGATGTCGATTCCCAGGCCAAATTGCTCGTAGTTCAGTTTGTACAGCTCGCCCAGCGGGAAAGGCTCGTCCGACTCCAGTGCGCGTACCAGACGGGCCAGCGTTTGCGCAGATTCCGATTGCGGACGGACTTCGATGAATTTGCGGGCCTTCTTGATTGCATTCATCAGGGTCTTTCAAAAGATCAAAAATCAAAAGTCAGGGTTGAAATCCAAGCGCGGGACAAGGAACAGTTGCCGTGCTGCCAGAAATTATGTCGCCCGGATGACAGCGCTGTCTATCGCGAACTGGCGAGAGGCGGATTATTTTTGAGGTGGGTCTCTGTCACAGGGAGGACATACCTGTTGCCTAGGATTCACAACTTCCCACAACCCTCGCAACCTTGCGCCGCATCATGCAGCTACACAAGTCGGACAAAGCCAGACTCGAACTGGCCTCCAGGGAGCGGGTCCTCAACGTGCGCGAGCGCGGCGCGCTTTTCCTGGCGGATGGCAGCAAGACACTGGACGAGATGCAGGGGCTGCTACAGGACGACGGCAGCATTCTGCGCAAGCTGATTTCTGACGGCTACCTGATCTCCGGTGTGCCGCGAGCTGCGGAGAAAAAAGAAACGACGGGCAAAAGACCGGGCCAGCTCGTTTCTGTGCCCGCATTCACTGCGCCCGCACCCATCGCGCCCGCAGCCGCTGACGTGGCCAGCCCGCAGGGCGACAACTTTGAAGGCAAACGCTCCCTGGCCACCACCCGCATGTTTCTTTTCGACATCTGCGAGCGTATGTTCGTCCGGAAAATGCCGGACCTGGCCAAACAATACCGCAACCAGCTGCGGGAAGCGCGTGACCGCGAATCGATGATGAGCATCGCGCGCGATCTTCTTTGCAGCGTCGAGGAAATCGCCGGGCCCGAGCGCGCCGATGGCCTGAGCGCGCGCATTTCCATGCTGTTGCCGCCCGAGGCCTGAGGCAGCCATCAGTCATTTCATCATCGGCCAGGCGACGACATCAGGATGTCATGTCTGTCCTGCAAGCTCACGTTTTATTCGATGTTTGCCGCCTGTTTTCCTGCAGCCCACCATGCCACGCGCCCAAGCCATCTCCATCAATGAAGCTTCCATCGTTGCCGTTGCTGCGCTCGATGACCTGGTCAACGAGCTCGTGAAGGCAAGCTGCCTGCGGATGTCGCCGGCATTTCTGGACTGGGTTGCCGACGAAGCCACCCCGCTGGTGGAGCGTTTTGTGGCGCGTTATTTCAACAGCCCGCGCTTTGAATCGAGCCTGCGCATGGGCGACCCGAGGATTGCGCTGGCCCGCTGGGTGCGCCACTGGGTCGGGCCGCGCATCGTCGCCAACTTCGGCGAGCTGGCTGTGCATCTTCCCGAGTTTGCCGACAGCCGCCCGGCTGGCCTGGCGGCCTCTGCGCCCCCTCCGGCACCCCGGCCGCGTGTGGTGCGCCAGCACGCGCGTGTGGGGCTACCCGTTGCCTTCTCGGCTGCCGCAGCCTGACCGGCAGCGCACAGAGGCGGCTGGACACAACTAATTGACTAGCGCCAGCACGCGTACTGGCCATTTGTACAAACACGATTATCTGGTAGCGTACATGGCTGCACACATTGCACGGGCAAAAACTGGCTTTTGAAACGGACTAAATGACACGGCCCCGTAGGCTGTTGACCAAAAATGGGACGGTTGTGAATAGACAGGAAACGCGCCAGGAGGTGTTGCGATCCGCGACAGACCCAGTTAACCGTACGGACACCCGCTACGCGCGCCGCACATTTCTGACGTTGAGGCGTCTTCTCCAAGTGAACTCAGCCTTGCTTCTTTGGGGTGTCTTGTTCGGCTCGATCGGCATGGGCTTCTTCGTCTACGCAAAAAAGCAGAGAGCGGAACGTGTCAATGACTTTGCATCACCGTTGAACATATATTTACTGAGCAGGGTGTAGTGTTTCGGTTGGAATTTCGGCTTCGGTTTCCTTTTTTGGTGGTGGATTGATCCACGCGGCGGTGGGAAGTTTGGCAGGCGTT
>NZ_JBDNGU010000053.1:0-10020 GCF_041689105.1 Polaromonas sp. | reverse complement strand
CAGGGCTCATCGGCTGCGTTTCGCAAACTTCGGATCAAGCACGTCGCGCAGCCCGTCACCCAGCAGATTGATGGCCAGCACCGTGGGCACCAGGAACAGCGCCGGAAACAGAACATTGCCCGGGTACTGGGTGAACTGCACGCGGCCCTCGGCCATGATGTTGCCCCAGGTCGGGATGTCGGCCGGCAGACCGAGGCCAAGAAAGCTCAAAATCGCCTCGGTCAGCACCGCCGATGCAGCCACAAAGGTGCCCTGCACAATCATGGGCGCCATGGCATTGGGCAGGATGTGCCGCCACAAAATGACCGGTGTCGGCGTGGCCAGCGCACGCGCGGCCTCGACAAACGGCTCCTCGCGCAAGGTCAGCACCATGGAGCGCACCAGGCGCGTGACGCGCGGAATTTCCGGAATCGCAATCGCCACCACCACCGTCCACAGCTGGGCACCGAGGGCGGCCACCAGAGCGATCGCCAGAAGAATGGCAGGGATGGCCATCAAGCCGTCCATGAAACGCATCAGCACAGCATCCACGACACGAAAATAGCCCGCAAGCATGCCAAGCAAGGCACCAACGCTGATCGCAACCACAGCGGTAAACGCCGCCACCAGCAGCGAGCTGCGCGTTCCGTAAAGCACGCGACTGAAAATATCGCGGCCGAAGTTATCGGCACCCATCCAGAAGGTATGTTTGACCACCGTACCGTCAAGCTGCGCAAACTCGCCACGCACGCCGGCCGCGGTGTTGATGTTGGCCGAGTCCATGGCCGCCGGGTCCACCGTGCCCAGCACTGGCGCCAGCGCGGCCAACAGCAGCAACACCCCCAGCACCCCCACGCCGAAGCGGAAGGCGCTGTTGCGCCACAGCCTTTGCAAAAGAGGCAGCCAGACCCGCATCAGTACCGGATCCTCGGGTCCAGAAACAGGTAACTCACATCGACCAGCAGGTTGACCCCCACATAGAGCAGGCTGAAGAACAGCACCAGCCCCTGGATCACCGGGAAGTCACGGTTCAGCACCGCATCCACCGTGAGCGAACCCAGGCCAGGAATCGAATAGACGGTCTCAGTCACCACCACGCCGCCAATCAGCAGCGCCACACCGATGCCGACCACGGTAACGATGGGAACCGCGGCATTGGCCAGGGCATGGCGCATCAACACTGCCGACTCGGCCAGCCCCTTGGCGCGGGCTGTGCGAATGTAATCTTCAGTCAGCGCCTCGGACACGCTGGCGCGCGTCACACGGGCAATCAGCGCGACATAAATCGTCGCCAGCGTGATCCATGGCAGCACCAGCTGGCGCGCCCAGGCCCAGGGCCCCTGCCCGTCGACGCCGAACAGCCGCCGGTAACCCTGGACCGGAAACCACTCCAGCTGCACGGCAAACACATAAATCAGCAGATACCCGGTGACAAACACCGGGATCGAAAAACCCGCAACCGAAACCCCCGAGAGCACACGGTCCAGCCAGCCGCCCATGCGCCAGGCAGCAATGGTGCCCAGCGGCACCGCCACCAGCACCGCCAGCACCAATGTACCCACGGCCAGGCTCAGGGTCGGCTCCAGGCGCTGGACGATGAGTTCGGTGACGGGTTTGTTCAGATAAAACGAGTAACCGAGATCACCCTGCAGCACACCGCTGAACCAGATCCAGAACTGGACCAGCAGGGGCTTGCTCAGACCCAGGGTCTCGCGGATCTTCTCGATGTCTTCGTTGGTCGAGTTGTTGCCGGCGATCACGGCGGCCGGATCACCCGGCGTCAGGCGCAGGATCAGGAACACCACGACGGCCACGACGAGAAGCACCGGGACGGTGGCGAGCAGGCGCTGCAGCAGGAATCTCAGCATGAGGATCTGCTGCCCGCTAACACCAGCCGGAAGCCCCCTTCGACAGGATCGGGGCGCCAGCGGACGTGTGAGTCTTCCCTTTCAAGCAGGAGCCGCGGATCTGGCTTCGCCATTCCGCAGGCGCAGCGCCCCCTCGGGGGGCAGCGACGACACGTTAGTGCGGAGCGTGGGGGCACTAATTCTTCTTGATGTTCCAGTAAACCTGGGCACCACCGGGCACCAGGCCGGAGATATTGCTGCGCAGGGCTGCCGGGTTGTTGTACTGGCCCAGATGTACGTGCGAGGCGGTTTCAATTGCGCGCAATTGCAGCTGCTCGGCCAGTTTTTTCTTTTCGGCCTCGGTGCTGGCCTGGGCGAACTTGACTTTCAGGTCTTCAATGACCTTGTCGTCCTGCCAGCCGAACCAGCCTTTGTCGCCGGTGGCATTGAGCATGGCCATGGTCAACGGGTTCTGGATGTCGCCGGCCGTCCACGCCGTCATGAAGGCATTCCACCCGCCTTTGTCGGGTGCATCCTTCTTGGCGCGGCGCGCCAGCAAGGTGGCCCAGTCCGACTGTTGCATATCGACCTTGAAGCCAGCGGCTTCGAGCTGCTGCTTGGCGACCAGCGGCAACTTGGCAATCGAGGCCAGGTCGGTCGGACGCATCAGCACGATGGGCTCGCCTTTGTAACCGGCCTCGGCCAGCATCTGCTTGGCCTTGGCCGGATTGGCCATGCCGGTATAGATGCCGGTGTTGTCGCTCGCGTAAGGCGTACCGCAGGGGAAGATGCTCTTGCAGTATTTGTACATGCCGGGCGCACCGACCTGGGTTTTCAGGAAGGCTTCCTGGCCCATGGCCACCATCGCCGCCTGGCGGATCTTCACGTTGTCAAACGGTGCATGCAGGTGATTGAAGCGGAAGATGTATTGCAGGCCGGCCGGTTGGGCGTCCACGATCTGCACGTCCTTGGCGGCCTTGAGCGAGGCGTATTGCTCAAAAGCGGGTTGCTCAATGATGTCTACCTCGCCGGCAATCAAGGCATTGAACTGGGTTTGCGGATCGCGGATGATGACCCACTCGACGCGGTCCAGGTAAACGTTTTTGCCGCCGGTGGTACCGTCTGGTGCTTCACTGCGCGGCTTGTATTTGTCATTCTTGACATAGACGAGTTTTTCGCCCGGCTTGTATTCGGCGCTCACAAACTTGTAGGGGCCCGATCCGATGTTTTCCTTGATCTGCTCGCTGCCTGGCGTGGCCGCTATACGCGCCGGCATGATGAAAGGCACGTTCGACGAGGGCTTGCCCAAGGCCTCCAGCATCACACCGAAAGGCTGGTTGAACTTGAGGATGAATGTTTTCGCGTTGGGGGTTTCGTAGCTGGCCAGGCTTTTGGCCATGACGCCGCCAAAGCTGTCGCGGCTGGCCCATCGCTTGAGGGAAGCAACCACGTCTTCACTGGTCACCGGCTTGCCGTCGTGAAACTCCAGCCCGTCTCGCAGCGTGAAGGTCCAGACCTTGTTGTCTTTGGACGCACTCCAGGTATCGACCATTTGCGGCTTCACCTTTCCGGCCAGGTCGGTGCCGAACAATGTGTCGTAAATCATGTAGCCATGGTTGCGGGTCACAAACGCCGTGGTCCATACCGGATCCAGTATGGTGATGTTGGCGTGCGGCACAACTTTGAGCGTCTTGGCCTGGGCTTGGGCAGCGGCGGGCACCAGCAGGGCAGACACCAGGGCTGCGGAGGTGGCCAGGGCAAAAAGGGAGCGACGTTTCATGACGGATTTCCTTACAAACAAGGGTTGAAACGGCCCAACGGGATTCGGTCGGGCGGTTGGCGTAATGTAACCATAGTCCAGATGCAATATTCAAGCCATCCGCAAACACCCGGTACCGGGCTCTCGGAGTCTCGTTCGAGCCCGAGCCGGGTTCGCGGCCTGCGCTCGGCTCAGATCACGCCCAGCCAGCACGCGCGCTGGATGGCTGACATCTTGTTGTCCACCTTGAGTTTGGCCATGGCATTGGCCATGTGGTAGTTCACCGTGCGCTCGGTGCACTGCAGCCGCTCACCGGTCTGGCGCGCAGTCAGGCCCTCAAAGGCAAGCACCAGGCATTCGCTTTCGCGGGGACTGAGGGGACTGCTCGCCGCAGCCATGGTGCGCTTGAACAACGGCCAGATGTTGAGGGCCGACCAAGCCAGGGCTGCGGCCTCGGCGCGGTCATGGAACTGGCGCGGGCTGAGCATGAAACATTCAAACGCGCGTCCCGAAGTCAGGGGAAACTCCACCCGCACCACGCTCTGAAAACCGTGTGCCAACCACAACAGCCGCCAGCGGCCGCTGCTGGCGGCGTCCGAATTGGCAATATGCTGCCATGCCACCAGGGGAGCGTCCGATTCCCGCCACGGTGCGCCAAAATCCCGGCTGCTTGCCAGCGCCAGGGCAGCATCAAGAAAGCGGGGCGGATGAATGGCCGACAGAACACGGTCCTGCTGTTGTCCGAAAGGGTCTGGGCCCAGAACCACCAGCGCTTCGACCGAATATTCGCGCAAGGCCGAGATCCAGTCCGCCATCATGCTGTCGAGGGCGATACTGTCAAAGTTAACAGGTGATGGCATATTCAGTTTTTGCGCTAGAACGGTGACAATGTGCCGAGATATGTTCCAAGATTTGTTCATGAGCTCAGGGCTGCCCGCAAGAATCAAACAATGGATTCTTGCGCTCTTGCATTTCCCCGGAGCGTGGGGTCGGCTGCTGTCGCGAATCCGGTCCGAGCTGTTTCACGAACAACTGGTTCCCATTTTGCACCCCTCTCCATGGCGCCTGCGCTGGCTGGGCCTGTTCACGCTGGTCGGCCACCCCCTGTTCGGATGGATCTGGGGCCACTGGCTGCCGCAACCCTACGAGAACCCGGCCCTGCGCGCCGCCATGGGCACCCTGGGCTTGTTGCTGATATCCGAAAGTATCACCAACGATCCTTCGAGCAAGCTTTCCGCAAAAATTTTCACCTTTGTGTTCTGGACGCAGCTTCCGCTGTTTTTCAGCTGGATGTATTTCTGCAACAACGGGAACACAGTCTGGCTGGCCAGCTTTTGCGCCATGCTGCTGATTTATTACCACGTGACCGACTGGCGCATGGCCACCCTGGGCACCGTCAGCGGGCTCCTGATCGCCCGGGCCCTGTTTGTCTGGCTGGGACCCACCGTCCCACCGATGGACGCGCAGCAATTTGCGGTCAATGCCGTGGTCATCACCTTTTCGTGGGCCAGCGCCCTGTTGCTTGCGCTGTCGTCTGCCAACCTGCGGCGTGACCACTTGCAGCACACCCTCACAACCATAGGCATCATGGCGCACGAGTTGCGCACGCCACTGGCCACCATGTCGCTGATAGGCGATGCCGTGCGCAACGAAAGCCAGCTGCTGAAAGTAGCCGCAGGCGATCAGCGGCTTGACCAACTGGTGGTGCGGCTGCACAACCTGGTGCGTAACATGAACCAGCAGATTGACACCCAGATCGCCAATGCACGCCTGCTGCGCCTGCCCTTGCACAAGGAAACCGTGTCAGCCGCCGAGCTCTTGCGCACGGCGGTCAAAGAGTATCCCTACCGCAGCTCGCGCGAGCGCGAAAGCGTTGTGCTGGTATTGCGCAAGGATTTTTCCTTTGAGTCGTCTCACCGCCTGTTCTCACAGGTGATCAACAACCTGCTGAAAAATGCTTTCCACTCGCTGGCGGCAAGCAGTTCCGCACCCAAACCCGGCGACCTGCGTATCGAAGTGGGTGTGCTCAACGGCTCCGGCCGCATCATCGTCACCGACCAGGGCACTGGCATCGCACCGGATCTGCAAGCGCGGATTTTCGAGCCGTTTTTCTCAACCGATCGGGGCACCGGTCATGGTCTGGGGCTGGCGTTTTGTCGGCAGGTCGTGCAAAGCGCCCGCGGCTCCATTCGCGTCAAGTCGGAGCCCGGCCGCGGCGCCATTTTCATCATCGACATCCCGGTTCTCAGGTAACCCCTTTCCTTCCCATACCCATGAGTTTTCCACTGTTCCATCGTCCAGGCGCCATCGTTTTTCTTGACGACGATCCGGACTACCTGGAGATGCTGGCCATGGTTCTGCCCAAACAGTGGCATGTCAGGTTGTTTCTTCGGCCTCGAACCTGCATCAACCAGCTGCAGCGAGAACCGCCCTTGTGGGAAGCTGACGCCTGGGCCCAGCAGGAAATGATGGACAACTGGCGCAACGGCAGCCCACTGATTCCGCAAATCCTGCAGTACTGGTCCACGCAGAGCGAACGCTACACCTTCGCGCAAGTCTGTGTTTTTGACTATGCCATGCCTGGCATGGATGGCCTGCAGGCGCTCACAGAACTGACGGACTGGCCGGGTGGCAGGGTGTTGCTGACAGGACAGGCCGACGAACATGTGGCCGTCAGCGCGTTCAACCGCGGCTTGATCGACCAGTTCATCGCCAAACAGACGCCCGACATCTCACAACACCTGATCGCGGTGGTGCAGCGCATGCTGGAGCGCCCCCAGCTGAGGCATTCGCAGATCTGGCGTGCCGCGCTGACCCAACCGCAGCATGCCCTGCTACAGGTTCCCTCGGTGGCCCGGCAACTGACCAGCCTGGCAACCACCCATTGGGTCGAGCACGTGGTGATCGGGCAACCCTTCGGCATCCTCGGCATGGACACGAATGGCCTGGTCAGCTGGCTGCAGCTGGAACCCGCCGCTGGCCTGGCTGAACTGGCCGAACTGGCCGAATCGCAGGGGGCCCATGCGGAGGCGGCCACTGGCATCCGGCAAGGGCGCCATCTGGTGGATCTGGAACTTCAGCAGGCACTGCGGCTCCCGGGCCCGCCCCGGCTCGCACCCGCGTTTTCCATCGGGCATGAGGGCACCATGCTGGCGGCGCTGTTTCCCCTTGAGCTCGCCGCCAGCGCGCGCGGATGGACCGGCTACAGCCGGTGGCTGAAAAAGCACGGGCACCGCAGAGTGCAGGACTAGTGCAGTGTTCCACGCTTGATGGAACACTGCACCAGGAACTTGTCCGTCAAATGAGCCGGCCCATCAGGCGCCAGCTGCCTCAGAGCCACGGGCGCGCCTGGCAATCGGCCAGTCCCAGGGTCTGACCAGCGGTGCCACCTCGCGCGCCACTGCCTCCACGTGAGACAGCTCTGCTTCGGTCAACGCCGCATTCAGTGTCAGCCGCACCATGGCGCGGTTGCGACTGGTCGCCGGTGCGCAGAATACGGCACCAAAAACGCCGCGCTCCTCCAGGTGATCACGCAGCACCATGGTGTCGGGTTCGGTGCCGGCCTCCAGCGAAATGATCTGCTCCGTCCCCTGGTGAATCGGGTACCCCATGTCAGACAGGCTGGTGCGCAGGCGCTGGGTGTGGGCACACAGGCGGCGCCGCTGTTCATCATGGCCCCGTATCACGGCCAATGTCGCATCCAGGCCGGCAATTTCATAGGGCAGCAGGCAGGAACTGAAGATGTTGGGATAGCTGGAGCTCAGGATGTAGTAGCGCAGGTCAGCTGGTGCGGTAAAGAACCCGCCCCGGCCCGCGAAGGCCTTGGCCAGGCTGGCCGTGATGAAGTGCACCCGGTCGGTCAGTCCGAGTTCTGCGCAGAGGCCAGCACCAGCCGGCCCGTGGGTGCCCAGCGAATGCGATTCGTCCACGAGGATCATGCAGCCATGCCGTTCGGCCACCTCCACCATGTCGCGCAGCGGGCACAGGGCGCCGGTGGTGCTGTAGACCGAATCCACCACCACCACGCCGGGGCCATGGCGCGCGAGCACGCGGTCCAGGTGGACCGGATCATTGTGGCGAAAAGGGTGCGCGGGCGCACGGGCCGCGTGGGCGCCCTCCCACAATGACGTGTGCGCCAGCGTATCAAGGTATACCGGCGTTTGCGCATCGGCAATCGCCTGCAACAGACCGACATTGGCCGCATAGCCAGACTGGCAGACAAACCCGTCCTCCTTCCCCACCCATTGGGCCAGGGATTTTTCGAGTGATCGCGCCGGGTGTTCGCCGTGCACAAAAACGCCGGACTGGATGACAAACTCGCGGTCATGGCGCAGGGCGGCGACTTGGGCGCTCACGATGTCCGGGTGGCCGGTCACGCTCAGATAGTCATTGCCGTCCAGTCGCACCGCATCGGATCCTGCGGTTTTGCCGTGCAGCACGAATTTTCCGCCCCACTGCTTATCCCAGCGCGGGGTGAATTCGCGGTCAATGCGTTGCCGCAAATGCCCGGAAATTCGGGGGCCCGTGGAAGGTTTTGTTACGGCTGGTGAAGCAACGTGCTCAAGAAATTCGGTTTGCATGGTGGTTACCTGTGAAAAAGTAACCCCATTGAAATTGAATTTGACAAATTTGATCGTCCGACCCCTGTCAACATTGACAGGGGTTGAACCCTCGAAATCCGGATTAGGTGCTAGCCAACGCCAAAATCACACCTTTTGTACTAACTACTCACCTGTCCTGCACGCCTTTGGTCAGGCTCAAAGCCGCCAGCGCCATGATTTTGGCGCTGTCCACCAGCTCCTGGATACCCACATATTCGTCCGGCTGGTGCGCAAGATCAAGAATGCCCGGGCCGTAGGCAATACATGCGTCGAGCTTGCCGGTACGCACAATGTGTTTCTGGTCGTAAGTGCCTGGGCTCGATATATAGCTGGCTTCGCGGCCAAGCACGCGGGCGATGGCGCGGGCAGTGGCCAGCACCACAGGCGCGTCTTGGGGTGTGGCGGTGGGCACAAAACTCATGATGTCCCTGACGCCGTAGTCAAAGCCGGGCCGGCTGCGCTTGAGCTCTTCAAGCATGGCAACAATTTCGGCCTTGACCTCTTCAAGGTTTTCCTCGGCAATAAAGCGGCGGTCCAGCACGGCGCGGCAGGAATGCGCGACCACCGGTGAAGGCAGGTCGCCGGTCGGCCGGTTCAGCGCGTCCATTGAAAACAGCTGCTCGACCTGACCGCCATGCAGGCTGTTGATATTGAGCGTGCTGACCCTGGCACCGGGCGGCTCCACCGGCTCGCGGGTGTGGCGCTGGGACAGGCGCGGCTGCAACTGTGTTTCCAGCAGATGGATGAAAGCGCTCATGTGGTTGATGGCGCTGTCGCCCAGAAACGGCATGGAGCCGTGTGCGATGCGCCCCAGGGTTTCGACTTCACCCCACCAGACGCCGCGATGACCCAGGCAGATGCGGTCCACGCCCAGTGGTTCGGGGATGATCACATGGTGCACGCGCGGCCGGGTGAAGTAGCCACGTTCGGCCAGGTAACCCACACCGGCAAAACCGCCGGACTCCTCATCGACCGTGCCGGAAATTTCCAGCGCGCCGAAAAAGGGAAGGCCCTCTTCCAGAATGGCTTCGCAGGCGATCACACTGGATGCCAGGCCGCCTTTCATGTCGCAGGTGCCGCGCCCGTAGATTTTTCCGTTCCTGACTTCTGCGCCGAAGGGGTCGGTGGTCCAGCCCGAGCCGGCTTCCACCACGTCAATGTGGCTGTTGAAGTGCACGCATTCGCCACCGGGCTGGCCTTCGTAGCGTGCCACCACGTTGATGCGCGGGTGCGAATCGCGGTCGCCGGGCGCGCCGGTGGCGCGTATGTATTCCACCGCAAAGCCACGTTTTCGCAGCCGCTCCCCGAGCAGCCGGGCACAGGCTTCATAGGCGTCACCGGGCGGGTTGGTGGTCGGGATGCGCACCAGGTCCTGGGTGAGCGCCACCACCTCGTCGCGTTTGGTTTCGATGCGCTGGAGCAGGCTGTCATTGTTCATGCCGCCAGTTTATGTGAACTCGTCATTTGCCGCAGCCCATCGCCCTCCGAGGCAGCGAGCTATATGCACCCCTTTAACCAGCCGGGGCCGCGGGACCGGCTCCGCCGGCCCGCAGGCGCAGCGGCCCCCTCGGGGCTGGTGCCTGCGGCTCCGAACCTGCCTGGGCAGGTTCGGACAGGCGCCAGAAGCGAAGCCTCTGGCGAGCGGCGGCCTGCAAGGTGCAGGGAGCTACACGCAGTGAGCGACCGTGGGGGCCTTATTTCTGCCGCCAGGGCAGTCCCCGGAAGCGCCAGCCGCCTGTGGCGCCACGATGCGCTTCGGCGTCCGGGTCGCCTTCGAAACCTTCAAGAATGTTGTAGGCATCCAGCCCCAATTCGGTCGCACGTCTGGCCGCTG
>NZ_JBDNGU010000052.1:0-12604 GCF_041689105.1 Polaromonas sp. | reverse complement strand
TCGGTGGCGTTGATGGAGCCAACGGCACAGCGCTCGCGCTAGGCGCGCTCGACGCGCTCGATAGCAAAGGAAGCTTTGTGGACGTCGTCATAGGGGCGCGCCACCCCGACCGCGACGGCATCGTCGAGCATTGCCGCAATCAAGGGTATCTGTGCCATGTGCAGACATCTGAGATCGCGAATCTGATGGATGCCGCTGATCTGGCGATAGGGGCCGGTGGTGCATCATCGTGGGAGCGGTGCATCGTTGGCTTACCGACTGTAATCGTCGTTACGGCAGAGAACCAAGCCCTCATTGCGACGGAACTCGCTGAGAGAGGAGCGGCGGTAAATCTCGGACCGATTGCAACCGTTTCAGCCACCATGATCGCCGACAACATTCACGGTCTTCAACAGGATCCACGGCGGCTGAAGCAGATGTCTCAGGCTGCATACGGGCTGCTCAACGATCGAACCGACGTCTCAGAACTGATCTACCGTGGCTGCTAAGCCCGACCAGTTCTCCCTGCGCCCACTGCTGGAAGTTGATGAGGGCCTCATCCGCACGTGGCGCAATTCGGACCCTGTCCGGATGCACATGTTCAGCCCTGAGCTAATCGCGGCGAAGGAGCATCAGCGGTGGTTTGCTAACGCGCTCGCTGGCGACTCCAATCGGTACCGCGTCCTGGTATTCGGTGGCAGTCCACTCGGATTCGTTTCGTTCTCGCCCGTCGCCGATACAGGCGACACATGGTCATGGGGTCTGTATATCGGTAACCCGGATGCCCCAAGAGGGTCCGGGTCGGCGCTCGGTAGCCTGGCTCTTGACCACGCATTTAGCGAGCTCGGCGCCCGTACGGTCGTATCCGAAGCTATGGCTGACAATAAGGGGGCGCTCGCGCTCTACAGTCGTCTTGGATTCGTTCGGACCGGCATGCGTCAGGTCACGCGCCGCAGCTCATCGGATCCAGAAGACGTCGTAATACTCGCGATCTCTCGCAGTGAGTGGTCCTCATCAGAGACTCCGCCTGACTAGTACGATTCAGCGTTATGCGTGACGACATCGTTATCGCCGGCAGGCGCCTGAGCGCAGAGTTTCCGCCGCTCGTCATCGCAGAGCTATCGGGGAACCACAACCGGTCGCTCGAGCGGGCGCTAATGCTCGTTGACGCCGCGGCTGATTCAGGTGCTCACGCGTTAAAGCTCCAGACCTATACGGCCGACACGATGACGCTGGATATCAATGAGGGCGCCTTCATGATCGACAACCCGCAGAGCCTGTGGAACGGTCGATCACTCTACGATCTGTACGACGAGGCTCACACACCGTGGGAGTGGCACGCCGAGATCTTCGAACGCGCGGTCTCTCTCGGAATGATCCCTTTCAGTACGCCGTTCGACGAAACTGCGGTTGACTTCCTTGACCAACTTGAATCGCCGCTCTACAAGATCGCCTCGTTCGAGATCGTCGATCTCCCGCTGATCCGCCGCGTCGCCGCGACTGGCAAACCACTAATCATTTCTACCGGCATGGCCTCATTGCAGGAGATCGATGACGCCGTCTCTGCCGCCGCGAGCGAGGGAAACACGGAAGTAATCCTGCTGAAGTGCACGAGTAGTTACCCGGCGCTGGCGTCTGATCTCAATCTGGCCACAATTCCCGAACTACGCGCCAAATTCGGCTGCCAAGTTGGCCTCTCGGACCATACTGGCGACAACGTCGCGGCCGTTATGAGCGTCGCCCTCGGCGCCGTGGTGATCGAGAAGCACCTGACGCTTGATCGTTCTGAGGGCGGCGTTGACAGCGCCTTCTCGGTTGAGCCTGCCGAGTTCGCGTCACTCGTGCGCGACGTGCATAGCGCATGGGAATCGCGCGGAAGCGTGCACTTCGGAGTGTCGGCGGCCGAGGAGGGTTCTTTGCAGTTCCGGCGGTCGCTCTACTGCGTCGCCGACATAAAACGTGGCGAGGTGTTCACCACCTCGAACGTCAGGGCGATCCGGCCAGGGGATGGGCTTCCCCCTGATCGCATCGGGGACGTAATCGGGGCACGAGCAGCGTGCGATGTTGCTCGTGGGACGCCGCTATGTGGTGACCAGATAAGCGCCGCTGCGGATGCAGGTGTGTAAGTGCAGAATTGGCTCAGCTGAGAGACTTCGCGCCATTAACCGGGGGCAGCGCAGCGGGGTCATCTCGCCGGCGTTGCGCCTTCGTCTCTAAGACGATTCGGTTGTCGCGGATGGTCCAAAGCGGAAGCGTCGCTGTGATGTCGAGTCGGAAGGTATGGCGCCCGTGCTAGGGGATCGGGTAACTCGAACTCTCCGCCGGTCATGATTGCGTCGCAGATGAAGTCAAGAAAGTGATCGACACCTGGCTTCAGACTTTCGGCTGAGACGGGCACGCGCCCCGCAGCGCCGTGAGGCAGCCGCTCGATCTGCGGGAAGCTAACCATCAGCCGGAAGAAGAATGCAAAGGCGTACCTGCGCGCTAGAGCTATCTGCTCGTCGCTCAGCGCAGGCGGAAAGCTTTGAAGCAGGTCTCCCAGCTGCCCTGCGTCGTCTAGATCGACCGTGAATCCGCGCCGACTGTAGTGGACATTCGAAGCGACAATTACCGGTCGTCCTCGCAGCGCTGCCTCCAAACCAGCCGTCGTTGCGTAGGACAAGACCAAGTTACTGGCGTCAATCAGCCCATACGTATTGAGCTCATCCTCGGGTCCTACGAACCTAACGTTCGCGGGCATGTCAGCGATCAGGTCCCTGAGCGCTGGCTCCACCGGTTCGTCTGTGCCCCACTTGGTCTCAGCCGGATGGCTTCGGATTATCAGGGTGGCCTGCGGCACGTCGCGGATCTTGCGTACCGCGTCTTCGACAAAATTGATCATTGATGAATAAACTGACTCAGCGCCAGCAAAGGCAGTATCCCAAGGGATGTTCGTCAGAAGACTAACGATCCTGTCTCCCTCTGGGACCTCGAATGCACTTCGAATATTGGCCGGATCCTCTGCAGAGAATCCGTACGATTCGTGCGCACCGCGCCCGCCACTACGGTCCAACATCATCGTATCGAGAGCTTGGCTTTGATCTGGCGAGAGTGCTTTGTCGCGGGTTGCCGCCCAGATCCTGTCCATTTGAAATTGCGGCGCGAAGCCACTTTGTGAGAAAACGAGCGCACCGTTGCGGGGGGCAATTTCATACGTAGGTACTCGGATACCTCTGGCGATCGCAGCGGCCCGCATCCCGCGGTCCGCGGCGAACATGCCATTCACCATAAACAAAGCCTCTGGCTGGCAGCGATCGAATATTGCCTGCGCAGCTTCGTAGGCGCCCGAAGCAGCCACGGCGTTGTCTGCCAGCACTGTCCGGCTGAGCTTGTGGTTCTCAAGTGATCCGGATTTTAGCCGCCAGATTGTGCTTGCGACGGCCGCAGCGCTCGGGTCGAACTCTGGCTCGTGCGACGGCGCCTCCGCCGGTGCATCTCGAGGGTTGTCACCCCACGGCAGGTAAGTCGCCAGTCTTTCGTGCTGTAGCCCGCTCGCCTCGGCCAAATTGTTGGTCATCCACGCGCAGCGGTCACATGGGCGTGGGTAGGCCTGTCGGGGCCATCCCTGTTCACAGGCGGGCAGACCTCCGCCACAGGTTACGAGAGTAACGTCCGCGCCGCGCAGGCGCAGGGCCTGGGCGATGACGAACTCGTAGGCGTTGTGGTCCGCCCAGCCGCGCAGCGCGCAGACGACAATTCGTGGCCTTGGTTTGAGGTGCCCGCGGTCCGGCGTTCCTTCGACCGACTTGGCTAGCTTGCTGAGTTTATGGAGCGCCGCGGCGCGGCGTAGAAAAAGGCGGTCAGCTGGAAGGCGAATCCGCGCTGCCAACCGATCGAACCACCCGGCATTGCGGCTGCTGGGGATCCCGATCGGAGAAAGAAGCTGACGCAACCTTGTCGCGAACGCCCGGGCATGTTGGGTGGTGAGGTTTGGATTTGGCAAGGTCAGCTACCTACGCGTTCAGCTTACCGGCGCAGCGATGGGACGGCTTTAGCGATGCGCTCAATCAGCCGCCGGCGCCCGCGCCGTAAGCTCGTGTGCTTCCAACTTGGCTCAGAGAGGAGGCTAGAGCGGCGGGCTAAAGCCGCGGGGCAGACCGATTCCGAGTAGCGTTCGATGAATGCAGATGTGGATTCGAGGGCTCGGCGGGAGGCATCCCCATCGATTGGTCCTAGGTACTCGTCAACGATTCGATCGGCTGCTTGTGCCTCAGTCTGGCTCATGCAGGCCCCTCGAGCGCCCTCTACCGCGCTTACAAAGTCGTCGGGGTCGGATACCACTACGACGGGGCCTTCCCAGGACGGGAACGGTATGAGCTCTTCGCACAAGCGGTGAGCCTCTGGGTCCCAGCCTGTGTACACGACAGGGCGACCCAGCGTTAGCGCTTCTATCAGTGCTGTCGTTTGGAAGCCAACCACGACATCGGAGGTGACAATTAGTTCTCGGGCGTCGGCACGGGCTGCCACAAACTCAACTGAGCCCTTGGGTAAGTCGCGGACGGCCGTTTCCATTCTGCGGTGCTCTTCACCGCACAGCTGCTGTGGGTGCGGCTTGATCTTGATCTTCCACCCTCTTCGCGCGAGCTGCCACAACCTGTCTTCTGTCTGCCGGTGCAATGGCCCCCAAGCTTCGGCGCCGTGCTCTCCCGTGGCGCCACTCGGATGGTAGGCCGAAAGCTCGTACGAAAAGAATAGTGCCGTCGGCTGGCTATCTTTCCGCTGCGGCCACAGCTCAGGGTGCCTGTAGTAGTCGAAGCGGGGCTGGCCTGTTACGTCAACGCGCTCAGCGTCGTAGCCACACCGCTCCCAGAACTCGCGATTGCGTTTACTGCAGCATGTCATCCAGTCCGCGAGCGGTGGCGCCCAGCGGCGGACTGCCTTGGAATGCTCATTCATCGTCGAGTCCGAGATTGTTGTCTCTTTCTGAATGACGACAAATGGGACCCCAAGCTGGTGGCATGCTTCGGGAGCATCCCTAACGTAGAAGAATGTGTCGGAAGGTGCGACGAGCGCGTCGAACGGCCACGCCCGGTATTCGCTCCGGAGGATTGAGTTAAGTGCGTGCGCCCATCGCTTCCTCTCCCGCTCGTAACGCGGGTCAGCCATGGATTCCAATCCCGACGCTGCAGAGGCAGGAAGAATCCTTAGCGCTGCCTGGCGCAGGTAAGCGAAGTCGAGCGTCTTGATTGAGGTTTCAGCTCCGCACGCAAGCTGGGGGGCGGCAATGTCATGGCTGAAAAAATGGTCCAAAACGAGTAGCCGCATGCCGTTCCTACTGTTCCTGCTCATCCTAGGGAATCTTCGGGCTTCGCTTCGCTTGGGGCGCCGCCTCGCTCATCAAGGATCGCCTGCCGCTGCGCGGGTCGCTGGCGCTCGACTTCTATGACGTTGGCGATGTCAGTCAGCGTCCGGCCAGGAGGCTTCTCACAGAAGACGTGAAGGCCACGCTCGAGGCCGGCAATCGTAGCCTCGGCGGCTAGATCATTGGGCAGACAGACGAAGAGGACGTCCAGATCTTCGCTGAGCAGCGCCTCGTAGTCGGCGTGGAGCCGAACTCTCTCCTTTGGCGGACCTAAGTCGTCGACTGAACGGTCGCACACTGCGATGCACTCGAGGCTGGGATGAGCGTCGATGCAGGCCTTTCTGCGTCGTCCGACAACTCCGAACCCAGCGATACCAGCTTTCAGTTTTGTCGCCACGAAAGGCTATGTTAGTGCAGTTCTTACTGACCGTACGCCGTGCCTGATGTCGCCTATTGAGGAGCTTGGGGGTGCAAGATGCTGGAAGCAGATGATGGCATTTCGCAGCACAGCTTCGTTCCCCAACCATCCAGTCAGATCGCTGCGGCGGGACTGCAACGTCCCAACTCTCGAGCGGCCATGCCGCGTCCAGTCACGCCGATGTATCTCGACAAGAATGAGAACCCGGACCCGCGCCTGCAGGCTTGGTACCAGACAATCCTTAACGAGCTCTCGCCAGTAAGTCTGTCCACGTACCCCGATTTGGGGCCGCTGTACGAGCAACTGTCGCGGTGGCTTGGAATCCCGCCTGAGCAGCTCTATTTGACGGCTGGTTGCGATGGTGCGATTGATCGGACGTTCGGCATTTTTGTGGCGCCAGGGGACAGGGTTCTACTGACTAAACCGACATTCGCGATGTATCCAATCTACGCCAGTGCATACGGTGCGAAGGTCGATTTTCTTAGCTACCGGCGCACAGATCTCGGCCCGGAGCTGCTTCTTGGCGCAGTGCTCGCGGCGATTGAGCAGAGAATGCCAAGGCTCTTCTGTCTGCCTAACCCCGACAGTCCTACCGGGACCGTCTTTACCGAAGATGACTTGCATGAGATTATCGAAACCTGTGGCCGCACAGGGACGATCCTCCTCGTTGACGAGGCCTACCATCCGTTCAGCGAAGTGACCGCGGCGGGCTTCACAGTTGCCAACCCGCACGTTCTAGTTGCACGGACCTTCTCCAAAGCTTGGGGCTTGGCGGGCCTGCGGATCGGGTACCTGATCGGTCATCCCGAAACCGTGGAGTGGTTCCATCGGACGCGGCCAATGTACGAGGTCGGCGGCTTTGCCGATGCATTCTTACGTCGAGCGATTGCCGAGCCATCGCAGATGCTGGAATCGGTCGCACGTCTAAATCAGGGGCGTGATTATTTTGCCGCTGCCATGACCGAGCTGGGGTTTCCGTGCCTGCCCAGCGGTGGTAACTTCGTTCACGTGGAATTTGGCGAGCGCGCTGAGGACGTCCATGCCGCGCTGGCCGGTTTTGTCCTTTACCGGGCAGACGGTAACGACACATGCCTAAGCGGTTACAGCAGGTTCTCAAGCGCGCCGGTAGAGTTGTTCGAGCCCGTGATTGAGACCGTTTCCACAGTGCTCTAGCAGGAGAGGACACGCGCGAGAATGAGTAGCGAATCTATTGGTGTGGCGCTGATCGGGTGTGGTCGTATAGCCGGCCACCACGCGCGTGCGGTAATGGCCACGGAAGGTCTGCACTTGGTTGCAGTATGCGACCTGCGAATCGATGCTGCTCAGACTTACGGGCAGGAGTTCTCGGTGCCTGCATACGATAACTACCGACAGATGCTTCGTGAACATCCAGACGTTGCGGTCGTCGCGATCATGACGCCCTCAGGGATGCATTACGAGCATGCCTGCGAGGTGATCGGCGAGTTCGGCAAGAGCGTGATCTTGGAGAAGCCAACCGTTCTCAAGAACTCTCAGCTGGGCGCCTTGTACGAGCAGGCCGATAGTCAGGGATTGAGCATCTTTCCGGTGTTTCAGAACCGCCATAATTCCGCAGTCCAGAGAGTGAAGACAGGCCTCCAGACGGATGAGCTTGGAGCGTTGCGAGCCTTTGCGGTGCGAGTCCGGTGGTGTAGGCCTCAGCGCTACTACGACCTTGCGCCTTGGCGTGGCACATTCGCTCTTGACGGAGGAGCATTAACCAACCAAGGGATCCATCACATAGATCTCCTGCGTCATCTAGGCGGAGAGGTCAGGCGCGTCTCAGCGAAACTCGGCACGATGAGAGCAAACATCGAAGTGGAAGACACAGCCGTCGCGATCGTCGAGTTCGAGTCAGGCGCCCTTGGGACCTTGGAGGTCACGACTGCAGCCGAGCCGATCGACTATGAAGCGAGTGTTTCGCTGGTCTGCGCCAACGGCCTCGCCCAGATCGGCGGAATTGCCGTTAACGAACTCCAGACATATTCCCCTGCCGAGGACGACTGCGCAGCGTTCTCCGAGGACTTCTCAGAGTCAGTGTACGGCAATGGACACCGTAAGATTTACGCCCAGATCGAGGAGTGCCTCCGCGCTGGCACTGACTTTTCCGTTTCTCGGGCTGATGTTGAGGGGACAGTACGATTACTCAATGCGTTTTACGTCTCGGACGAGAACGACGGTTGGGTGGACCTAGCCGCAGGACTTGAAAGCGCCAGGCTGGGCAGAGCGGATGAGGAGCTCAGCGACCTCTACCGAACCCGAGAAGACTCGGCAATGGGGCCCGTGGAGTGACGCAACGGTGAGAACAATCGGGATCGTCCCCGCACGCATGGCCGCATCTAGGTTTCCAGGGAAACCGCTCTATCCAATCAATGGCAAGCCGATGTTGCAGCACGTTTTCGAGCGCGCGAGTATGTACGAGTGTTGGGACGAACTTGTGGTAGCGACGTGTGACGACGTCATCGCCGAGTTCGCTAAAACCAAGGGGTATCCAGTCCTCATGACTGGATCCCATCACGTCCGGGCGCTTGACCGCGTGGCTGAGGCGGCCGAGTTGTTGGGCGCCGATTCCGCGGCAGATGACATCGTGGTGTGCGTTCAGGCCGATGAACCGTTGCTGACCGCCGACATGTTCCCTGCGTTGATCGAGCCGTTGGTGTCCCGTGTTGACGTGCAGGCGACGGTCCTCGCCATGCAGATCGCAGATGAGGACCAATGGCGCAATCCTGACACTGTCAAGATCATCGCGAACGCAGCAGGTGAGGTCCTTTATACCAGCCGGGCGGCAGTTCCCTATAGCAAGGGAGGGTTCAGCCCGGAGATTGCCGCCCGAAGGATCTTTGGGCTCTTTGCGTTCCGCGCACCAGCGCTAAAGGCGTTCACTGAGTTCGAGGAGACGCGGCTGGAGAATCTGGAGGCATGCGATAGCAACCGAATCCTCGACATGGGGTTTCGCCAACACATAGCACCCTTTCCTGCCGTGCCGGCCTTCTCCGTCGATTCGCCTGAGGACGTCGTGTTGGTTGAGGCGGCACTTCGCGAACGCGATCAGACGTAGTTACCGTGGGAGCTGACGAGAACCAAACTCGATCGGCTATCTCATAGAAGTCCTGGCGGCGTGTAACACGGTGCAATCAGGGGTGCTGGGTGGGCATTTTGGATGACGACGCGGCGGCGAGCCGAGCGGCGACGCGAACGCTGCGAATTAACGCCCATGCCCGAACTGATCTGCTGGCCTGAGATACGACCACCAACTTCCTGAAGTGCGCGCGGGCGAGGCTTCTGGGCAGGGCCAAAGCATTGATCAAACTGCTCTTCGCAAGCTCGTCAGACGTTGACTTAGGAGAACCGTAGATGGCCGTCTTTCAGATACCGGCGCTTTTCGACCAACCAAGCGGACGCCTTGCAGCCAACCGCGAGGCTTCTCCAGCCCCATCTGAGTACTCAAAACGTGGAGCGCGGTCTCGACGTTTGTGAAGTTGGAGCTCAAATTATCAAGAAGCGTGCGTACGCAGCTTGCAGTGCGGTTCATTCGGCGTCCTATGTATGTCCCGACGCCGAATATCCTCGGCAGTCGCTTTCTGTGGCCGAGGTGCAGCGACACCACAGTCTGGCAAGCAGATGAGGTCTCGATGCCCGTCCTAAGCGCTGCGACGAGTAACTCGTCTAGTCGGCTTGCGCACGTCGCGGTGGTTAAGTGATGTATCGTCGACGCTAGATGGCTCTCTGCCGCGACAACGACTGGTCAGCGGTCGGCAGGTGGTTCCGTGAAGATATCCAAGCCACATGGATTAGCAGGTGGTGCTTTGGCCGCTGCTCCATCTCGTGATGTCAGTAGACACAAAGGACGTGACGGTAGTAATCGTCGTTTGCCCGTTAGATGACCATGCACTTGCGAGAGAAGTAGTAAACGCAACCTCTAATCAGAAACCAGCAGAAGTAGTCGTCGTAAGCTCGACTGAGAATTTCGAATTCGCTCGACGGATAGCGTCGATAGATGCCTTGAGGGTGGTGCGTGTGGAGCAGGAGACCCCGCTCGGTTTCGCGCGCAATTTGGGTGTGGAAACGTCGACAACCCGCTTCGTTGCTTTTCTTGATTCGGACGCCGTTCCTAGACCCGGTTGGCTTGAAGCTTTGTGCGCTCACCTAGGGGAGGATGATGTCGCAGCTGTTGGCGGCCCAGTGCTTCCGGTCTGGCCGGAGTCTAGGGCCCCGGTGCTGTTCCGCCATAGCGCATCGGCACAGCATTTTCTATCAATGTTTGACCTAGGTAACCAGACGATTAGCGTCTCGTGCGTTCTACCTGGGAATATGGCTATCGATAGAAAGGTGATGGAATCTTTGCCCTTCGACTCCGCGGCCGGGCGGCAGGTTGGTTCACTCATTGGGGCTGAGGAGATACCGATGATGATTCGTTCACGCGAGGCTGGTTACCAAGTCATCTATGAGCCTAGGTCCGTCGTCGATCATCACACTCGCAGCGACAGGATGAATTGGGCTTGGATGTGGCGTCGCGTCTTTGCCGCGGGCCGTGAAAGCGCTCGTCAGCGTGGGGTGCTCGAGCCCTTGCCTCGCCGGGATAGCATCACTGATGTGGCCTTTAAGGTAGTCGTCGCAGTTCCATATTGTCTTGGCAAGCTAGTAGAGATTGGATCTTTGCGTCTCTCGAAGGATCGGAAGTAGCCGCCGACACGCTGGTTAGCTCTTCGTACCCGACGCCGCTGGCGATCCTACAGTCGGCACCAAGCCCCAAGTTTGAGGACTGCTGGTCAGCACGTGGTCGTCAGGCCCAGTCCGGCGTTGCCGAGCTATTTCTTAGGGCACTTACAGGACGGCGGACTGCGCCATACATACGAGATGGTCTGACGGGCTCGGGTGAGTTGGTCTAGCGGTGATCGGCGACACGAGCGCAGCGCCTGAGCGCCCAGGCCGGCACAGATCTGCTGGTCGGGGAGGCAGCCACAAGCTTGCTCATGTAGGTGGGGTGCTCTTTGCAGCAGCGCCAAAGGAGCGATGCAAACCGCTCAGCACAAGCGCCCCGCAGGGCGTCTTCACGAAAGCACAGCAGCTCATTGTTTCGGCGCTGCAATTCGTCCAACCACCAGGCGGCGGCGATATATTCGTCCGGCGGTACCTGCCGCCCGTCTCGCTCGGTAATAAACATGTGGAGTGCGACCTCTGCGTCACTGAGGTTGAAGCCCAAGTTGTCGAGAAGCTCTAGGCGGGTCTTCCGCGCACCAACGATTTGCCGTTCCGCGCCCTGCACCGATGCCCCGGCCGAGTACTCGTAGATGCGGGCAAGGTTTTCCGGGACCATGACGATTTCGCCGAAGTGGTTCAGTTGAGTCCACATCTGATAATCCTCAGCTGGGGCGTACTCTTCACGAAAGGTCAGGTTGTTGGCACGGATCGACGCGGTGCGTGACATCACGGAGGACGTCCGAAGCATGTTCCGGAAGATCATCTTTGCTCGGAGATCTTCGCTGCCGGTGACGTCACGCTCGATGAATCTTCTAAGAAGCCGAGAGCCCTTCGATCCGTTGGACTCGGTCACGAACTCAACCCAAGTGCCGCAGAGGACCGCGCTCGGCCGGTTCGTTAGCCGATCGAACTGCTTGGCGACGCGCTTTGGATGAGCCCAGTCATCGCAGTCCAACCAAGCGATGTAGTTGCCAGCGCTTTCGTCGACGAGGCGGTCCCGTGTTGCCGCTAGTCCGCGGTTTCCGTCGTGGACGATCAATCGAATTCGCGGGTCACGAAAGCTTCGTACCAAGTCGACCGAATTGTCAGATGAGCCGTCATCAATCACTAGCAGTTCGATGTCCCTGAAAGTTTGATCCAAGGCACTGCTGACCGCCCGACTCAACGTTGCGGCTCCGTTGTAGACCGGCATCGCGATCGTTACTGACGGCACGCCGGGGACCATCCGTTCGAACTCATTCCTTGTAGCTCAGCCGCACGAGAGAGAGTTTCCAGCCGGACCAGATCTCTGGTCCAGGTCCCATCAGGCGTAGTGATCGCTGGGCGCGGAGTGGTCGATGGAAAAGCATCGATCTGTAGCTGGCGGACCAGCGAATCGTCGAGCGCGAAAGCGCACGGTGTCGGTAGGCCGGGGCCGAATAGCTTGGCGGTCGTTGGCCCCGCCGCCCGATGCGAGCGGGTACCCCCCCCCCCCCAGAAAGCCGGGCAGCCCAGCGATTGGGGCTTTTCTGCTCAGGCTCATCGACCTCGATTATCACATACGTGCTGACACCCGAGGTGGCTTCGGGCGTGAACGGCCGACTCTGCGCTTAGTACTAGCCTTTGACGAGGGCTTCTTCATACAGCCTGACGTGCGTTTGGGCGGTCTGCTCCCAGGTGAACCGAGCGGCGCGTTGCAATCCACGGGCCGTTAAGTCGGAGCGAAGCGTGTCGTCGCCGACAACCCGATCGATCGCTTCTACGAGAGCGTCAATGTCGCCCGGGTCGAACAGCAGGGCCCCATCACCGCAAACCTCGGCTATCGCACCGATATTCGAGGCAGCGACAGGGCAGCCGCAGGCCATCGCCTCCAGCGGCGGCAGCCCAAAGCCCTCGTAGAGGCTCGGGAATATCAGTGCCTGCGCGCCGCGAAGCAGCGGGGCGACTTGGTCGGCCGGCACGCGGCCAAGGTGATGGATCCGTTCGCTGGCGCCGCGCATCACTGCGGCGGTGTCGCCGCTGCCGGTGAGAACGAGGTGGAGGCTCGAGTCGTTGATCCGGCTGAAAGCGTCGAGCAGCAGCTTGTGGTTCTTGTGTGGCCAAGCATTGGCGGGGTAGTAGAGGTATCGCTCGGGCAGTCCCGGGAGCGATGGCGCGGGGCCGTCAGG
>NZ_JBDNGU010000051.1:0-20159 GCF_041689105.1 Polaromonas sp. | reverse complement strand
CGCAGCGGTCCATTTTTCACCGTCTTTTTGTCCCATAGCTAGGCTATGGGTCTGCAAATCCGGCAAAAACTGTCCTCGCTGGGGCCGATTTTCGCTTTCGACGCCCCATGCCCGACAGGCTCCTAGTGCGCGCCGCGCGAGCCCTGCAGCATTGCCCGCATGTCCGCGACCGAGACCGCGCTCAGGGGGCTGAGCTTGACCTTGGGCTGCGCTTTCATGGCATGACCATAAATAATTTCAAAGGTCAGCACGATCCTGCCATCGGCTTGGCGCGGCAGCTGCTCTTGCAGCGTCCGCAGCAGCCTGGCCTTCCAGGCGCGCCCACGCAGGGCGGGAAACCGTTGGGGATGGAAGTTGCGGCCGAGTTCGCGCAGTTCCTGCAACAGGCGCTCGGGCGTCTCATAGGTCAGCGTGATGCGCTCCATGTCCATCACCGGCTCGGCAAAACCGGTCTGCACCAGCATGTCGCCCCAGTCGTGCATGTCGGTCAGCTGATGGCCGGCCGGCGGCCAGCCAAGCGCCTGGTAGATCTCACGCAGTTCGCGCGTGGTGTCAGGGCCCAGACTGGAAAACATTACAAAGCCGCCGACCTTCAGCGCCTGGTGCCACTGCGCCAACAGCGCCGGCGGGTCAGCCGCCTCATGCAGCGTCATGTTGGCCCAGAGCATGTCCACGGCGGCCGCAGGTGGGGCTTCGAAACGCACGGCAGGCACCGTCCAGCGCTTCGGGTGCCACCATGGTTTTACTATGCTTTTGATAGCTGCCTGCGCCCGATCTTCCTGGGCTTCAAGCACAAAACATGCTGAATCCGGGTACATGCGGGCAAGGTGCAGGTGCGCCTGAAGGCCCCCTCGCACGGCGCCCCAGTGGAGCCAGGCCTGCGGCTTGAGCTTGATCCATTGCAGCCTGTCGAGCATGCGCCGCGCGACTTCCTCGTGCAGCCAGGGTGAAGCGGCGGGTGCCACACGCTGCCATCGGCCGACGGCGGTCGGGTCCAGGGTGGGCGGTCGGTCAGTGGGCATGAAGGGAAGAGGAAAGGCAGGAAAGGCAGGAAAGGCAGAAAGGAAGCGCAGAGTATATTGACACGATGTCGCTGCGCCTGCTCCCTGTGGTTTCTCCGGCCTCGTTCTTGCAAACCCTGGCCAGCCAGTGCGCCGTGTGCCGCAGCTGGCCGGCGCGCCGTGTCTGCGCGCCCTGCATGGCGCGCTTTGGTCAACCGCTGCCGCGTTGCAGCACCTGCGCACTCGCCTTGCCTGGCGATTTGTCGCTGGGCCGGGGGGCACCTTCGCCGCAATGCGCAGCCTGTATCCGCCAGCCGCCGCCTCTGGCGGCCTGTTTTGCCGCGATGCCTTACGCCTACCCATGGTCAGACCTGGTCGTCAGCTACAAATTTGGCGGCGCGCCGGCTTGGGGGGCCGTCTTTGCCGGCTTCCTGCTGCAAGCTCCCGGCGTCCGTGCAGCTCTGGCGGAGCTGGATTCGGCCGATCTGCTGATCCCCCTGCCCCTGTCAACGCAACGCCTGCAGTCACGCGGTTTCAATCAGGCCTGGGAACTTGCCAGCCAGCTCGCGCGGCAAAGCGGCACCCGCGCCGCAAGCGACCCCCGGCTGCTGCTGCGCATCCGCGACACGCAACCCCAGGCACAACTCAAGCGCGAAGCCCGCATGAAAAACGTCCAGGGCGCGTTTGTCGTCGACCCCCTGCGCGTACAGGTGCTTCAGGGGCGCCGTGTGGTGCTGGTTGATGACGTGATGACCAGCGGCGCTTCGTTGTTTGCAGCCGCACAGGCGCTGCGCGACGCCGGCGCCGCAGCGGTCACTGCGATGGTCTTCGCGCGCACTGAATAAATAGTGCCCCCACGTTCGCGCACTGCGTGTCGCTCTCTGCCCCCCGAGGGGGCGCTGCGCCTGCGGGCCGGCGGAGCCGGACCCGCGGCCCCTGCTTGAAAAGAGAAGAGCCGCCACAGTTGGCTCACTGAGCATCGCTCTCTGCATCCCTCGCCAGCAGCGACAATCCGGCCATGTTCAATATCGTCCTCGTCGAGCCTGAAATACCGCCCAACACCGGCAACGTGATCCGGCTGGCCGCCAATACTGGCTGCCGCCTGCACCTGGTGGAGCCGCTGGGGTTTTCAATGGACGACAAACACATGCGGCGTGCCGGGCTGGACTATCACGAGTACGCCGAACTCAAATGCCACGCGGACTGGGCATCCTTTCTGGCGACCGAGCAGCCGGACCCGCAGCGGCTGTTTGCCCTCACCACGCGCGCAAGCAGATTTGTGCACGACGCGCCGTTCTCGCCCGGTGACTGGCTGGTGTTCGGTGCGGAAACCCGGGGGCTGGCGCCCGAGATCCGCGACGCTTTCCCAGCGAAGCAATGCTTGAAGCTGCCCATGCTGGCCGGCCAGCGCAGCCTGAACCTGTCCAATGCGGTGGCGGTGACGGTTTTTGAAGCCTGGCGGCAGAACCGCTTTGCCACGCAGCCTTAGGCGATGTCGCTCCGCGCGCTGCTTTTGCCCGCAGAAGGCCAGGTGCGCCCGGCTTCGGCGGCTTTCAGGCGGGTCTGCTCGATCAGGAACTCCATGAACACCCGCGCCCGTGCCGGCACGTATTTTCGGCTTGGCAGGGCCGCATACAGCGTGAACCGGCCGGTGATCCAGGGGGCAAGGACGCGCCGCAGCTGCCCGTCGCGAAGGTAGTTGGCCACCAGGTCCAGCGGCTGCGCGCTGATGCCGGTGCCGTCCAGCGTGGCGCGCAGCAAGGTGTCGCTGTGGTTGGCCATCAGCGCGGGCTTGATCTCGACCGCCACTTTCCGGTCGCCTTCCTCGGGATTGATCAACTGCCACTCGCGCTGTCGAATGCCGGGCTGGCTGAGTCTGAGCGACGCGTGGTTTTTCAGATCTTCAGGTTGCTGCGGCGTGCCGGCGCTTCTTAAATATCGGGGCGAGGCGCACAACAGGCCTTCCGAGACAATCACCGGCCGCGCCACCACGTTGGCGTCGTACAGCGGCCCGGCCCCCAGAATCGTCAGATCGAAATCTTCAATCGGCGGAACCAGGGGCGAATCCACCGTGAGGTCCAGAACCACCTTGGGGTAACGGCGCCGGAACTCGGCCACCAGAGGCGCAATGATGTGTACCGCCATCACGGGCTGGGTATGAATGCGCAACAGGCCTGCCAGTTCGTCCGTCTGTTGCCGCGCCGAGGCCTCGGCCTGATCCACGTCGTTGAGGATGTGGCGCACGCGCTGCAGGTAGGACTGCCCCGCCTCGGTCAACGACAGCTTGCGGGTGGTGCGCTGCAGCAAACGGGAACCCAGGTGCTGCTCCAGATCCGTGATCAGGCGGGTCATCACTGCGGGTGACATGTCCAGCGTTCGGGCGGCTGCCGCGAATCCGCCGTCGTCCACAACTTGCTGAAAGGCACGCATCGATAAAAGTCGATCCATAGGGTAATCCCTTGATAATTCAAGCCCCTATTATTCTCCAAATAGAAATTATTAATTGATTTAATTGCTATTTTTCTTTGATTGTCGCAATAGTAAAGTTCACCCATCGATGAGCCGCAACCAATAAACGACTCACCGAGGCTGGACAGACGGGATTAGATGATGCCCGCCATGCCCGGAAATGTTTATTTAACCAATCAAAGGAAATTCCATCATGAATGCATCCAAATTCTTCGCTGTTGCCGCTCTTGCCACTGTTGCCTCTTTCGGCGCCCACGCCGACGAAGCCGATGGCTCGCAGTTTGCGGTCCAGTTCAACTCGACCCGTTCCGTGGCCGAAGTGCGCGCCGAAGCCGCCGCCAAAGTGGTCACCCACAGCCAGGAGCCTGCCGGCTCCCGCGTTGCGGCCACCGTGCCGTCGTCCACCGACCGCGCCACCGTGCGTGCACAAGCTGCTGACGCTGTCCGCCTGGGCCAGATCCCGCGCGGCGAAGCCAGCTACATGTAATCGGTGCAGGCTGGACGGGCTTCGGCCCATCCAGAACCGCCCGGAGGCTGCCTCCAGGCGGTTTTTTTGTTCCAGAAACCGCTTGCAGACACGTTCAGCGCTTTGATGATCGTCCAGCATCGTTGTGGCAAATGTCACAAGGCGCCAGGGCCGCCAGCCTACTCCACCACAGGGTAATCCCTAAAATTCAATGACATGCCTGCGCTCGGTACCCGCGATCCGGTCGGTCAGCGTTTCCCTCGCCCTCCCCCTGCGGTTCTACCCGACCTCAGGAATCCACAGGCTCCCATGGCTCTCCCCTCCATTTTTACCCCGCTGCGGCCATCTCCCGCCGCGCCCGATACCCCGGACAGGCTGCCGCTTGAGCAGATCCGGCATCAGCTTCACCAAGCCCTGCATGACTGCAGGAGCTTTGACGCACAGCGCATCATCTACCGGATCAACATGGCCGGCACCCCGGCCGATCTCTGGTTGTTGCGCAGTGATCTGTACCAGTGCATCGCGCGCGCACGCGACCAGACAGAAGCCGCCAGGCGCATCAACGCCCTGATGGGCACTTTCAGCGGCTGGGTGCCTGCTGCCCAACTCACCCGGATTTAGCGAACGTTCCCGCCCCGCGGGGCAAAATCGGCCAGAAAATCCAGAAAGGCGCGGGTCCGCGCCGGCATGAACTTGCGGGTGGGCAAGGCCGCATAAATCGTGAAATGGCCAAAAATCCAGTCTAGTAAAAGCTGTACCAGCGAGCCGCGTTCCAGGTGCGAGGTCACCAGCAAACGGGACAAAAACGTGATGCCGGCGCCGTCGAGGGCAGCTCGCAGCAACACGTCGAAACTGGTGGTCTGCAATGCGGGCTTGAGGTCAACTTCCACGGCGTCGCCGCCCCGCAAGGGCTGCAAGCGGACCAGGCGGCCGTGGTGACCGGAGTTTTGCAGCCACTGAAATTTCAGGTAGGTGTGCTCTCGCAGCTGTGCCGGCAACTCCGGCGTGCCCGCACGCTTCAGATACTCCGGGGAAGCGCAGGCGATCCAGTCGGTCGTGGCCAGTGGCCGCGCCACGATGTCGCCGTCGAAACCGGCGTCTACCACCAGGAAAGTCACGTCAAACTCTTCGATGCGGGGTTGGGGGAAAGGATCGATCTGCAGGTCCAGCAGCACTTTGGGGTGACGCGCATGCCAGAAGGCTATCCGCGGCGACAGGAAATACGAGGCCAGCACCGGCGTTGCCATCATACGCAGGGTTCCCTGCAACTCGCGCGTGTGTTCGGCCGCCGCCGACTCGGCGTCGGCCACCTCATGCAAGATGCTCCGGACCCGATGCAGGTAGGCCTCCCCGGCATCAGTGAGCGCCAGCTTGCGGGTGGTGCGCTGCAGCAGCCGCACCCCCAGGTGTTCTTCGAGCGCCGCGATCATGCGTGCTACCCCAGCCGGAGACAGGTCCATCGCTCGCGCCGCCGCCGCAACCCTCCCTCGTCGATCACACGCTGAAACACCCTCAATGAATTGAAACGATCCATAGTGGAACAAATTGTATTGGTATTGATTGATTATTTCAATTACTGGAATGGTTAATTGATTACTAAGCAGTTTTCATTCGGCGGCAAGGCGCCTACATTTACCACATCAATGAGCGCAAAGGCACTCACCGAGACTGGGCACGATGGGAACGATGAAGCCCGCCTTGTTCGGAACTCTGTACCAACCCTTGAAAGAATTCATCATGAAAACCACCCAGCTTTTTGCTATCGCCGCTTTTTCCACACTCGCCGCTTTCGGCGCCCACGCCGATGAGGCTGATGGTTCGCAGTCTGGCATCAAATTCAACTCCACGCGTTCTGTCGCCGAAGTCCGGGCCGAGGCTTTGAATCCGCTGAAGACCAACAATGGCAGCACCGGCTTTATCGGCGTGGCGAAATCCGGTCTGGACCGCGACGCTGTTCGCGCCGAAGCCGTCAGCGCGCTGCGCAACGGAGACATCCCGCAAGGCGAACTCGGCTACGGCTACATGTAAGCCGTCTGCGCAGGAGCCAGGCGGCTCCCGCAAAAAAGCCCGCTTGCAACCATGCAGCGGGCTTTTGTGTTTGTGTTTTCCCGGCCTTGTCACTCTCAAGCCGTCTGCCTCATGGGTAACGCCTGACCAGCGACTCGGCCACGCACACCGGCTTGGCCGAGCCTTCGCGCTCCACCAGCACTTCCCACGTCATCTGCACGCCGTTGTTGTCAATCGGCTCGCTCGCCAGCAGCTTCATGCGTGCCCGCAGGCGGCTGCCGACCGGCACAGGCGCTGTGAAGCGCACCTTGTTCAGGCCGTAGTTCACGCCCATGCGACTTTGCACGATTTCGAACGAGGTTTCGAAAAACTTCGGCAGCAGCGACAGGGTCAGAAAACCATGCGCGATCGGCCCTCCAAAAGGCCCGGCTTTGGCTTTTTCAGGGTCCACATGGATCCACTGGTGGTCGCCGGTGGCTTCGGCAAACAGATTGACCTGGGCCTGGGTGACTGTGAGCCAGTCGCTGACGGCGACTTCCTGGCCAACACATGCGGCCAGTTCTGAAAGGGTCTGGAAGGTTTTCATGCGGCCACTGTAACGCCCGTCCGGCGACAGGGATGTCCAGCCAGCGACATCAGGCGTGCCGGATCACTGGTCAAGCCAGCGGCAGATGCCCGCCCACTGTTCCAGGTCTTTTTCGACCCGGCCAGGCGCCACGTCGAACAGCGTCAGGCCGCGCGCCGCGAGGTGAATGTAGTTCTGCGTGTCACGCACATACCCGAGCACTGGCAGACCCAGGCCTTCGACAAAGCTGCGCAGCTTGTCGGCGGCGATGGTGCGTGAATCGACGCGCATGCCCACAATGCCGACTTGCATCTTGCCGGCATGGCGGTGTTCGGCCAGCTGGTCGAGGAAAGTACGCGTGGCGAAGATGTCAAACACGCTGGGCTGCAGCGGCACGATGACCTTGTCGGCCAGTTTGATCACGTCGTTAAAGCGCCAGCCGTGCAGGCCGCCGGGGGTGTCGAGCACCACATGGGTCGTGCCCTTGGGCGGCTTGACGATCAGGTCGGCGTTGACATCCCAGGTGGTGATGGGCCGGGCGGCCGGCGGGCGAAGCCCGAGCCAGAGCCGCGACGACTGCTGACGATCCGCATCACCAAGCATGACCGCATGGCCCTGGCTGGCGAAATACCCGGCAACATTGGTGGCCAGTGTCGTTTTACCGACGCCGCCTTTGGGATTGGCAATCACAACCACAGGCATCAATATCTCCCGATGTTTGAGCGCTATGGTAACGGCAGGCGCGCCACAGGCCAAACAGCGGCGGGGCACCGGCAGTCGCCGCGCAGCGGCAACCATCGCATGTCATTCCAAATTCACAAAGAAATCCGGCCCCAGCCCTTTGCGGACGGGCGCAGTCCGCTTCTTTTTTGATAGCACCGCAAGCGTGCCTCCCGGTCCAACGCGATTACTGGCGTCCGTCCCGGATCTCCTGGCGCATCTTTTCCTGCTCGCGGCGCTCCATGCAAACCGGGTGGTTCTTGAAACGCTGCCTGGCGCATTGCTCGTTCATGCAGATCTGAAAACCCAGCAAGACGCGGTTTTCGCAGGCCTGCCCGGGGTTGGTCGGCCCCGCCGGCTGGGCAGCCTGTTCGGCAGCCGGAGGCGCCCTGGTTTCTGACGCGGCCGGGTTGACCACCGGTGGCCGGGCCACAACGGCCTTTTCAGGGGGCGGCTTGACGGCCACCCGTTTAGACGCGGGCCTGGCGGCATCCGCTGCGCTTGCTGCTGATTCGGCCGCCGCTATCGCGGACGTCGGGCTGGATGCCGCTTCACCGTCCGGCGCGGCGGGACCGGCGAAGAATTTGAAACCCAGACCGGCCAGCGCCAGCACGGCAATACCGGCAGCGGCGTACAGCGGCATTTTCGAGCGAGCCGATGCCGCCGTGGCGGGTGGTGGGGGCGGCGGCAAGTCAGGCCGCGGCGGCGGGGGCAAAGTCGCGGCCGCAGCGGGTGCGCTCAGCACGGCAACCCGGGCAGGTTCCGGCTCCCCGTCCGCAGGCACTTCCGCGGGTGCTTCCACAGGCTGATCCGCCAGCGCTGAGGCCACAGCGGGCGGCGTGGCCGGCCCGGAGTGTGGTGTCGCGTCCGGATCGGGCGTAGCGGCCGTCAGGGTGCTTTGCGCCTGCAGTCGCGTCCACTCGGTCTGCGCCGCCAGCGCGGCCGCTCCGCTCCCCGAGTCCTCGGCCAGGCTGCCGCCCAGCTTCTTCAGCCGCCGGCGCGCCAGGTCTGCGTAGATGCCCGAGGGGAAACGGTCGAGAAACCCTTCCAGGTCCTCGATCTCCTCGGAGTCCTTGATGTCTTTCCAGTACACCAGTTCCAGCTCCTGCGTCACGGTGGAGCCGGAGTCGGTGCCTGAACTCAGCTTCACCGTTGAACCGCCAGCACGGGATCGCTGCGGGCCGGTGTCGGTGTTATTGCCGCCGCGGCGGCCGGGCTGGCTGACGGGGGGAACAATGGTCGGGTCGGCGGCCTGTCCGCTGGCTTCCTGCAGGGCCTGGACAAACTCTTGCGCGCTGGTAAAACGCTGGTCGCGGTTTTTGGCCAGCGCCCGCGCCACCACTGCGTCCATCGCCGGCGGCAACTGGGTGTTCACGGTGCTGGGCGCAGCCGGCACGTGGCCCACGATCTGCTGGATGATGGAGAAGTCGGTATCGCCATCAAAGGGCCGTTTGCCGGTGAGCAGCTGGTAAAGCACGATGCCCACCGCAAACAGGTCGGAGCGCGCATCCACCGGCTGGCCCTGCACCTGCTCGGGCGACATGTATTTGAGGGTGCCGACCATGGAGCCCTGGGTCCGGGTGGCCTCGCCAGAGTCCTGGATGCGGGCGACGCCGAAGTCGGTCAGCTTGACCCTGCCGTTCGCCTCGATCAGCAGGTTGGCCGGCTTGACATCGCGGTGCACGATGGACTGCCGGTGCGCGTAATCCAGCGCCGACAGCAGCTCACGCATCATGCCCAGCGTCTGCTCCAGCGAATAACGCCTGCCGCCGTCCAGGTGGTGCTTGAGGTCCTCCCCCTGGATGAACTCCATGACCAGAAATGCCATGTCGCCATGCCGGTCCGAGTCATAGACGCTGACGATATTGGGATGCTGCAGACGCGCCGCCGAGCGCGCTTCGGTGCGAAAACGGGCCTCGTATTCAGCGGCGGCTTCTTCCGACAGGTTCTCGACCTTGATGGTCTTGATCGCCACCCGACGATCCAGGTTGGGATCGCGCGCCTCATAGACCAGGCCCATCGCGCCCTTGCCCAGCACGCGGATGATGTCGTAGCGACCAAGCTTGTTCAGGCCCATGGAAAAAACAATCGGCGGAGTACGTCCGCACGTTGTACGTCTGGAAACAAAAAATGATTCTAGCTCGCCATCCAGAGACAAGGCGCGTGGCCGGCCTCAGCTGATGATGGAAAAACTGATCAGCGGGCTGCCTTCCTTGCGCTCGCAGCCCGCGCTGATCTGGCCGCTGCCCACCAGATAACACTCGGTGCGGCGCAGCACCACCGCTTCGCTCTGGTTGCCGAAATACACCCAGGTGCCATAACTTGACGCATCGCTGAGCACGAATTGCCCGCCGCGCCACTCCAGCATGGCGTGCATGCGCGACACCCGCGGATCGTTCAGCGCCAGCGAAGCGCCAGCGCCGCGCCCTATGGAAATGGCCAGGCTGCTGGCGTCAATCTGCACGGTTTGCTCGCCAGCCACCAGCGCCAATACCTGGGGCGGACCACTGGACGCGATGGAGCGCCCCATCATGGTCGCGTCTTCGTCACGGCCCGTCTGCCATTCGACGCGGTACACATGGCTGGCTTCGGCGCGCCCGCGCAGGTGGATGGGCCCGAGGCTGCGCAAGGACGACTGCTGCAAAGGCGCCAGCGCCGACCAGACATTTTGCGTGGTGAGGATTTGCGCCGCACCGGCCAGGTCGGCCAGGCGCGCCGCCGAATTGACGGTATCGCCAAAGCAGTCGCCGTCGATTTCCACCACCTCGCCCGACTCGATACCCATCTGCATCTGCACCGGCGCGCCGCTGCCGCCCGCGCGTATCGGTTTTTCAAGGAAGCGCATCTGGATGCTGATACAGGCCGCCAGCGCATCGCCCTCGTGAGGAAACACGACAAACAGTCCGTCGCCGAGCAGCTTGACAACGCGGCCACTGTGCTGCTCGAACACCTGGCTCAAAGCCCCGACCAGTTGCGTCACAAACCGCGAGGCAGTCTCGTCACCCAGCCGCTCGAACATGCTGGTGCTGCCAACGAGGTCAGCAAAAACGACGGTGGTCATGCGGACACCGCCGCAAACAAAGGGACAAAGAAAGCAGCCGCGCAGCCAGCACCCGGCAGCAACACGTAAGCATTTGTTCTCATGCCGGGATTTTCACCCAAATCGCCGGATTGTCCTTGTGACCTTTTCCCGGCGAGCGTAAAAACACGCCCCGCGCACCGGCCGGAGGGCTGCATTTTAGTGAAATCCGTCCCAAAGCAGCTTGATGCCGGTGAGGAACATGCCCAGGTAAAGAAGCCGGTAAAACAGCACCGGGCTGATGCGCCGGGCCAGCCGCACCCCCACCCACACGCCCAGCGGCGCCAAAGGCAACAACACCAGCGAGGTGAACATGTTGCGCATATCCAGCAGGCCCAGCCAGGCGTAGGGCAGCCACTTGGACAGGTTGATCACAAAAAAGAAAAAGGCCAGCGTGGCGGTAAACGTCACCGGTCGCAAGCGCAGCGGAATCACATAGGCACTGATCGGTGGCCCGCCGGCGTGGGCGATAAAACTCGTGAAGCCGGAAGTCACCGCGAGCAGGCCACCCAACCAGCGTGGCGGGGGCGGGCTGTCGGCTTTGGGCGGGAACAGCAGGCGTTGCGCCAGGAACATCAAGGTGAAAGCGCCCACGATGCTGGCGACGACATTGGCTGGAAGCACCTTGAACAGCAGCATGCCGGTCAGGGTGCCCACCAGCCCGAAGGGCACGAGGAACTTCACCAGCCGCATGTCAAAGTCCTTGCGGAAAGCGGCCATGCCCAGCAGGTCCATCAGCAGCAGCACCGGCATCAGGATGGCCGCAGCCTGCGGCACGGTGACGGCCAGCGCCATCACCGGAACCGCCAGCGAACCAAAGCCGGCGCCAAACCCGCTTTTGCTGATCCCCAGCATCAGCACCGCAGGTATGGCTACTGCATAAAAAAGCGGGTCGGTGATCAGCGGGAAGGTCACAGGCAAGGTACGGCAGGTAAAAAGAAAGAACACCCGGAATAAAGCAGGAGAAGTCGCCGATTATCGTGCCCGGTTGGTGGCCTGCCGCTGCGGCCGCTGGACACGCCGTGGCAGCGTTGCACCTGCTTTTCATACATGGAATTGGCCTCCAGCCCTTGTCCAACGGGCGCAAATAGCTATTTATTTCATAGCAACTTTGTCCTGCTTTCACCAGGCCGCCAGCCCATCTGCTGGGCCACAAAGCCGTCAAACGCCGCCAGCAAGCGAGCAAGGCTTTCGCGCCCGCCCTCAAGCTGGGCCAGTGCTGCGCAGGTGGCCTCCAGCGTGGACAGCTGGCCCGGCCGGTGCGCGCGGCGGATCAGGTAGTTCGACGCGGACGTGGGCTGCAGCGACAGCCGCGGCAATTGCTGCAGCAGGGGATTGAGATAAAGCATCTTGCGGCTCTTGCGCCAGGTGCCGTCGAGCACGATCAGCCGCAACCGCGCAGGCTCGCGCAGCATTTCCGGCGTCAGCTGCGGCGCAGCCAGCCGGCCCTCCGCAGCGGCTTGCGGCGTATCGGGATACAGCAGCAGGTTGTGCCTGAAGTCTGCGTCGCCCTGTGTATCGGCCAGCAAGCCGCGCACGTCAAATACCTCGCCGGTCAGGAGTTGGCTGCGCGCCAGGCTCAGATGCAGCAACCGCGCACTGCCTTTGGCCTGGCGCACTTCCAGCGGATGCTGCAGGATCAACACCTCGACCTCGTTGGCCACCGGTGTGATCCAGCGGCAGATACAGGCGATGCGCGGCCGCAGGCAAAGTGTGCAGCTCGCGCGTGCGCTCACCGGCCTATCGCCGCCAGATAGGCCTGGCGCGTGTCCGGATCCACGGATTCCAGAAGCTGCTGATACGGCGTCTGGTGACGGGACAGCATGCGCGCGGAGGCGACGGTCTTGGACCGGCAGTACCAATGACAGGTGTGCTGCATCAAAAACAGCTCGGCCGACAAGGTATAGGCCTTGTCACGGGGCGAACGCCCGGCCGCATTTTTTGCCACACGGGTGATGCCCTGCGCATGCACAGCCAGGACCTGGCGCATGTCAAAGGTATTGGCAGGAAAGAAGCGGTCTGCCTCAGGCAGAAAAACCGGCAGCCTGCTGACGCGGGCCTCGTCCTCATCCACCTTTGAAAAGTCGTCGGAAAAACGCTCGAACTGTTCGCACAACTGCACCTCGGACGAAGCCAGCATGTTCCATATCTGGCTCTGGCGCTCCGGGTCTTTTTCTCCCAGCGCCCGCAAGTAGCCTTCGGTCAGGCTTTCCATGAGTTTTTCGACCTGATACCTGCCCAGATGGCTGGCCAGCAGGGCAATACGTCTGGCCTGCGTTTTAGATTTGAGCTGGTAGGCGCCGATGGCGGCCACCATCAGCAAGAGGAGAAAAATTTCCATCGCGGCAGGGATCCGTAACAACAAGACCCCAGTGTAGTGGGCGGCCGCGGACCACCTACAACAACGCCTCGACGATGCGTTGTGCAGGGAAATTCAAATTCGGGCAACATGCCCGCATGACAGATTCAATCCCAGACTCAAATCTTTACGTCCTGCCAAAAATCTGGCAGCCCCCGCCATCCAGCGGCGGCCGCTTCGCCAACATCAACCGGCCCGTGGCCGGCCCCACGCATGACAAGGAACTGCCGGTGGGCAAGCACCCGCTGCAGCTGTATTCGCTGGGCACGCCCAATGGCGTCAAGGTCACCGTCATGCTCGAAGAGCTGCTGGCGCTGGGCCACAGCGGTGCAGAGTACGACGCCTGGCTGATCCGCATCCACGAGGGCGAGCAGTTCGGCAGCGGCTTTGTGGCGGCCAACCCCAACTCGAAGATTCCGGTGCTGGTGGACCACAGCGAGCCCGCACCACTGCGGGTGTTTGAGTCCGGCGCCATCCTGCAGTACCTGGCCGAGAAGTTTGGCGCCTTTTTGCCCACGGCCCGCGCACCGCGCGCGGAATGCCTGGCCTGGCTGAACTGGCTGATGGGCAGCGCGCCGTTTCTGGGCGGCGGTTTCGGCCACTTTTACGCCTACGCCCCGAGCAAAATGCAATACCCCATCGACCGCTACGCGATGGAAGTCAAGCGCCAGCTCGACGTGCTGGACCGGCGCCTGGCTGAGGTGCCGTATCTGGCAGGCGACGACTACACGATTGCCGACATGGCGGTATGGCCCTGGTACGGCACCCTGGTCAAGGGCCAGATCTACGAAGCCGGCGAGTTCCTGCAGGTACAGACTTACAAAAATGTGCTGCGCTGGACGGACGCGATCGCCAAACGCCCCGCCGCCCGGCGCGGGCGCATGGTCAACCGCACCTGGGGCGAGCCGGCCAGCCAGCTGCACGAGCGACACGATGCGGGCGACTTTGACACGCGCACCCAGGACAAGCTGGCGCCATGATCACCCTGTACGACTGCGCCACCGCCCCCAGCCCGAGGCGTGCCCGCATCCTGCTGGCTGAAAAAGGGGTGCTGCACGAGACCGTTCAGATCGACCTGCGGACCCGCGAGCAGATGGGCGAAGCCTATCGCCGGATCAACCCGCAGTGCACCGTGCCTGCACTGTGTACCGACGAAGGCGCCCTGCTCACCGACAACGCCGCCATTGCCGCCTGGCTGGAGGCGCACTGCCCCCAGCCGCCGCTGCTGGGCAGCACCGCGCTCGACAAAGCCGAGGTGGCCAGCTGGCAGTGGCGCATCGAGTTTGAAGGCCTGATGGCGATTGCCGAATGCCTGCGCAACAGCTCGCCCGGGATGACGAACCGCGCCCTGCCTGGGCCGGTGGACTACGCGCAGATTCCAGAGCTGGCCCAGCGCGGACTGACGCGCGTGCAGCAGTTTTTTGCGATGCTCAATGAGCGGCTGGACGGGCGCGATTTTGTAGCCGCCGAGCAATTCAGCGTTGCCGACATCACCGCCGTGGTGGCGGTGGACTTTGCCCGCGTCGTCAAGGTCAAGCCCGGCGACCAGCACCCGCACCTGGTGCGCTGGCGTGCAGCGATGGCGCAACGGCCTTCGATGGCGCTTTAAGCGCCAGGCGGGCGCGCAGCGCAACACGCCACTTTTTCCGCTATTACTTCAGTAGCGCCTTGCGCAAGCAGGGCAAGGGCTACAGCCTGTTTTTACTATGGATTTCGGGTACACCGGCTCTATTCACACCCGTTCCAGCACCAGCGCAATGCCCTGCCCCACACCGATACACATGGTGCACAGGGCAAAACGCCCCCCGGTGCGGTGCAGCTGGTTGACTGCGGTGGTCACCAGGCGCGCACCCGACGCGCCGAGCGGATGGCCCAGCGCAATCGCGCCGCCGTTCGGGTTGACGCGCACATCGTCGTCCTGCAATCCGAGCAGGCGCAACACCGCCAGACCTTGCGCAGCAAACGCTTCGTTGAGTTCGATCACGTCCATCTGCGCCAGGCTCAGACCCGTCAGCGCCAGCACCTTTTCGGTGGCCGGTGCAGGGCCTATGCCCATGATGCGCGGCGGCACGCCGGCTGTCGCCATGCCAACGATGCGCGCACGCGGCGTGAGGCCGTTCTCTTTGGCCGCTTCTTCATTGGCAATCAGCAGCGCGCAGGCGCCGTCGTTAATACCCGAAGCATTGCCGGCCGTGACGCTGCCGTCGAGCCGCACCGCGCCCTTGAGTTTGGCCAGCGCTTCCATCGATGTTTCGCGCGGATGTTCGTCCTTGCTGACCACCACCGGATCGCCTTTTTTCTGCGCAATGGTGACCGGCGTGATCTCGGCGTCAAAGAAACCGGACTTCTGCGCGGCGACGGCCTTGAGCTGCGAGGCCAGCGCCATCTTGTCCTGGTCCTCGCGGCTGATCTTGTACTCCAGAGCCACGTTTTCTGCCGTTTCGGGCATGGCATCGGTGCCGTATTTTTCCTTCATCAGCTTGTTGACGAAGCGCCAGCCAATCGTGGTGTCATACATCTGCGCGGCGCGGCTGAAGGCGCTTTCGGCCTTGGCCATCACAAACGGCGCGCGGCTCATGCTTTCAACGCCGCCAGCAATCATCAAACGTGCCTCGCCCGCCTTGATGGCGCGGGCCGCTGTACCCACGGCGTCCATGCCGGAGCCGCACAGGCGGTTGATGGTGGCGCCGGGCAACTCCAGCGGCAAGCCAGCCAGCAAGCTGGCCATGTGCGCCACGTTGCGGTTGTCCTCGCCGGCCTGGTTGACGCAGCCATAAATCACGTCGGTCACCGCCAGCCAGTCGACATTCGGGTTGCGCGCCATCAGGGCCTTGAGTGGCACGGCGGCCAGGTCATCGGTGCGTACGCTGCTGAGTGCGCCGCCATAACGGCCGAAAGGGGTACGGATGGCGTCGCAGATAAAAGCTTGGGGTGTCATGGTGTATCTCCTGGGGGTAAAAGTGGAGGGTTGTTCAGGCTGCGACGGGCAGACCCACGAGTTTTTCCAGCTCGGCATGTCCCAGTCCATCGACCTTGTCGATGAGCTTGAGGCCATGCGGCGTGCATTCCAGCGTCGCCAGCTCGGAATAGATGCGCTTGACGCAAGCCATGCCGGTCAGCGGGTAGCTGCAGGTCCGGACGACCTTGCTTTCGCCTTTTTTGGTCAGCAGGTCCATCATCACCCAGGTTTGCCGCGCGCCGATGGCCAGGTCCATGGCACCGCCAACGGCGGGGATGGCGCCCGGCTCGCCGGTGCTCCAGTTGGCCAGGTCGCCGGTGGCGGAGACCTGGAAAGCGCCCAGCACGCAGATGTCCAGGTGCCCACCGCGCATCATGCCGAAGCTGTCGGCATGGTGGAAAAAAGCACCGCCCTTGAGCAGGGTCACCGGTTGCTTGCCGGCATTGATCAGGTCGTAGTCTTCATCGCCCTCAGCCGGCGCCGGCCCCATGCCCAGGATGCCGTTTTCGCTGTGCAGCAGCACCTCGCGGCTTGCAGGGATGTGGTTGGCCACCAGCGTCGGCATGCCGATGCCGAGGTTCACGGTAGCGCCTTCAGGAATGTCTTGCGCCACGCGGGCGGCCAGCTGGTCCTTGCTTCGTTTTTGGTAACTCATGGTCATGCTGCCTGTTTAAAGCCGCCGGCCTGGGTGGCGACACGGTCGATCTTCACGATCTGGTGAACATAGATGCCGGGCGTGACGATGTGCTCCGGGTCCATCGCACCGAGTTCGGCGATCTCATGCACGGTCGCCACCGTGAGCCTGGCCGCGGTGGCCATCACCGGGCCAAAGTTGCGAGCTGCCTTTCGGTAGACCAGGTTGCCCCAGCGGTCGCCGCGCTCGGCCTTGATCAGTGCCACGTCGCCGTAAATCGGCATCTCCAGCACATACCCCTTGCCATTGATCTCGCGGGTTTCCTTTGGCGTGCCGTCATTGTTTTTGGCCATCTCGGTGCCATAACCTGTGGGCGAGAAAAAAGCGCCTATGCCGGCACCCGCGGCGCGTATGCGCTCAGCCAGGTTGCCTTGCGGCACCAGTTCGAGCTCCAGCTTGCCGGAGCGATAGAGTTCATCGAAAACGTAGCTGTCGGCCTGACGCGGAAAGCTGCAGATGATCTTGCGCACGCGACCGGACTTGAGCAATGCGGCCAGCCCGGTGTCGGCATTGCCGGCGTTGTTGTTCACGACCGTGAGGTCTTTGGCGCCCTGCGCAATCAGGCCATCGATCAGTTCATTCGGGATGCCGGCCGTGCCAAAGCCGCCTATAAGGACGGTAGACCCGTCCTGAACACTGGCCAGCGCCTCGGCGATGGACCGGGCGATCTTGTTGATCATGAAGCTTTGTCTCCGCGATAAAACCCAGGAAAGGAAAGATGTAATTTGTTCTTATGTAGAACAAATGTTCGTATAATGAATTTTAGGAGATTTTGGTATCCATGGCAATTGCGGCTTCACCTCTGAGCACCACCGCACGGCCCGGCCACGCGCCGGGTGACAGCTATGTGCAGTCGTTTGCACGCGGGCTGGAGGTAGTCCGCTCCTTCAGCGCGCAGTCGCCCCGGCAAACCCTGAGCGAAGTAGCAGCCCGCAGCGGCCTGAGCCGGGCCGGTGCGCGGCGCATCCTGCTGACCCTGCAAACCCTTGGCTATGTAGACAGCGATGGCAAACATTTCTCGCTGACCGCACGCATTCTGGACCTGGGCTTTGCCTACCTGTCATCGATGCCGATCTGGAACCTGGCCGAGCCGGTCATGGAAGCCCTGGCCGGGGAAGTCAGGGAGTCGTGTTCGGCCGCCGTACTCGATGGCACCGACATCGTGTATGTGCTTCGCGTGTCCACGCACAAGATCATGAGCATCACGCTGGGCGTCGGTTCGCGGCTTCCCGCCTACTGCACATCCATGGGCCGGGTGTTGCTGGCCGCGATGCCGCAGGAGCAAGCCATGGCCTGCCTGAAAGCGTCCCAGCCCGAAGCACTGACACGCCACACGGTGACGGACATCGATGCCCTGCGGCAGAAAATCGCGCACACGCGCAAGCAGGGCTGGTGCCTGGTCAACCAGGAGCTCGAAGAAGGTCTGGTGTCCATGGCCGCGCCGATTCGGGACCGGGCTGGCCGCACGGTGGCGGCGCTCAATATCAGCGGCCAGGCCAACCGGACCAGCGCCAAGATGATGCAGGACACCATGCTGCAGCCGCTGCTGGAAGCTGCGCAAACCATCTCGCGCCTGCTGGCAGTTCAAAACAGCTGATTTGGGCAATTACCCGCCGGGCCACCCCGGGGAAATTCACCCCCTCAGGACACGTGAGTCACACGCAGCGAGTGAACGTGGGGGCCATTCAGGACTTCCGTGAGCCCATCACCAGCACCACGGCGCCCAGCACGATGGCACCTATGCTGAGCCACTGCGGAAAGTTGACCGTCTCCTTCTCCTTCACCACCAGCTCAAGTGGCCCGAGCTTGGCTGTCGACGTGTCCTTGGTGAAGCTGAAGCCACCGGTGAAAAAGCCGGCCAGGCCGAGCACGATCAGGACGATGCCCGTGATTCTCATTGCATTCATGAAGTTCTCCTCGCCGGCTATAGAGATGGGCCGGCGCGCCTACCGGTATCGCGCTGCCGTGGCGTTAATCTAAGCGACACGGTGGCCCAGGGCGCGTAGGACATTGCCGCCTGACGCTCTTTTCGTGCTGAAACACCACAGGCGCGCAGGAAAAACGACCCGTGCTAATCTCGTGCCATGTTCACGCCCTCGCAAGCCGACGTTCGCCGGTTTTTCTGCTCCGTTTACGCCAAGACCCAGGCAGGCCAGCCACTCGAGGCTATTGAAACCATAGCAAGCCAGTGGCTGGAAGAACACCCCGAGTACCGCGCCGACTTTGCCGACGCGGATGCCGCGCTGGAAAAGATGTACGACGTGGAAGCCGGCAGAACCAACCCGTTTTTGCACCTGTCCATGCACCTGTCGATCAGCGAGCAATGCTCTATTGACCAGCCACGCGGGATCCGGCAGGCGGTGGAATTGCTGACCGCACGCCGCAACTCCCTGCATGACGCTCACCACGAAGCCATGGACTGCCTGGGTCAGATGGTCTGGGAAAGCCAGCGCGCGGAGCGCCCACCCGACGGCGACGCCTACATCGCGTGCGTCCAGCGCCACGCTACAAGAGATTGACCGCCCCCAAGGAAAAAGCCCCGCAGAACGGGGCTTTGTTCAGTTTCTGGAGCGAAGCGGTCTAGCGGAACTTGCTCTGCGGAACCACTTTGAGGTCGCCGTCCACACTGGCCAGGTAGTTGGCCAGCAGCTTGAGTTCTGCATTGCTGTACTGCTTGGCCATGCCCGCCATGATGGCGTTGTTGCGGCCGACCTTTGGGTTATTTTCAACCTTGTAGGCCTTGAGGGCGACAAACAGGTAGTCGGCATGCTGTCCACCAAGCTTGGGGTAGCTGGGGTCAATCGGCTTGCTGAAGTCGGCGCCATGGCATGAAGCGCAATTGGCCTTGTTCAGCAGCGCGGTCACTGCTGCGCTGGGCTGTTTGACGGTACGGTCGGCCGGGGCGGCACCCTCGGCCACGCCGTGAACGCTGTAGTAGGCGGACAAGTCGGCAATGTCCTGATCGTTCAGGGAATCAGCGATACCGCGCATGGTCGGGTGCTTGCGCTCGCCCTTTTTATAAGCGTGCAGCGCGGCGGTGAGGTATTTGGCGCTCTGGCCAGAAATCATCGGGACCTTGTAGACCTCGGGGAAACTGGCCTGGTAACCCTTGATGCCGTGACAGCCAATACACATGGCGTTTTTTGATGCGCCGGCTTTGACATCACCTTGGATGTCCTGGGAATGGGCTGCCGCGGTCGCAAGTGAGACAGCAAGAGCGAATAGCGTGGTGAACAGCTTGGTCATTTTTCGCGCACAATTCAGGTGAGGATTCGTTATATCAACAGCCATCGATTATATCTGTGCCTGCAGGGCCAGCTCCCGGCCCCCGCTGAATCAACGCACATTCACCCTTCTTCCGCTTCACAGCTGCTGCCCAACATGAAATTCCAAGGCTCCAAAAACTACGTCGCCACCCCGGACCTGATGCTCGCCGTCAATGCCTCCGCCATCCTCAAAAAACCCCTGCTGGTCAAGGGCGAGCCGGGCACCGGCAAGACCATGCTGGCCGAGGAAGTGGCCCAGGCCCTGAACCTGCCCTTGTTGCAGTGGCACATCAAGTCCACCACCAAGGCGCAGCAAGGCCTGTATGAATACGATGCGGTCTCGCGCCTGCGCGACTCGCAGCTCGGCGACGAAAAGGTCAAGGACATCCACAACTACATCGTCAAGGGTGTGCTCTGGCAAGCCTTCACCGCTGACGAGCCGGTGGCGCTGCTGATTGACGAGATCGACAAGGCCGACATCGAGTTTCCGAACGACCTGCTGCGCGAGATCGACCGCATGGAGTTTTATGTTTATGAGACGCGCGAGCTGATCAAGGCCAAGCACCGGCCGCTG
>NZ_JBDNGU010000050.1:0-4785 GCF_041689105.1 Polaromonas sp. | reverse complement strand
TGCCCGGCCTCCGCCGGGCTGTAGCCAAACACCGTCGCCCCGGCAGCCACACCAGCCATGACGCCGGGTACGGTGTCTTCGACCACCGCGCAGCGGGTCGGGTCAACACCCAGCGCGGCGGCAGCGGCCAGGTACACATCGGGCGCGGGTTTGGAGCGCGGCATCTCGTGGCCGCTGAAAATGCGGTCCTTGAAGTAGGGCATGAGCCCGCATTTTTCGAGCTGCAGCTCAACCTTGAAGCGGTCAGCGCCGGACGCGCAGGCAATGCGGCCCGCATACAGCGCGTGGATCTGCGCCACCGCTTCAAGCGCGCCGCGAATCGGCAGCAGGCCTTCGACCAGCCCCTCGTTGCGGCGACCGCGAAACTCAGCCATCCACGCCTCGGTCAAGGGGCGGCCAGTTTTTTCTTCAATAAGGGCGGCCTCGTCCCTGACAGCCTTGCCGATGAACAGGCGCATGCATTCGGCGCTGCTGAGCGACCAGCCGGCTTCTTCCAGCATGTCGCGCAACACGCCATTGGTGATGGGCTCGCTGTCCACCAGCACGCCATCACAGTCAAACAACACGGCATCGAAGGTCACGAAAGAATCCTTTTACTACTGATTTGATAGCTGCTTGCGACCGCTGTATAAGGGCTAGAGGCCGATTTTATGCTTAATCACAGCGCATCGCCGTCCACATAGTACCAACGGCTGGCCTCCCGCACGAAGCGGCTGCGCTCATGCAGGCGCACGGCCGGGTTGCCCGGGCTTTTCTGCCGGGCGACGAATTCGACTTCGGCGTGGGTGGCGTCCAGCAGCCGGTGATGACGCAGCTCCAGGCCCAGCCATTTCACCCCGGGGTCGAACTCGATGGCCGATGGCCGGTGACTGGTCTGCCAGGTGGCGAGCAGGTAGTCGGCGCGTTCAAGCACAAAGCCGGTGTAGCGCGAGCGCATCAGGCTTTCGGCGTCTGGCGCGGGTGTGGTCTCGAAGTGATCCAGAAAACAGTCGCAGCAACTTGTAAACCCCAGCGGTTTGCCGGACGGGCTGCTGCGGCCACAGGGGCAGGCTTGCGAAGGTGACAGAGGCGGCATGGGCGGCATCAAGCTCAGCCGCTGCTTTTTGCCTTGCGCTGCTCCAGCGTTTCGACAGGCGCGCCCTGCTTGACCCATTCGGCATACCCGCCGTCAATATGCGCCACATTGGTCATGCCCATGTCCTGCAGCGTCCGGGCCGCCAGCGCGCTGCGCCAGCCTGCACCGCAAAACAGGATGAACTCCCGGCCTTCGTCGGCAAACACGGGCTTGTGGTACGGCGAGGCGGGGTCCACCCAGAACTCCAGCATGCCTCTGGGCGCGAGGAAACTGCCGACCACGGTGCCGGCGCTCACTTCACGCGGGTCGCGGATGTCAACAATCTGCACCTGGGGGTCATGCAGTCTGGCCTGCACTTCGGCCACAGAATAGGTGGTGACCTGGGCCATGGCCTCGTCAACGAGCGCGCGAAATCCTTTGGTGATGGGCATGAAATACTCCTGTGACATCGATTATCGGCGTCTTGCCCATGCGCAGACGCCGCGCAACAAGCGGGTACATTGACACATGCTCTCACCCGCCCACCTCATGCCACCCCACAAGGCTTCTTCATGACGCCCGACCAGATCACCGTGTTGCTCATCCTTGGCATGGTCGTCGGCCTGTTCCTGTGGGGCAAGTGGCGGCACGACCTCGTGGCCGTCAGCGCCCTGGTGGCCTGCGTCTGGTCGGGACTGGTGACGCCCGAGGAGGCGTTCAGCGGTTTTGGCCACCCGGCCGTGATCACGGTGGCCTGCATGCTGATCATGAGCAAAGCGCTGCAGGTCTCGGGCGCCGTCGAGGTGCTGGCCCGCTACGCCATACCGGCCAAGGGGGGGCAGGTACTCAGCCTGACCGCCTTGATGGGCGTGGGCGCGCTGCTGTCAGGCTTCATGAATAACGTGGGGGCCATGGCGCTGCTGATGCCGATCGCGCTCAAGGTGGCCACGCGTCTGTCCATCCCGCCGGGGCGGATGTTGATGCCGCTGGCCTTCGGCACCATCCTCGGCGGCATGACGACCCTGATCGGCACACCGCCCAACCTCATTGTTGCGGGGTTCCGGGCCGGCATGGCCGACGGCAGGGGCTCGTTCGCGATGTTCGACTTCGCGGCCATCGGGGTGCCCGTGGCCGTTCTGGGCGTGGTGTTTATCGCGCTGGTGGGTTGGCGACTTGTGCCCAAGCGCCAGGCAGAGGGCCTGGAGGGCTTCGACACCGGGGCCTACCTGACCGAGGCCCGGATTCTTGAAGGTGGCGCGTCGGAGGGCAAGACGCTCACCGAGGTGGAGAAGGTGCTGGAAGACGCCGGTGCGCAGGTGGTCGGCCTGGTGCGCAACGAGATGCGGATCAGCGCGCCCAGCCCGTACCGGACGCTGCGCGCCAGCGACATTCTGGTCATCGAAGCGGGCGCGGACACCTTGTCCACGCTGCTGTCGACCCTCGGAATGAAGCTGGAGGAATCGGGAAGCCCCGCCGACCGGGAGGAGGAAAAGAAAGAAGCCACCGGGGCGCCAACGGCCCGCGAGCCGGAGACCCTGAAGGAGGCGGCCGGGAAGGACAAGGACAAGGACAAGGACAAGGACAAGGACAAGGAAAAAGAAGACGAGAAGCCGCGCGGCGACGCTGCGGAAATCGTTCTGGTCGAACTGGTCGTGCTGCCAGGCCCCATCCTGTCGGGGCGCTCCGCAAGCGACATGTCGCTGCGCACCCGTTATGGCCTGAACCTGCTGGCCGTGTCCCGACAGGGCAACCGCTCTGTCGAACGGTTGCGCTCGATGGAATGGCAGCCAGGCGACATCCTGCTGCTGCAGGGTCCGCCTGGCGCCATCGCCGAGTTCGCCAGCGACACTGGCTGCGTGCCCCTGGCCGCGCGCGACCTGCTGATACCGAACAAGCGCAAGGCGATCCAGGCCTCGCTGATCATGCTGGCGGCCGTGGCCGCCGCCGCCCTGGGACTGATGCCTGCGTCCATCGCTTTTCTGGCTGGCGCGCTGTTCACGCTGTTGCTGCGCGCTTTGCCCTTGCGCCATCTGTACGACGCCATCGACTGGCCGGTCATCATCCTGCTGGGTGCCCTCTTCCCGCTTGCCAACGCCATGCAGTCCACCGGCGCGGCCGACCTGATCGCCCGGGGCCTGATGGAATCGGTCGCCCAGGGCAATGCGGTGCTGGCGCTGGCGCTGGTGCTGCTGGTGACGATGTTCCTGTCGGACCTGATGAACAACGCAGCCACCGCCGCAGTGATGTGCCCGGTCGCCATCGGTAGCGCTGCGGCACTGGGCGTCAACGCTGATCCGTTCCTGATGGCCGTGGCCATCGGCGCCTCGTGCGCTTTTCTGACACCGATCGGGCATCAGAACAACACCATGATCCTGGGGCCGGGCGGCTTCCGGTTTGGCGACTACTGGAAGCTGGGGCTGCCGCTGGAGGTGCTGGTGGTGGCGGTCAGCTTGCCGCTGCTGCTTGTCGTCTGGCCGCTCTAATCCGACCAGGACACCCGGTCAGGTTGACGGCTTGCAAGGCATCGGAAGCATCCGCCCTTCAAGCAGGGGCCGCGGGCCCGGCTTTGCCGGCCCGCAGGCGCCGCCCCCTGCAAAGGGGGGAGGAGGCTACACGCAGTGAGCCTCAACGGGGGTGAGCTTAAAGTCCTCGCTGAATGATGATTTTTTGCACATCCGATGTGCCTTCGTAAATCTGGCAGACCCGCACGTCGCGGTAAATGCGCTCTACCGGAAAGTCACTGACGTAGCCGTAACCGCCCAGGGTCTGGATGGCGGCGCTGCACACTTGCTCGGCCATTTCGCTGGCAAACAGTTTGGCCATGGCGGCTTCTTTCAGGCAGGGCTGGCCAGCGTCGCGCAGGCTGGCGGCATGCCAGATCAGCTGGCGCGCGGCTTCCAGCTGGGTCGCGCAGTCGGCCAGCCGGAAACCCACCGCCTGGTGATTGAAGATAGCGGTGCCGAAACTCTGGCGCTCCTTGGCATAGTTCACGGCAAACTCGAAAGCACTGCGCGCCATGCCGACACTTTGCGCGGCGATGCCGATGCGCCCACCTTCGAGCGCGCCCAGGGCGATTTTGTAGCCTTCGCCTTCTGCGCCTATCAGGTTCTCGGCGGGGATGCGGCAGTTGTCAAAGTTGATCTGGGCCGTGTCGCTGGAGTTCTGGCCGAGCTTGTCTTCGAGCCGCGCGACCACGTAGCCGGGTGCGTCGGTCGGCACCATGAAGGCACTCATGCCTTTTTTGCTGGCGCCCTTGTCGGTGACGGCAATCACCACGGCAGCGTGGCCATTCTTGCCGCTGGTGATGAACTGCTTGACACCGTTGATGACATAGCTGTCGCCCTCTTTCACCGCGGTGGTGCGCAGTGATGACGCGTCGCTGCCCACATGCGGCTCGGTCAGGCAGAACACGCCCAGCATCTCCCCCTGGGCCAGCGGCATGAGCCACTGCTTTTTCTGCGCGGCACTGCCATAACGCATCAGGATGGCGTTGACCGGGCAGTTGGTGACGCTGATGGCGGTACTGGTACCGCCGTCGCCGGCGGCGATTTCTTCAATCACCAGCGCCAGTGTCAGGTAGTCGAGGTTGGCGCCGCCAAACTCTTCAGGCACGCAGATGCCGTAAGCGCCCAGCGCGGCCAGGCCCTGGTGGGCCTCGGCCGGAAAGTGGCGCTCCCGGTCCCAGCGCGCGGCGTGGGGCCAGAGTTCGGTCTGCGAGAAGTCGCGCATAG
>NZ_JBDNGU010000049.1:0-1674 GCF_041689105.1 Polaromonas sp. | reverse complement strand
GCAATCACCAAGTCAATCATGAACTGCCCGGCATTGGCGGCGCGGTAGCCATTTTCTCGAACACATTCAAATGTCTTGTCCGCCTTCTTGAGCAAGCCCAGCAATCCCTCGCCATCGAGCTTGTCAGAGACAACCGTCATTTTCTGGCGCGCATCGTAAAGCAGATCCACATCGCCTGAGGCCAGCAATTCCAACAAGAAATGCGAACCGGCCACAGCTTCGTACGCATACAAAGCCTGGGTACCAATCACCGTAAAGCTGTCATGAAGACCGGCTCGATCAAGCTCGCGCAGCACCCGAGCCACCACACGTGGCACGCGATTCAAACGCAACGCCTTGTTCAGCCTGGCCTGCTCCTGAATTTTTTCGATGATCAGCTGCAAGCGCTCCTGCGCCACAGCCCGCCCGGCAGTGAATGCCGCCAACACGGACTCGGTCTCTGGTGATCTCGGCCCCAGTGACTTACCGTTTCCGCGACGGTCCTTGTCCCTGAAAAGATATTCGATGTTGCGCACCGATTTCCAGCGCATGCCGTATTGGTAGGATGCAGCATGGCTCAGAGCTGATCGGTAGTTTTCGAAAAGCTGCTCCGTGTTGACTTGATGAAGTCGTTGCTGGTTTGACAGTGGTTTCATGATGTTTCCGGCAAAATTATAGTACATAATATTTTGCCGGAAACGCATCAAAGAATCAACTTTAGTTTCCGGCGAAACTTGATTCGTTGATTTTTGCCGGAAACAATTTCTGATGCCCAGATGGTTTCTGGACTTCTGCGCCAAAGTACGCGTGAATGCAGCTCCGTGACATCAAGGAGCGCCCGGCGTGACCACCACCCTGAACGAAATCGAACTGGCTGATCGCTGGGGCATGAGCCCCAAAACGCTGCAGCGCTGGCGCAACCTCAATGTGGGGCGCGAGTATCGCAAGCTCGGCAAAAAGATCATGTACCCACTGGCGGACGTTGAAGATTACGAAAACCTCGTCCGCTCCAACTTTGCAGGCATCGAAGAAATTTTGCTGTATCTCCAGCATGCAGGTGAAGCCAGCCTTGAGCAGATCCAAGCCGCCTGCTTGGGCGGCAAACAATCACGATCCTGCATCCAAGCCTATTTGCAGCGATTGACCCAGTCGTCTCCCCCCAAGGTCAAGGCTCACATGGCTCTGCAGGATCCTGTGATTAGAACTCGCAAACTGTGTGAGCCTCTAGATTCAATTGTCATTGGCCTGCGCCTCGCGCTCCTGCGCCATGTGCACCCAGTCAACCACTTCGCCGCTGGGTTGGTAGCCGCTGACGAGTTGTTGCAGCATGGCGCGAATGACGGGGACGTCGTTCACGCTCATGGCGATGCTCAGGGCGTTGAGCTTTTGTTCTAGTTGCGCCCAGGGCAAAAACTGCTCGTGGGCTTTCATGATGCGGGCGTGCTGCGTGGGCTTGGGGTTGTCGCCAATCAGTAGCTCCTCAAAGAGCTTTTCTCCGGGTCGCAGGCCGGTCACTGCAATTTCGATGTCGCCATCAGGGCGCGTCTCGTCGCGCACGCTCAAGCCAGACAGCTCCACCATGCGGCGGGCCAGGTCGATGATTTTGACGGGCTGGCCCATGTCCAGCACAAACACATCGCCGCCCTGCCCCATTGCCCCGGCTTGGATCACCAGCTGCGCCGCCTCGGCAATGGT
>NZ_JBDNGU010000048.1:0-28966 GCF_041689105.1 Polaromonas sp. | reverse complement strand
CGGGCGCTTGTTTATCGCCCGCCGCGCTGGCGTTGACCAAAAACGGCCACGTAGTTCGCACCGGCCCGCCGCGCGCAGTGACGGATACCTTGAGGTCACCAGCGGCTGGGTGACTGGAACGCACTCCCGGCTGGCTGCTTGACATGTCGATTACAAACTGGTTCATAAATCCCCCGAGGTTGGGCTGGCTGCCCGGAAATGAAGCTTCAGGTCACTTTAGATGGGTTATTGGGCGGCAGATGTCAGACGGTGGCGAGTCCTTTGTAGGACACGCCGTTCTGGTTTCCCCTGAGCCAGGCTCGATCCGAGGCCCTGATCCAGGTCGCAACCCGCCGTTTTTGTGGCTCCGGACTTGAAACCGTCCCGAAACAGCCTTATGATTAGCACTCGATGGTATTGAGTGCTAACAATGTCTCGCGCCACCTCGTTCACAGCACCCGCGTTCCGCGCTGGTGCTTTTTGATTCCAAAACCACTGTTTCAAAATCAGGAGCTATCCATGAAACTTCGTCCCCTGCACGACCGTGTGATCGTCAAACGTGTTGAAAACGAAACCAAAACCGCCTCCGGCATCGTCATTCCTGACAGCGCCGCGGAAAAGCCTGATCAGGGCGAAGTGCTGGCCGTTGGTCCTGGCAAGAAGAACGACAAAGGCGAAATCAGCGCCATGGCCGTCAAGGTTGGCGATCGTGTTTTGTTCGGCAAATACAGCGGCCAGACTGTCAAGGTCGACGGCGACGAGCTGCTGGTCATGAAAGAAGACGATTTATTTGCAGTGGTCGAGAAGTAATTTCTCCCACGCCCCCAACCCCTATTAACTGAATCTGGAGAATTAAACATGGCAGCAAAAGACGTCATTTTCGGCGGCGAAGCCCGCGCACGCATGGTCGAGGGTGTGAACATCCTGGCCAACGCCGTCAAGGTTACCCTGGGCCCCAAAGGCCGTAATGTGGTGCTGGAGCGCTCTTTCGGCGCCCCCACCGTGACCAAGGACGGTGTGTCCGTCGCCAAGGAAATCGAACTCAAGGACAAGCTGCAGAACATGGGCGCGCAGATGGTCAAGGAAGTTGCTTCCAAGACCTCCGACATCGCTGGTGACGGCACCACGACCGCTACCGTTCTGGCACAAGCCATCGTCCGCGAAGGCATGAAATATGTCGCCGCCGGCATGAACCCGATGGACCTGAAGCGCGGCATCGACAAGGCTGTGACGGCTCTGGTTGAAGAGCTGAAAAAAGCTTCCAAGCCCACCACCACCAGCAAGGAAATTGCCCAGGTCGGCACCATCTCCGCCAACAGCGACGAAGAAGTCGGCAAGATCATCGCTGAAGCGATGGACAAAGTCGGTAAAGAAGGCGTCATCACCGTGGAAGACGGCAAGTCGCTCAACAGCGAACTCGACGTGGTTGAAGGCATGCAGTTTGACCGCGGCTACCTGTCGCCTTACTTCATCAATAACCCAGAGAAGCAATCCGCGATTCTGGACAACCCGTTTGTGCTGCTCTACGACAAGAAAATCAGCAACATCCGTGACCTGCTGCCTACCCTGGAGCAAGTCGCCAAGTCCAGCCGTCCGCTGCTGATCATCTCGGAAGACGTCGAAGGCGAAGCCCTGGCTACGCTGGTGGTCAACACCATCCGCGGCATCCTGAAAGTGGTCGCCGTCAAAGCCCCTGGTTTTGGCGATCGCCGCAAAGCCATGCTGGAAGACATCGCCACACTGACCGGCGGCAAGGTCATCGCTGAAGAAGTGGGCCTGACCCTCGAAAAAGTGACGCTGGCCGACCTCGGCCAGGCCAAGCGCATCGAAGTGGGCAAGGAAAACACCATCATCATCGACGGTGCCGGTGCCGCAGCTGACATCGAAGCCCGCGTCAAGCAGGTTCGTGTCCAGATCGAAGAAGCTACTTCCGACTACGACCGCGAAAAACTGCAGGAGCGTGTTGCGAAACTCGCCGGTGGCGTGGCCGTGATCAAGGTGGGCGCTGCCACCGAAGTCGAAATGAAAGAGAAAAAAGCCCGTGTGGAAGACGCCCTGCACGCGACCCGCGCTGCTGTGGAAGAAGGCATTGTGGCTGGTGGTGGCGTGGCTCTGCTGCGCGCCAAACAGTCTGCTGGCGTCATCAAGGGTGACAACGCTGACCAGGACGCCGGCATCAAGCTGATCATGCGTGCCATCGAAGAGCCGCTGCGCATCATCGTCGCCAACGCTGGCGAAGAGCCAAGCGTGGTGGTCAATGCGGTGCTGGCCGGTAAAGGCAACTACGGCTACAACGCCCAGAACGGCCAGTATGGCGACATGATCGACATGGGCATTCTGGACCCCACCAAGGTGACCCGTACTGCCCTGCAAAATGCAGCGTCTGTGTCCTCGCTGATGTTGACGACCGAGTGCATGGTGGCTGAGGCTCCGAAAGACGAGTCTGGTGCCGGCGGTGGCATGCCTGGTGGTATGGGTGGTATGGGCGGCATGGGCGACATGGGCATGTAAGGTGGTCCTTGCCTGAGGGCTGATCGCCGCGTTGCGGGGTCTTGCCGTACCTTTGGTACTGTCTACGACCCCGCGCCTTGCGCTAAGCCCTCATGCTGCGTCCGGCGGCTTTTCGAGTAACCGGCACAAACAGAAAAACCCGCAGGGCTCACGCCCTGCGGGTTTTTTCTTGCGCGCCTGAATTCAGGCAGGCTCGTCGCTTTTGCCGGGCTGAACCCACCAGTAAATCAGCAGCAGGAAACCGATGACAGTCAGCATGATTAGTTGCCACCATCCGCTTTTTCCGATGTCGTGCAGGCGGCGCGCGCCGACGGCGAGGGCGGGCAGCAGCAGCGCCAGTGACACCAGGCTGGCCGCGAAGTCACCCAACATCGAGGCGGCAACCGACACCAGGATCTGAAACAGGAAGAACCACCAGAATTCAGGCCGCGATGCGCGTCCTGAAAAAGTGGCGTATTTGGACAGACAGGTCGAGATGGCTTGGCCAAAGTTCATGGTTTTCTCCTCCTCCGGAGTATGCAAGGGCAAATTCCCCGCGCCATGATATGCGACCAGCACGACAAAAGGCTGGAGCGCTCTTAACGCAAGCGCGTCAGCAACCCTGCCGTCGAACCGTCGAGCCCTGACAGGTCGCCACTTTGCAGCCGCGGTTCGATGTCTTTGGCCAGCACCTTGCCGAGTTCCACGCCCCACTGGTCAAAGCTGTTGATGCCCCAGATGGCGCCGCTGACAAACACCCGGTGCTCCTGCAAGGCAATCAGCGCGCCCAGGCTGGCAGGGTTCAGTTCTTCCAGCAAGAGGAAAGTGCTGGGACGGTTGCCGGGGAAATGTTTGTGTCCACCGCCAAATATCATGCCCCCACGCTCGCCCACGGCGTGTGGCTCGCTGCCCCCCGAGGGGGCTGCGTCGCCTGGGGACGGCCCGGCGGCGCCGCTCTTGCCCTGCATCAACGCCTGGGCCTGGGCGAGCACGTTGGCCAGCAACTTGTCGTTGTGCCCCGGAAGGCTATGCCCGGCTTTTTTGACTGCGACAAATTCCACAGGTATCACATCAGTGCCTTGATGCAGCATCTGGAAGTAAGCGTGCTGGCCGTTGGTGCCGGGTTCGCCCCAGAGCACCGGCGCGGTCGCAAACGGCAGCGCCTGCCCGTCCGCATCGACACGTTTGCCGTTGCTCTCCATCTCGAGCTGCTGCAGGTACGCTGGCAGGCGGCGCAAGGCGCTGCTGTAGGGCGCGATGCTGCGGCTGGTAAAGCCATGGAAATTGCGGTACCAGATGTCCAGCAAACCCAGGCGAACCGGCAGGTTCTGCGCCAGCGGTTGCCTGCGGAAATGTTCGTCCATCGCATGGGCGCCGGCCAGCAGTTCCCGAAAGCCCTGTGCGCCTATCGCTATCGCCAATGGCAGGCCAATCGCCGACCACAGCGAATAACGCCCACCCACCCAGTCCCAGAAGCCGAAGGTGGTGGTGATGCCAAAAGCCTTGGCCGCTGTCACGTTGGTGGTCAGCGCGGCGAAGTGCCTCGCAATGTCCTGGCCACCCTGCGCTTCAAACCAGTGTCTGGCCGAAGCAGCATTGGTCATGGTCTCGGTGGTCGTGAAGGTTTTTGACGCGATCAGAAACAGGGTGTTCTGCGGCTTGATTTGTGCCAGCACACCGGCCAGCTCCTGGCCGTCAACGTTGGAGACGAAATGCAGCCGCTTGCCCCGCTGCCGGAATTCTTCCAGCGCCAGCACGGCCATCTGCGGGCCGAGGTCGGAGCCGCCTATGCCGATATTCACAATGTCGGTAATGGCCTCATCCTGCCTGACCTGCTCGGCGTAGGCCAGCATGGCATCCAGCGTTTCATGCACCTGGGCGAGTTGGATTGCTATGCTTTCAGTAGCTGCTTGCGCCCGCGCAGAAAGGGCTGAAGCCGGATTTCTCAATAGAAAATGCATGACCGCCCGGTTTTCAGTGCGGTTGATCCTTTCCCCGGCAAACATGGCATCGCGGTCGCTCTCCAGGCCGCATTCTCTCGCCAGGTCCAGCAACATGGACTGGGTCGCCGCGTCGATCAGGTTTTTAGACAGGTCGGCAAACACATAAGGCGCGTCCTGGCTGAAGTCAGAAAACCGGTGCGGGTTGGCGGCAAAGGCCTCGCGCAGGTCGAAGGGTTTGCCGGTCCCCGCGTACTGCACCTGCAGCGCCGCCCAGGCGGGTGTACGGTCACAGCGGATCATGGCTTTACTCATGCGGCGGCCAGCATCAATTGCTCGAGCTTGACCGCGTCGGCCGCAAACGCGCGTATGCCCTCGGCGAGTTTCTCGGTGGCCATCGCGTCTTCGTTGAGAGCGTAGCGGAAGGTCACCTCGTCAAAGTTGGCGGCGGACAGGTCCAGCGCCTGCGCGGCTTTGGCATCCAGCGCGCGCTGCAGCGGCGCATCGCTGGCCGCCAGCTGCGCCAGCAGCTCGGGGCTGATGGTCAGCAGGTCGCAGCCGGCCAGCGCAGTGATCTGCCCGATATTGCGAAAACTCGCACCCATCACCTCGGTGGCGATGCCGAAATGTTTGTAATGGTTGTATATCTCCCGCACGGACTGCACGCCGGGATCGTTGGCACCGGACTTGGCGGCTTCATTCCATGCGGCGCCACCCGATTTTTTGTACCAGTCGTAAATGCGCCCCACAAAAGGCGAGATCAGCTGGACCTTGGCCTGGCCGCAGGCCACGGCCTGACAAAACGAAAACAGCAGCGTCAAGTTGGTGTGGATGCCACGGTCTTCGAGGCGCCGCGCGGCCTCTATGCCTTCCCAGGTGGCGGCCACCTTGATCAGCACCCGGTCGATGTGGATGCCTTCGGCCTCATACAGCTCGATGATGCGTTCGCCGCGCGTGAAGGTCGCGTTGCTGTCAAAGCTCAGGCGCGCATCCACCTCGGTCGAGACACGGCCCGGGATGATGGACAGGATTTCGCAGCCAAAACGCACCAGCAGGCGGTCCATGGTTTCGTCCAGCGCCCGTCCGCGGAACTTTGATATGGTGTCGGCCAGCAGCGGCTGGTAGTCGGGCTTTTGCACCGCCTTGAGGATCAGCGAGGGGTTGGTGGTCGCATCCTGCGGTTTGAAGGCATCGAGCTGTTTGAAATCGCCCGTGTCGGCAACCACTGTAGTGAACTGTTTAAGCGCGTCGAGTTGGTTCATGGTCGAAGTGTAGATGGGCAGGTGCAGGAGGCGCTGTCGGAGGACACCCCGATTGAGTTACGATTATGCGCAGAGACTATGAAACTTTATTACATTGCCCCATTATGAGCTTTGACCTGGTTTTGTTCGGCGGCACGGGCGACCTCACCTGGCGCAAGTTGATGCCGGCCTTGTTTCAGGCTTTCCGGCACGGCTCGCTACCGCCCGATGGTCGCATCATCGGCGTGGGGCGCGACACCATGAGCGACGACCAGTACCGCGCCCTGATCCAGTCGCGGTTTGGCCAGGTGGAACTGGCCAAACGTCCCAGCGCGGACGAGTTCGAGCGGTTTGCCGCCCTGCTGCACTACCTGCCCATGGATTTATCCCGCCCAGCCGACTACGCGCGGCTGGCCGACACGCTCAAGGCCCGCCAGGCCCAGACCGTGGTGATGTACCTGGCCACCGCGCCGGCTCTGTTCACCGGCATCTGCGAAAACATGGCCGCCGTGGGGCTCAACGGCCCGCAGACCCGTGTGGTGCTGGAAAAACCGCTGGGCCACGACCTCGCCTCCAACCGCGCCATCAACGAAGCGGTGCTGCGCGTGCTGCCGGAAGACCAGATCTTTCGCATCGACCACTATCTGGGCAAACCTTCGGTGCAAAACCTGTTTGCCATGCGCTTTGGCAATTCGCTGTTTGAACCGCTGTGGCGCCGAGAGACGATTGCCAATATCCAGATCACAATTGCCGAGGAGCTCGGCGTTGAAAAGCGCGGCGCGTTTTATGACAGCACTGGTGCGCTGCGCGACATGGTGCAAAACCATGCGCTACAGCTGCTCTGTGCCATCGGCATGGAGCCGCCCATCAACGCCCACGCCGACGCCATCCGCGACGAAAAGCTCAAGGTGCTGCGCTCGCTCAAGCCCTGGACACCGGAGACGCTCAAATACCACGTGATCCGCGGCCAGTACGCGGCTGGCAGCATCAATGGCGACGCCGTGGCCGGCTACACGCAGGAAAGCGGCGTCAACCCCGAAAGCCAGACCGAGACCTACGTCGCATTGCGCACCGAAATCGCCAACTGGCGATGGGCCGGGGTGCCCTTCTACATACGAACCGGAAAACGTCTGGCCGACCGGGACGCGCACATTGAGGTGAACTTCCGACCCGCGCCACATGCGATTTTCAAGTGGCCACACGGTGCGGGCAATCGGCTGGTGATCAACCTGCAACCCAAGGACGGGCTGGAGCTGCACCTGTTCGCGCACGGCCAGGACAACCGGTCCGGCGCAGGCGCGTCCAGCCAGACGCTGGCGCCAGTGCAACTGGACCTGGACTTTGACAAGCGGTTCGGCACCGAGCGGGTCGGCGCCTATGAGCGCCTGCTGCTCGACGTGATCAACGGCCGGCTGAACCTGTTTGTGCGCAGCGACGAACAGGAAGAAGCCTGGCGCTGGGTCGAACCGATCCTGGACACCTGGCAACAAGACAGCGCGGGGCCACGACCCTACGCCGCCGGCACCTGGGGGCCAAGCGCCTCCAGCGCGATGATTGCTCGGGATGACTACTGCTGGAGCGAGGAGTGTTAGCCCCCACGCTTGTCGCTTCGCGTACTGCGCTGCACCTTGCAGGCCGCCGCTCGCCGGAGGCGTCGCTTCTGACGCCTGTCCAAACCTGCTCAAGCAGGTCTGGAGCCGCAGGCGCCAGCCCCGAGGGGGCCACCCCGCCTGCGGCCCGGCGAAGCCGGTTCCGCGGCTCGGACTGGCAATACGCAAACCGGAATGCAGTGCGCGGGCGGTGGAGCGTATCCAGTGCTTGACCGGATCAAGGCCTCGATACCCTCGCTGGCGCCGGCTGAGCAGCGGGTGGCGCACCTGGTACTCAGCGACCCCCGTGCGTTTGCCAACCTGCCGGTGACCGAGCTGGCCTCGCGCGCGCATGTGAGCAAGCCGACGGTCATCCGCTTTTGCCGCAGCGTGGGTTATGACGGTCTGTCGGATTTCAAGCTCAAGCTGGCGGGCAGTGTCAGCGAAGGTGTGCCTTTTATCCACCGCAGTGTCGATACCGACGACAAGACCAATGACGTCATGGTCAAGGTGATTGACAACACCGTCGCGGCCTTTCTGAAGTACCGCAACGACGCCAGCTCGGCGGCGATTGAAAGAGCCTCGCTGGCGCTGGCCGCTACGTACAAGACCGGGCAGCGCATCGAGTTTTTCGGAGCCGGCAATTCCGGCATCGTCGCGCAGGACGCACAGCACAAGTTTTTTCGCCTTGGCGTCCATGCCATCGCCTACAGCGACGGCCACATGCAGGTCATGAGCGCATCCATGCTCGGGCCGGGGGACTGCGTGGTGATCATCTCGAACTCGGGTCGCACACGCGACCTGATGGATGCCGAAAGTATTGCCCGCAAAAATGGGGCGACCACCATCGTGATCACCGCCAGCGGCTCGCCGCTGGCTTCGGCAGGTCACATCCACCTGGCCGCCGACCACCCGGAAGGCTACGACCGCTACAGTCCCATGGTGTCGCGCCTGCTGCACCTGATGATCATCGACATCCTCGCGACCTGCGTGGCGCTGCGGATTGGCGGCGAAAAGCTGCAGCCTTTGCTCAGGGAGATGAAGAACAATTTGCGGAGCAAGCGGTACGCTTAGGGTCTTCGGTTCTGGTTCTGGCTGAGCCTGTCAAGGCCTTTGCAAGCGTGCGCTTCGTTGGGTCTTCTTGCAAGCCGGGTCTCGCCCCGGCGGGCGAGGCACTTTTCTTTGCGTCGCCAAAGAAAAGTACCCAAAAGAAAGGCGACCCGATGGTCTGGGTCCTTCCGCTTCGCTCCAGGCAACCTGCGGTGCTCGCCAAAAACGGGGTCGAGCTCGAACTCGCCTTCGGCTCAGACAATCGCTCGCCCTGATCCATTTTCGGCTGCGCTCCTCGGCCCAGTCCGACGGGTGGGGGTGCGGAGTCGGGATCGGGTATGGATTCCGGCCTTCGCCGGAATGACAACTGGTGTGCGAGCGCAAAGCGCACACACACCAGCAAATAGGGACAGTCATGTTTGCACGCGAGCGCAGCACACGCGTCCGAATGCGGCTCCCTTCCATCGCCCAGCGGGGCGAGGGAAGGGCGGGGGGTTGGGAGTGGGGAGTTGCTCCTACTGTCCGGAACGAACCGCAGGCGCAGCGTAATGCTTTGAAGGGTTGGCACCACCTTGCGCCGATTCATGAATGAAATCGGCCTCCAGCCCTTGCCCATAAAGCACTACTAGCTACAAAAACGATAGCAATTAAATACGTCCCTCTTCCACCGCATGGCAGGCGATTTTCACGCCCCGGATCGTCAAGAGCTGCGGCCGCTCGGCGCGGCAACGGTCGTTGACATGCGGGCAGCGGGGGTGAAAGGTGCAACCCGTCGGCGGGTTCAGCGGGTTGGGCACCTCGCCCTGCACCGGTGTCCGGGCGCGGCCGGTGTCGTGCATCTTCGGGATCGCGTCCAGCAACATGCGTGTATACGGATGGCGAGGCGCTGCAAACAGCGTCTGCTTGTCGGCGAGTTCGACAAGCCGTCCCAGGTACATCACGCCGACCTGATCGCTCACATGGCGCACCACCGCGAGGTTGTGCGAAATGAACAAATACGTGAGCCCGCGCTGGCGCTGCAGGTCCTTCATGATGTTCAGGACCTGCGCCTGCACGCTGACGTCGAGCGCGGAAGTCGGCTCGTCGCACACCAGAAACTCCGGCTCAGTCGCGAGCGCACGTGCGATCGATATGCGCTGGCGCTGCCCGCCCGAGAACTGGTGCGGGTACTTGGGCCCATCCAGCGGCGACAGGCCGACCGACTTGAGCAGGTCGCCGACCTTGTCCTTGAGTTGCGCCTCGTCGGTGATCAACCCGTGTTCACGCAATGGCTCACCCACAATGTCCTCGACGATCCAGCGCGGGTTCAGGCTGGCGTAGGGGTCCTGGAAAATCATCTGGATGCGGCTGCGCAACTTCCGGCCCTGAGGCGTCTTGAAGGCAGCATGCGCATCCTGTCCGTCGAAGGTCAACCCGCCGCGGGTCGGCTCGTACAGGCCCACCAGCAGTTTGGCCACCGTGCTTTTGCCGCAACCGGACTCGCCGACCAGCGCCAGGGTGGTTCCTTTTTCGATCTCGAAGCTCACGCCGTCGACAGCATTGAGCATCAGCCGGGGCTTGCCCTCGATCACCCGGTTCAGCCAGGGCGGTGACACGTCGAAGCTTTTGGCCAGATCATGCGCCTGGACAAGTGGGGCCCGCGCGCTTTTCACTTCGTTGAATACGGCGCTCATGCCGTCACTCCCACCGGTACATCGTGGAGCCAGCAGGCGGCACGCGTCGCGCCAGCGGGCAGCAGGTCGGGCCGCTCTTGCCGGCAGCGCTCAAACACCTTGGGGCAGCGCGGGTTAAAGGCGCAGCCCGGCGGGATGGCATTCAGGCGCGGCATGGCACCGTCGATCTGGTTGAGCTGCTCGCGGTCCAGGGTGATGTCGGGAATCGCCGCCATCAGCCCTTCGGTGTAGGGATGCGACGGGTGATTGATGACCTCATGAACCGGACCGATCTCGGCGATCCGCCCGGCATACATCACGGCAACACGGTCACAGGTCTCGGCGATCACGCCCATGTCGTGAGTGATCAGCATCACGGCAGCGCCGCGTTTTTTGCAAATGCTTTTGAGCAGCATGATGATCTGCGCCTGGATGGACACGTCGAGCGCCGTGGTTGGCTCGTCGGCGACGATTAACTTCGGCTCGGCGGCCAGCGCCAGGGCAATGACCACGCGTTGGCGCATGCCGCCGGAGAACTGGTGCGGAAAATGCCCAATGCGCTGCTCGGCCGCCGGTATGCCCGTGTCTTGCAGCAGGGAGATGGCGCGCTCGCGTGCCTCTGCGGCGGTCACTGGCAGATGCGTCTGTATGGTTTCGATCAGCTGGCGACCCACGGAATACAACGGGTTCAGCGAGGTCAGCGGATCCTGGAAAATCGCGCCTATCTTGCGGCCGCGGATATGGCGCATCTGCTCGTAAGGCAGGTTGTCGATGCGTTCGCCTTCCAGCAGAATCTGCCCGCCGCCAATGCGCCCTGGCGGCTCCAGCAATCCGATGATGGCGGCGCCCGTCAGCGACTTGCCGGCGCCTGACTCTCCGACCACGCCAAGTATTTCACCTGGCGCGATGTCAAACGAAATATCGTCCAGCGCCCGCAGGGTGCCGCGCCGGCCGGGAAATTCAACGATCAGATTTTTTACTTGTAAAAGACTCATTAGGATGTCTCGATGACCAAGGCATCAGCCAGTGGACAGGTTTTTTCGCAGGGCCGCCCCAAGGAAAAATGCGCCCCCTCGGGGGGCAGTGAAGTACGCGAAGCGACAAGCGTGGGGGCCATATCTATCTGAGCCTCGGATTGAGCGCATCGCGCAGCCAGTCGCCCAGCAAATTGACGCTCAGCGAAATCGTCACCAGCATCAGGCCGGGGAACACCGTGATCCACCACTCACCGGAAAACAGGTAGTCGTTGCCGATGCGGATCAGGGTACCCAGCGAGGGCGATGTAGGCGGAGCGCCCACACCAAGAAAGGACAGCGTGGCTTCAGTGATGATGGCAGTAGCCACCTGGATGGTGGCCAGCACCAACACCGGCCCCATCACATTGGGCAGCACATGACGGCGCATGATGCGCAGCGGCGCAACGCCAGTCACGCGGGCGGCCTGGACGTACTCCTTGTTGCGCTCAACCAGGGTTGAGCCGCGCACCGTTCGCGCGTATTGCACCCAGCCCGTGAGCGTGATCGAGACAATCAGCACCCCCAGGGCCAGCGAGTCCTGCGCATTGGGAAACAGCGCCCGACCGACCCCGGCTATCAGCAAGGCTACCAGGATGGCCGGGAACGACAGCATCACATCACACAGGCGCATCAGGGCCGAGTCGATCCAGCCACCATAGAAACCGGCCAGCAGACCCAGGCCCACGCCAAACACAACCGACAAAAGCACCGAAGCAAACCCCACCGCCAGAGAAACCCGGGCGCCGTACATCAGGGCCGACAGGATGTCGCGGCCCTGGTCGTCAGTGCCAAGCAGGTATTTGGTGGAGCCGCCCTCCGACCAGGCCGGTGGCAGGCGCGCGTCACTGAGCTCCAGCGTCGTCAGGTCAAACGGGTTGTGCGGGGCAACAAAACCGGCAAACACCGAGCAGAAAATACAGATCAGGGCAACCGCAGCCGCAGCCATCGCCACCGGGGAGGTGCGAAAGCTGTAGCCGATGTCGCCATCCCACAGTCGGGAAAGCGCAGTTTTCATCAAGCCTGGTTATTTATTGACTTTGACAAATTTCCAGGGCATGCCGTTGTCGGGCCACTGGACCATTTCAATGTTCTTTTTGGCAGCCCAGTTGAGCGCCTGCTGGTGCAGAGGCAGATGCCCAATTTCATCCTGATGGATTTTCAGGGCCTCGTGGATCATCGCGTTGCGTTTTTTGTCGTCAGTCTCCGAAGCCACCAGGGTTGTCAGCTCGTCAATACGCGCATTGCTGTAGGCGCCCAGATTGAACTGGCCACGGCCACCGTCACCCGGTGTGGACATGATGGGGTACAACACGTTGTGCGCGTCCACCGTGCTGGGCGTCCAGCCCAGCATGTAGAAGCTGGTGTCGCGGCGAAGAATTTTCGGGAAATAGGTGCCCTTGGTTTCGGCCTCGAGATTGATCTTGACGCCAATACGTGAGAGGTTGGCGGCCACGGCCTGGCAAATTTCGCCATCGTTCACATATCGGTCGTTGGGGCAGTTCATCTTCAGCTCAAACCCTGCGCCATAACCGGCGTCGGCCATCAGCTTCTTGGCAGCTTCCAGATCAAACGGCAGTCGCTTGGCCAGGTCCGGCGCGTAACCCTTGATCTCGGGGGCGAGCAGCGTTGCCACAGGTGTGGCCGCGCCGCGCATCACGCGACTTTTGATGGCTTCAATGTCGATGGCCTGGTAGAAGGCCTGACGAACGCGTTTGTCCTTGAACGGGTTTTTGCCTTTGACGCTGGAAAACTGCAGCTCGTCGCGCTTTTGATCCATACCCAGGAAAATGATGCGCAGCTCCGGGCCCTGCAGCACCTTGAGGCCAGCGTTGCCCTGGATGCGGGCCACGTCCTGAACGGGCACCGGCTCCATCACGTCGATCTCGCCCGACAGCAAAGCGGCCACGCGCGTGCTGTTGTTGCCGATCACGTTGAAAATGACCTCGTCCACATTGCCGTCGATCTTGCCCCAGTAGCTGCCGTTGCGCGAGAACGTGGTGCGGACATTGGGCTGGCGCTCGCGCACCCGGTAAGGGCCCGTGCCATTGGCGCGGAAAGACGCGGCATTTTCAATGCCTTTGCGACGATCCACCGGCTTGGTCGCCTGGTTGGTCTCGGACCACTTCTTGCTCATGATGTGCCACTGTGTGAACAACTCGGGCAAGATGGGAAAGGGATTGTTCAGAATGAAGTCGATGGTATGGTCGTCGATTTTTTTGATCTCCTTGATCTGGCCGACATAACTCTTCATGTCGGAGCCATCGCCCTTGGCGCGTTCGTAGCTGAAGATCACGTCGTCAGCGGTAAAGGGGGTGCCGTCATGGAACTGCACGCCCTTGCGCAGATTGAAGCGCCAGACAGTTGGCGTGGTCTGCTTCCAGTCGGTAGCCAGCGAAGGCGCCAGTTTGTAGCTGCGATCACGCGTGACCAGTGGCTCGTAGACATTGCCCACCACCGTCAATTGCAGGGATTCATTGAGTGAATGGGGGTCCAGCGACAGGGCATCGCCCTGGTTGCCAACACGCAGCGTAACAGCCGACGCTACCAAACTTGTAGCACTTAAGGCAGCACCCATAAGGGCCAAAATTGTTTTTTTCTTGAAATTCATGAAATTCTCCTGTTGATGGAAATGTCTTGGAATCTACACGGATAAAGGCATGGACCGCTCCACCAGGCCGGCATGCAGGGCGGCACCCATAGGCAGGATGTCGTCGTTGAAGTCATACCGGGAGTTGTGCAGGAAGCAGCTGCCGACACCGTTGTCAGCACCCTGGCCGATGCGCATGTAGGCGCCTGGTTTGACCTGCAGCATGAAGGAGAAATCTTCCGCCCCCATGCTCGGCTCCATGTCGCGGACCACGTGGTCGGCACCCAGCAAATCTTCAGCCACGCCGATGACGAGTTGCGCCTCGTCAAACGAATTGATGGTGGCCGGGTAAATTCGCTCGTAGTGAACAGAAGCCGTTGCGCCAAAACCCAATGCAACGGCACTGCACAATTCACTGAGACGGCGCTCGACGAGGTCCTGCACGTCAGCGTTGAAAGTGCGCACCGTACCCACCAGGGTGGCCTTGCCCGGCACCACGCTCATCGCACCCGGATCACCCGCATGCATCGCACACAGGCTGACCACGGCGCTGTCCATCGGCTTGACGTTGCGCGAGACGATACTTTGTACTGCGGTGATGATGTGTGCCGCCACCACCACAGGGTCCACGGTCATGTAAGCGTGGGCGCCATGCCCGCCCCGGCCGGTGATCTCGATGGTGACACGGTCGGCTGCCGCCATCATGGGGCCCACGTTGATGCCCAAGGTACCGGGTTTCATGGCTGGCCAGTTGTGCATGCCGTAGACCGCCTGGACGGGAAAACGGTCGAACAAGCCGTCCTCGATCATGACGCGGGCACCGGCAAATCCCTCTTCCCCGGGCTGAAAAATCAGCACCGCGGTGCCGTCAAAGTTGCGTGTGGCCGCGAGATACCGCGCAGCACCGACAAGCATGGCGGTGTGCCCGTCATGGCCACAGCCATGCATCATTCCGCTCTTCTGGGACTTCCACGCGAAGTCGTTGTGCTCGGTCATGGTCAACGCGTCCATGTCGGCCCGCAAGCCAATCATCTGTCCGCTGGCATGGCGCTGGCCCTTGATGACAGCGACCAACCCGGTCTTGCCGATACCGGTATGCACTTCGTCCACACCGCAGCGCTGCAGCGCTTCCTTGACGCGCGCGGCCGTATAAACCTCTTCAAAACCGAGCTCGGGGTGGGCGTGCAAGTCGCGCCGGAAAGCGGTGAGTTCAGGGTGAAATTCGCTGATCTGCGCAAAAGCGCGGCCGTTGGCCTTAAGGGTTGGGGCGGGTCGGGGAGCGAGCATCAATGGCCTCCCGCGTTGCCCACGCGCAAGCGCGGGTCCACCACAAAATAAAGCAGGTCAACCACCAGGTTGATCACCACAAAAATAAGGGCAATCAAGCACAGATAAGCCGCCATCACGGGAATATCGGCAAAAGTCACCGCCTGGATAAACAGCAAACCCATGCCAGGCCACTGAAACACGGTCTCGGTAATGATGGCAAAGGCAATCAGTCCACCGAGCTGCAAGCCGGTGATGGTCATCACGGGTACCAGGGTATTTTTCAGGGCGTGCCCGAAGTGAATGGCACGGTTGGACAGCCCCCGCGCACGCGCAAACTTGATGTAGTCGGTGCGCAGCACTTCGAGCATTTCAGCGCGTACCAGCCGCATGATCAGGGTGAGCTGGAAGATGGCCAGCGTCACTGCGGGCAGCACGATGTGATGCCAACCCTTCGCGGTCACCAGCCCGCTGCTCCACCAGCCCATCTGCACCACTTCACCACGACCGAAGCTGGGAAACCAGCCCAGGCCCACCGAGAAAAGCAGGATCAGCAAGATCCCGATCAGGAAGGTAGGAAGCGACACCCCCACCAGCGACACGGTCATGAGCAATTGGCTCAGAAAAGTACCGCGGCGCAGCGCGGCATACACGCCCATGGGAACACCGATCACCAGAGCCATGACGGCGGCGACCAAAGCCAGCTCCAGCGTCGCCGGGAAACGTTCGGCGATCAAACGAGAAACCTTGGCGCCCTGGCGCAGACTCAAACCAAACTCACCTTGTGCAGCGTTAACGAGAAAATGACCAAACTGCACAAAAAAAGGCTTGTCGAGTCCCAGATCGGCGCGCAACTCGGCGATCTGATCCGGCCGCGCGTCCTGCCCCAAAAGAAACACCACCGGATCACCGACATACTGGAACAGCATGAATGCAATAAAGGCCACGACGACCATCACAATCACGGCTTGAAGCAGGCGGCGGATAATAAATGCAAACATCTGGGAACAGGTTATGAATCGAGGCCCATGCTAGCAGAGCAAGCATCGCGCCAACACCGGGATTTCCTTTAGACTTAAAGAGATGACATTTAAAAAAAGAGCCCCGAAAGGCCCTTTTTTTTGACGATCTCAGTTGACCTTGATCAGCCGCCAGTCGAGCCGGTTGTCGGCGCGGTGAACAACGTCAATGTTCTTTTTCATCGCCCAGGGAATGATCTGGTTGTGCAGCGGAATATGCGACACCGTGTCATTGGACAACTGCAAGGCTTCCGTCAGAAGGCGATTGCGCACCGGCAGATCGGTCTCGGCCTTCACGCGGTCCACAATGTAATCCATGCGCGGGTTGCTGTAACGGCCGACGTTGTAGTTGCCGTCGCCGCCAGTGCCGACACTGCGCGTGAGCGACTGCAGGCTGTACAGCGCATCAAAGGTAGGCACGCCCCAGCCCAGCATGTAAATGCTGGCTTCGTAACGCTGGATCATCGGAAAATATGTCACCAGCGGCAGGGTCCGCAGCTTGGCCTTGATGCCGGCGCGCGACCACATGGCCGTCACAGCCTGGCAAATCTCCTCGTCATTGATGTAGCGGTTGTTGGGGCAGGCAAAGTCCACCTCAAAACCGTTGGGATAGCCTGCCTCGGCCAGCAGCTTCTTCGATGCCTCGGGATCGTAGGGGTGGCGCTTGTGGACGCCCTCGGTCCAGCCATTAACCTGCGGCGCCACCAGGGCACCCGTCGGCTGGCTCAGGCCGCGCATGATCACGCGCTGAATGGCGTTGATGTCGATGGCCTGGTAAAGCGCCATCCGCACACGCTGGTCCTTCAGCGGATTTTTGCCCTTGATGTTCGAGCCTGGCAGCTCGTCGCGATGCTGGTCCATGCCGAAGAAAATGGTACGGTTTTCGATGCCGTCGATCACCTTGAGGTTGCCCGTGCCGCGCAGTCGCCCCAAATCCTGAATGCTCGGGTCAAGAACGAAATCCACCTCGCCCGACAACAGGGCAGCCACCCGGGTCGCCTCTGACTTGATGGGCGTATAGACAATCTCGGTCACGTTCGACTCGTTTTTACCCCAGTAGTTGGGATTGGCAACAAGCACCAGCTTCTGGTCGGGCTGCCACTCCTTGACCATGTAAGGCCCGGTACCCATGGCGTTGCGGTGCGCAAAGGTTTCATCCTTGGCGCGAATGTCTTTGGGCTCTGTCGATTTATTCTTCTCTGCCCAGGCCTTGCTCATGATGCGCAGCTCGGTTAACTGGTTCAGCAGCACCGGGTTGGGTCCTTTCATCATGATATCCACGGTCGAATCGTTGACCTTGACCACCTTGTCGATGCCCTGCGTGTAAACCGCATAGTTGGAAGTTTTGGCCGTGGCACGCGTCAATGAAAAAACCACATCGTCGGCCGTCAGGGGTGAGCCATCACTGAATTTGACGCCAGAGCGAAGGGTAAAACGCATCTGCGTGGGCGAGACGTCGCGCCATGCAGTGGCCAGCTGGGGTTCGATCTTGAAGGTGCGGCTGTTGTAATACACCAGAGAGTCATAAACGGCGGCGTGAACACCGTTGCCCAGTGCGTTGTTCTGGGAGTGGATATCAAACGTCGGGATGTCGCTGGCACTCGACCACTTGAAGGTCTTGGCATGTACTGCCGAAGCAGTGGAAAAAACTGCGGCGACCGCAGCAGCAATCAGGAGGGGTTGAAGTTTCATGATTCTTTCTCAAAAGGAAGCAACAAATATACAACCGGCCTATCTGGGGCAAACAAGGGGTTTCCCTTGAATTCGCCCGCATGAAAGAACCCGGAAGACAACTGACGATGCATCCGAATCCATGCAACTCTCAGGCCAGAATGGCTATCGGGCTTGCGCGGCAGCCCTGAGGGTGACGGGCCCGTACCAGGCCTTGGTGCTTGAGCGGGTGTTGTCGCTGTCAGTCATGATGCCGATACCAATCAGCGCGCCCGGGACTTCGCCAAAAGCCGCTCGATAGTCTGCGTGGATATTGCGTTCGTAGTCCACCCATTGGTGAAGTTTGCTGGTGCCCGACTCAACCACCAGCTTGCGTATCCGGTCGGTGCGCGGGTTGACAATCACGCTGCCTGCAGGACGCGTATTGCACCATACATACATCAAGGTGGCGTAGGGCAGTTCTTCGCCGGTCAGTGTGCGGGCCAGCTCCGACAGCATGGCATTTTTGGGAGAGAACTTGTCGCGATCACCTTCAAAAATCAGCACGATACGTACCGGGGAATCGTCGGCGTCGCGCAAGGCCATATCGGCCTGTGCCATCAGCTCAGGCACCTTCCACGAGAAGCGCACGCTGATCAGCTCGGCGGGCTCCATGCGCACCGCCTGACGCAGCATGCTGGCAGAAGATTCCGATGTGACCGCCATGGCATTGCGACCGTCATGGCGCATGTAGCTGAACCGGCTGGGCTGCTTGCCTGGCAATTTGTAATGTCGCCATACCGGTGTATTGCCGCCAGATGACGCCTGGGCCCAAGGCGTCGTGGCCAGAGCAGACTCGGCGGCAGGATCACCCGCCCCCGACCGCAGCGCCGAACAACCCACCAGGAGCATCAGGCCCAGCACAGCCAGCACAATCCGCCCGCAGCGCCTGTTCAGTAAATTTTGCATACAGCAGCATTCCTCATTTTTCGTCTCTCCATAAAAAAAGCCGCCCGAAGGCGGCTTTTTAAACTTTCTTCATTGAAGCTGACACCAGGCCAGCCATCAATTTAGAAGGAGTGCTTGATACCGAAGTCGTAACCGGTCGAACGTGCGTTCGCTGCAGTCACGGCACCGTTCAGGGCGGAAGCTGCACCACCGCTGTTGCTCACGCGCGCAAACGTGGTGTACAGAGCGGTACGCTTGGACAGGTTGTGCACATAACCAAGAGCAATCCTACTGGATTTTGGTGTACCAGCAGCGTTGGTTTTGTAGGTGGAGTAAGCCACACGGATCTGACCGGCGCCCATAGGAACCAAGCCACCAATCAAGGCACCCTTGCCGGTCACATTGGCCAATGATTCAACTTTGTCACGGGTGACCAAAGCCATCACTTGAGCGACGCCGAAATTCCATGAGCCACCCAGGTTAGTGGACTTGATGTCACCGGTCGCAAAATTGGTGCTGGACGTTGCCAGAGCCACGTTGACCGGGCCGTTGGCGTAACCAAGGCGGATGGCAGAACCTTTGCCGTCGTCTTCAGTCGCGGCGCCGGTCTGGTTGTTCTCACCCAAGTAGTGCTGGAACTGGCCGTAGAAGCCGCCCAGTTTGCCTGGCAGGAAGTAACCGATGCTGTTGGAAGCGCGAACAGCAGTCGCACCGCCAAGGCCCGAGACCAAAGTCTGGGTGGTGCCCACGCCGTTGGTGCCGAACGGATCAAACACGGTCTGGTTCCAGAACTGAGGCGTGTAGTCACGGCCCAGACGCAGTTCACCCAGGCCACTGGCCAGGCTGACGGTCGAACGACGGTTGAAAGTCAGACCGCCGCCACCGGTAGCACCGGTTGCCTGGTTGTTGGTGCTGGTGTTAGCGCCGGAACCGTTGTCATTGTTGACGCCGGCTTCGAGCCAGAAGGAAGCGGACATGCCACCGCCGAGGTCTTCCGTACCACGGAAGCCCAGACGGCTGGAGTTGTAACCAGAGTTGCCCAGCTGGGTCTTGCTGGAAGAACCGACGCCGGAGCCGGAGCCGTGCTGGATGACAGCGTCAACCACGCCGAACAGGGTCACGGAAGACTGGGCCGAAGCCACGCCGGCAGCAGCCAGAATAGCCAAAGCGACTAGGGATTTTTTCATTGAGAGTTTCTCCAAGGTTAAACATAGGGCTCCAGGATTTTGGATCCCCGGGCCAACCTCCATTTAGGAAGTTGTATGTATTGCACCAGAGGCTGAGAGCTTTCGCAAAGAAATTAGCCCGCTAAATCCATTTTCGTTGCACACCTGCAACAAATGACGCCCCCCCCCTTGCCCTTTCCTGCTTCGGGTCACAGCCCTGGCTTGCGCAGAGCGGAAGAATGGTTTAAAAAAAGCTGCGGCCGCCCGCGGGGGCCAAACCCCTTCTGCCAAGCCGCCTCTGAGGAGAGAACCGTTCCAAATCCGGTTCCCCGGGGATAATCAGTCTTGTCTGCCCTGTTGAGCCCCCTCTACCCTCCCTATTCGCCCTATGGACATCCTTCTCAATGCCGCCGACAGCGCCCTGCGCACCTTGTTTGCCAAACCGCACGCCAGCCGCGCCTGCCCGACGGTGGCGGGACAAAACACTGAATTGAGCACGCCCGACAAGGCATTGGCAGGCGCGCTGATGCGTGTCAACCATGTCGGCGAGGTCTGCGCGCAGGCGCTGTATGCCTCGCAGGCCCTCAGTACGCGCAATCCGCTTCTGCGGGAGCAGTTTCTGGCGGCCAGCAAGGAAGAAGGCGACCATCTGGCCTGGACGCGCGAGCGGCTGGACGAGCTGGGCGCGCGCCCGTCGCTGCTCAATCCGCTGTGGTACGCGGGTGCTTTCGGCCTGGGCTTGCTGGCGGGCAGGCTGGGGGACCGGGTCAGCCTGGGTTTTGTGGTGGAAACCGAGCGCCAGGTCGAGGCACATCTGGCCAGCCACCTGGAGCGCCTGCCGCAGGGCGACCATGCTTCGCGCGCCATCGTGGCGCAAATGAAGGACGATGAAGCGCGCCATGCACAGGAAGCGCAAGGCGCCGGGGCGCTCGGGTTGCCCGGCCCCGTCAAGGCGGTGATGCGGGCGTCGGCCAAGGTCATGACCACGACCGCGCATTACATCTGATTTGCTACGTTTTTAGTAGCTGCTAGCGCTTGTCCGATAAGGGCTGCAGGCTGATTTTTCTTGAAATCAGGCCGCGATCAATTCGAAACTGGTGCTGATGTCGGCGGTTTTGCCGAGCATGATTGTGGCCGAGCAGTATTTGTCGTGGCTCATGGCAATGGCACGCTCCACCGCGCTGGCGGCGATGCCGCGCCCGGTGACAACAAAATGCATATGGATTTTGGTGAACACCTTGGGGTCGGTCTCGGCGCGCTCCGACGTGAGCCTGACCGTGCAGCCGCGTACGTCGTGGCGGCCCCGCTTGAGAATCAACACCACGTCGTAGGCGGTACATCCGCCGGTGCCGGCCAATACCGTCTCCATGGGACGCGGCGCCAGGTTGGCGCCGCCGTTTTCAGGTTTGGCGGCGTCCGGCGCCCCATCCATCAGCAGCGTATGCCCACTGCCCGTGGTGGCCAGAAACCCCATGGGGGAACCCGATGCCGCATCACCCGCGCTTGCGTGGGCGCCCGTCCAGCTCACAGTGCATTCCATCAATCACCTCTTCAAACGCGACCTGCCTGGTCAAAAATTAGAGGCAGTTGTTTAATTTTCGCAACAAAATATTGTTGCGGTGCAACATGCCTCCGCTATACTGAAATCATCGCATGAACCCGACTTTTTTTCATGCCGCCATTTGTCTCCTCCATCCCTGAAAGGGTGGATTTACAGGCCCAGACCGCAAGGTCTGGGCCTTTTTTCTTGCCCCTTATGATTCGGGACTGCGAGAAAACCATGCCCACCCCTCCAAAACCTGCTGCCCGCCCTGCTTCCGCCAAAGCCCTCACGCCTGCGGACTACCTGAAAAAAATCCTGACCGCCCGCGTCTATGACGTCGCCGTCGAGTCCGCCCTGGAACCCGCAAAAAATCTGAGCAAACGCGTGCACAACACCGTACTTCTCAAGCGCGAAGACCAGCAGGCGGTGTTCAGCTTCAAACTGCGCGGCGCTTACAACAAGATGGCGCATCTGAGCGCGGCCCAGCTCAAGAAAGGCGTGATTTGTGCCTCGGCCGGCAACCACGCACAAGGCGTGGCGCTGGGCGCGCACAAGCTGGGAACCCGCGCCGTGATTGTCATGCCGGTGACCACACCGCAGGTCAAGGTTGATGCGGTCAAGGGCTTTGGCGGCGAGGTCATCCTGCACGGCGACAGTTATTCGGACGCCTACCTGCATGCCGTCCAGCTGGAAAAAAAGAATGGTCTGACCTTTGTCCATCCGTTTGATGACCCGGACGTGATTGCCGGCCAGGGCACGATTGCGATGGAGATCCTGCGACAGATCCAGACCACGGGCAAGGGCTCACTCGACGCCGTGTTTGTGGCCATAGGCGGTGGCGGCCTGATCTCCGGCATCGCCAACTACATCAAGGCGGTGCGCCCCGAGGTCAAGGTCATCGGCGTGCAGATGAGCGACTCAAACGCCATGGTGCAGTCGGTGGCCGCAGGAAAACGCGTGAGCCTGAGCGATGTCGGCCTGTTTGCCGACGGCACGGCCGTCAAGCTGGTGGGCGAGGAAACCTTTCGTATCAGCCGCGAACTGGTCGATGAATTCATCACGGTAGACACCGACGCGGTCTGCGCCGCCATCAAGGACGTGTTCATTGATACCCGCAGCATTGTCGAGCCCTCGGGCGCCATGAGTGTGGCGGCCATCAAGCAGTACGTGGCCACGCACAAGACCAAGGGTGAAACCTACGCGGCCATCCTGTGCGGCGCCAACATGAACTTCGACCGCCTGCGTTTTGTCGCCGAACGCGCCGAAGTGGGCGAAGAGCGCGAGGCGCTGTTCGCGGTGACGATTCCCGAGGAGCGCGGCAGCTTCCGGCGCTTTTGCGAGCTGATTGGCGAGCTGCCGGGCGGCCCGCGCAGCGTGACCGAGTTCAACTACCGCATCAGCGATGCCAGGCAAGCCCATGTGTTTGTCGGCCTGACCACGCACGGCAAGGGCGAAAGTACCAAAATCGCCAACAACTTCGGCAAACACGGCTTCAAGTCGCTGGACCTGACCCACGACGAGCTTGCCAAAGAACACATTCGCCACATGGTGGGTGGGCACAGCGGGCTGTCCAAAGACGAACGCCTGCTGCGTTTTGTGTTTCCGGAGCGGCCGGGTGCGCTGATGAAGTTTTTGTCCACGATGAAGCCGGGCTGGAACATCAGCCTGTTTCACTACCGCAATCAGGGCGCAGACTACGGCCGCATCCTGGTTGGGCTGCAGGTCCCCCAGGCCGACAACAAGGCCTTCAAGGCCTTTCTCGACACTCTCGGCTACCCCCATGTGGAAGAGACCGACAACCCGGTCTATCGACTGTTTTTGCAGGCCTGAGGCCAACGATTCATGGCTGCGGCGCCGTCCAATTCAGTCTGCCCTGCCTGCGGGGAGGCTTTTCGTTGTGGCATGGTGCGCCGCGCAGGGCCGCCCCAAGCAAGCACGGCCCCCGTCTCAACTGAAAGGGGCAGCGCAACGCCGAAGGCACGCGAAGCGACAAGCGTGGGGGCAGACATACTTGGCGGGGACGGCGCGTGCTGGTGCGTCAAGCTGCCGCACATCATGCCGGTCGGTGCGCCGAACCCACCCTCACCCCTACCCTCTCCCGCCCAAGCGGGAGAGGGCGTCGAGCACAGCTTTGCCAGCTGTTTTTGCCCCGCCTGCCTCAAAAAAATTACCGATGACCGTCAACACACCCCTTCTCCTGCCAGCGATTGAACCAACCGCGAACGCCGCCCTGGCAGCCCGGCTGCAGCACCAGATCGATCACAAGACCAAGCCTCAGGGTGCCCTCGGAGCGCTGGAGCGGCTCGCGCTGCAGCTCGGCCTGATCCAGCGCAACGAAACCATCACGTTCAACGCACCGCAAATGGTGGTTTTTGCAGCCGACCACGGCATTGCCAGCGAAGGCGTATCAGCCTTTCCGCAGGCCGTGACGCTGCAGATGGTCGGCAACATGCTGGCGGGCGGCGCGGCCATCAATGTGTTTGCGCGCCAGCACGGCTTTGCCTTGCAAGTGGTGGACGCCGGCGTGACCGCCGAGCTGGCCGATCACCCGCAGTTGCTGAAGCGGAAAATCGCCGCCGGCACCCACAACATCTGCGCCGGCCCAGCCATGTCACTGGCGCAGGCGGGTCAGGCGCTGCAGGCCGGCATGGAGGTCGTGCGCGGCCTGCCCGGCAACGTGATTGCCTTTGGCGAAATGGGCATTGCCAACACCTCCGCTGCCGCCCTGCTGCTGGCCCGGCTGGCCGGGCTACCGGTCAGCGATGTGGTCGGACGTGGCGCCGGCCTGGACGATGGGCAACTGGCGCACAAACAAGCTGTTCTCACACGCGCCCTCGCCCGCCATGCCGACACCCGTGAGCCCCTGGCGGTGCTGGCCGCGCTGGGCGGCTTTGAGATCGCCATGATGGCGGGCGCGATGCTGCAAGCCGCCAGCGAGCGCCGTGTGGTGCTGGTTGATGGTTTTATTGCCGGCGCCGCTTCGCTGGTCGCCTGCACCCTGCTGCCGCAGGCCAGGGACTACATGGTGTTTTGCCACCGCTCGGCAGAACGCGGGCACCACCTGCTGCTGGCCCATCTGCAAGCCAGCCCGTTACTGGACCTGGACATGCGCCTGGGCGAAGGCACAGGCGCCCTGCTGGCCTGGCCGCTGCTGCAGTCGGCAGCCCTCTTCATGGCCGAGATGGCCAGTTTTGACTCGGCCGGGGTCAGCGGGAAAAACTGATGCTTCAGTTCATCCGCCACTACCTGCTGGCCGTCCAGTTTTTCACCCGTATTCCGGTGACCGGGGCACTGGCAGCGTGGGCGGGTTACAGCCCGGCCATGCTGCGTGCCAGCGCCGCGCATTTCCCCGGCGTCGGCTGGCTGGTCGGCGCCGTGGCGGCGGGCGTGTATGCCTTGTTGACCGCCCTGCTCCCCCTGACCGTGTTCACCCCGCTGGTTGCCGCCGCACTGTCGACCGTCGCCACCGTGCTGCTGACCGGTGCCTTCCACGAAGACGGCCTGGCCGACGTCAGCGACGGGCTGGGCGGCAGCAGCGATGCGCCGCGTGCGCTGGAGATCATGAAAGACTCGCGCATCGGCGCCTTCGGTGCGCTGGCGCTGGTGCTGGTGCTGGGCTGCAAGCTGGCGCTGATCGCCCTGCTGGGCTCCGTTGAAGCCGGGCTGCCCGCCATGGAGGAAGCGGACTTCGCACCGGAAGCCTGGCTGGTGCCGGCCGCCCTGTTCAGCGGCCATGTCGTCTCCCGCGGCCTGCCTCTGCTGCTGATTCGCGTGTTGCCGCATGTGGGCGACAGCGCGACTTCCAAGTCCAAACCACTGGCCGACCAGATCAGTCTGAGCAGCCTGGGGGTCGCATTTTTATGGTGTTTTATGGCTCTAGCCCTCGTCAGCTATGCGTTGAACGCTACTGCTTTGATAGCATCCCTCAGCTTTTCCGTGATTGCGCTGCTGTGGATGGGTCGGCTGTTCACGCGCCGTCTGGGCGGTTTCACGGGTGACTGCCTGGGTGCGACGCAGCAAGTCTGCGAGATTGCTTTCTACCTGGGGCTGGCCTTGGGTCTGGCATGAGGCTCTGGCTGGTGCGCCACGCGCCGGTGCTGCTGCCGCCCGGCCAGTGTTACGGTGCGCTGGACGTTCCGGCCGATCCGCAAGCCACCCGCCAATGCGCCCTGGACCTGTCCCGGCTGCTGCCGCAAGGCGCCCGGGTCAGCACCTCGCCGCTACAAAGATGTGAGCAGCTTGCCCAGTTTCTGCAAGGGCTGCGGCCTGATTTGATACTTAGAACCGACGCCCGCCTGAGGGAAATGGACTTCGGCAGTTGGGAGGGGCGGCGCTGGGACGCGATTGCCCAAGGCGAGTTCGATGCCTGGACCGCAGACTTTGCCGGCCATGCAGTGGGCGGCCACGGCGAGACCGTGCGCGCGGTGATGGCGCGCGTAGGCGACGCTTTCGACGCCGTGGCCGGCCCCGCCGACGCGGTGTGGATCACGCATGCCGGCATCATCCGCGCCACGCAGCTGATCGCCCATGGCATCCGGCAGGTTTCGCGCGCTGACCAGTGGCCGCTGGATGGCCTGGCTTGCGGACAATGGCGCACACTTGAGCTATCGTTAAACAACAGTCCATTTCAGCGGTCAACTCCCGCAGTAAACAGGTAAACCCATGGCAGCCAATCTGGACGGACAACTGGTGGTGGCGATTTCATCGCGCGCATTGTTTGACTTTGAGGAAGAAAACCGCGTTTTCGAGGACGGCATGGGGCAGCCCCCCGCGCCCGGCGCCAAAAAAGACGCGGCCTACATGCAGCTGCAGCTGGACCGGCTCGACGTGCCGGCCAAACCCGGTGTGGCGTTTTCACTCGTCAAAAAACTGCTGGCCTTCAACGATGCGCCCGACCCTCTAGCCCCCACGCTTGTCGCTTCGCGTACTGCGCTGCCCCCCGAGGGGGCGCTGCGCCTGCGGCCCGGCGAAGCCGGTTCCGCGGCCCTGGCTGGTAAAGAGGGCGCCTCCGGCGTTGCGCTGCCCCAGCGGGTGGAGGTCGTCATCCTGTCCCGCAACGACCCGGTCTCGGGTATGCGCGTGTTCCGCTCCGCCCAGCACTACGGCCTGAACATCCAGCGCGGCACCTTCAACCGCGGTGAGGCGCCCTGGCGCTACCTCAAGCCGCTGCATGCCAACCTGTTTTTGTCGGCCCACTTGAGCGACGTGCGCGACGCGCTGGCCGCCGGCGTGCCTGCGGCGCAGGTCTACCCGCATTCAGCCCATGCCAGCGACAAACACCCGAACGAGGTGCGTATCGCCTTCGACGGCGACGCGGTGATTTTTTCGGACGAGGCCGAACGCGTGTTCCAGTCGCAGGGCCTGTCGGCCTTCCAGGCGCATGAGCGCGACAAGGCGGCGCAGCCGCTGCTGGCCGGCCCCTTCAAGCCGCTGCTCGAAGCGCTGCACCGGCTGCAGCAGGTCGGCACCTCGCGCATGCGCATACGCACCGCGCTCGTGACGGCGCGCAGCGCCCCGGCGCATGAGCGTGCCATCCGCACCCTGATGGACTGGAACATTGAGGTTGATGAAGCCATGTTTTTGGGCGGCCTGCCCAAGGGCGAATTTCTGCGCGAGTTCGAACCGGATTTCTTCTTCGACGACCAGACCGGTCATGTCGATTCAGCGTCGCAGCATGTGCCTTCGGGCCATGTGGTCAGCGGTGTGTCGAACCAGCTCTCCTGACAAGTCGGGCTTGTCGTGGCGGACTTGATCTGCCATCCATGTCAGCAAGCCCGTAGGCCGGTGGTGCATACGACATGGATCCCGGGTCACGCCCGGGATGACAGACAAACTAGTGTGGTTTTGCACGCTATCTGGAACATAAAACCGCGTCTTTTCACCCAGGGCGTCGTTGCAAATCCGCGCCATAGCCGGGCTATGGCTGTGGTTTGCGCCTAGCCCTGAGCAAAAATCCACCGGTTTTATTTGTTCCATCAAGCATGCAACACCACACTAGCGGCCCTGAAACTTCGCCGGCCGCTTTTCCACAAACGAGCGCACACCTTCAGCCGCGTCTTCACTGCGCGACAGGCCTTGCTGCACCGTGATGAAGTCCTGCATGGCGGCCAGCGGGCCCTGCTCCACCGCCTTGAGCGCGTTGTTGCGCGTCGCGACCACGGCCAGCGGCGCCTGGGCGGCAATGGCTTCGGCGATGCGCAGGGTTTCATCAAGCAGCTGCGCGGCCGGCACCACCTTCTGCACGAAGTTCAGCCGCAGGGCTTCGGCGCTGCCGAACTCGTCGCCTGTCAGCAGATGCAGCAGGGCGTTGCCCAGGCCGGCCCGCTCTGCCATGCGCAGGGTCGCCCCGCCGGTCGCCATGATGCCGCGCTTGACTTCGAGCTGTGAGAATCGGCAATCATCTGCTGCCACCACGATGTCGGCGGCCAGCATCAACTCGATGCCCAGCGTGTAGGTGATGCCCTGCACCGCCACCACCATGGGTTTGCTGCGGCGCCGGTAACCTTCCATACCCAGATCGAGCGGATTGACCAGCCCCAGAGGCACCGCCTTTTCGCCGCGCTGCATCAGCGGCGCGATGGTGGGCAGGTCCAGCCCGGCGGTGAAATGATCGCCGACCGCATGCAGCACGCCGACGCGCAGCGCCGGGTCATCGTCCAGCCGCGTGTAGGCCTCGCCGAGTTCACGGAACATCTTCGGCGTGAAACCGTTGCGTTTGGCCGGGCGGTTGATGGCGATCAGCAGCACGGAGCCGCGCACGCTGCAGTCAATGCTGCCGTCGAGGGAGGGAGGGGATGAAGTCGCAGTGTTCATGGAACCATCGTAGCCATATCGCCTTACTCCAGCGTTCACTCAGGCGACAGAGGCCGCACTACACTGACGCTCACTCCCCGTTCAAGAAGGACAACACCCATGGTCATGACCACCCCGGCCGCCGCTGCGCACGGCAAGTTCGCTGCGTTCAAGGACTTCTGCGGTAAAACCTGGGCGCTCACCAGGCCTTACTTCCAGTCCGAGGAGAAATGGAAGGCGCGCGGCCTGCTGCTGGCCATCGTGCTGCTGAACCTGGCCGCGGTCTACATGCTGGTGCTGCTCAATGAATGGAACCGGGTCTTCTACGACGCGGTGCAGGACAAAAACCAGCCGGTGTTCTGGGAGCAGCTCGGTCGTTTCACCTACCTGGCTTTTGCCTTCATCATCATCGCGGTTTACCGCTTTTACCTGACGCAGCTGCTGGAGATCCGCTGGCGCGCCTGGATGACCGCGCACTACCTGGAGCGCTGGCTGGCCAACCATGTCTTCTACCAGATGGAGCTGGGCAGGTACACAGCGTCGGGCGAGCAGCCGGCGACACCCGACAACCCGGATCAGCGCATCCAGGAAGACCTCAACCTGTTCACCACTTACACCATCTCGCTGAGCATGGGCCTGCTCAACGCCGTGGTCACCTTGCTGAGTTTTGTCGGCATCCTGTGGAGCCTGTCCGGGCCGTTTGCCTTTACCCTGGGCGGCAGCAGCTTCAACATCCCGGGTTTCATGGTCTGGATGGCGGTGCTTTATTGCACGGTGGGCAGCATCATCACGCACTACATCGGGCGGCCGCAGATCCGGCTCAACTTCCTGCAGCAGCGTTACGAGGCCGACTTTCGCCACCATCTGGTGCGCGTGCGCGAGTACAGCGAGTCGATTGCGCTGGACAAGGGCGAGGCGGTCGAACGCGTGCAGCTGGACAGCCGCTTTTCCACCGTGCTGGCCAACTACCTGACGCTGATCAAAAAGCAGAAAAACCTGATCTGGTTCACCAACTTCTTCGGCCAGGCGGCCGTGGTG
>NZ_JBDNGU010000047.1:0-25312 GCF_041689105.1 Polaromonas sp. | reverse complement strand
CATATAAATCAACAAGTTAGCTTCAAAGCGCGAATAAAAAAACAGGGTCCGCCGTGCGTCTCAATTCGATCAAGTTATCCGGGTTCAAATCGTTTGCTGAACCGACCAATTTTGTCTTGCCAGGCCAGCTGGTCGGCGTGGTCGGCCCCAACGGTTGCGGAAAGTCCAACATCATGGATGCCGTGCGCTGGGTGCTCGGCGAAAGCCGCGCCTCTGAGCTGCGCGGCGAGTCCATGCAGGACGTGATCTTCAACGGCACCAACCTGCGCAAACCCGCTAGCCGTTCCAGCGTCGAGCTGGTGTTCGACAACGCCGACCACCGCGCTGGCGGCCAGTGGGGCCAGTTCGCCGAGATCGCCGTCAAGCGCGTGCTGACGCGTGACGGCACCAGCAGCTATTACATCAACAACCAGCCTGTGCGCCGCCGCGACGTGCAGGACGTTTTCCTGGGCACCGGCCTGGGGCCGCGCGCCTACGCCATCATCGGCCAGGGCACCATCAGCCGCATCATTGAATCCAAGCCCGAAGAACTGCGCCTCTTCCTGGAAGAAGCGGCCGGCGTGTCCAGGTACAAGGAACGCCGGCGCGAAACCGCCAACCGCCTGAGCGACACACGCGAGAACCTGACACGCGTTGAAGACATCCTGCGCGAGCTCAACGCCAACCTCGAAAAACTCGAAAAACAGGCGGAAGTTGCGCTGCGCTACAACAGCCTGCATGCCGACGCCACACTCAAGCAGCACCAGCTCTGGTTTCTCAAGCGGGCCGAGAGCGAGGCCGACCAGGCCAAGGTCAAGCTTGACGCCGAAAAATCGGTCAACGACCTTGAAAGCCGCATTGCCGACCTGCGCCACATCGAGGCCGACCTCGAGACCATTCGCCAGGCGCACTACGCCGCCGGCGATCAGGTCAACCAGGCCCAGGGCAAGCTTTATGAAGCCAGCGCCGAAGTTGGCCGGCTTGAGGCCGAGATCCGTTTTGTGGTCGAGGGCCGGCAACGTGTCGAGCAGCGCTTGCAACAGTTGAAAGAACAGACCGCGCAGTGGGCCGCGCGCAAGGACGCCGCCGCGCTGGAGACCGAGAACCTGGCCGCGCAGGCGCTGCAGGCCGAGGAGCAGTCCGAACTGCTGGCCGCGCAGAGCGAAGACCAGGCTGGCCAGTTGCCCGCGCTTGAAGAAGCCCTGCGCGCCGCGCAGTCCGAAGCCAATGAGCAGCGCACCAGCGTGGGCCAGGTACAGCAGCAAATCCAGGTGCTGGCCGCTGACCAGCGCAACATTGAAGAGCAGTCGCGCAGTCTGGGCCTGCGCCACGAGCGCCTGAGCGCCGACAAAAATGCGCTCAATGCACCCGATGAAGCGCGTTTGGTCAACCTCAACACGCAGTTCGGCGCGGCGCAGGAAAACCAGGAAATGGTCGAGGCGCGTCTGCACGAACTCACCGACAGCGTGCCGCAATTGGACGAGGACCGCCGCAACAAGCAGCAGGCCGTCAACACCGAATCGGCCAAACAGGCCGACCTGTCGGCGCGCATGGAAGCGCTCAAGGCACTGCAGGAGAAAGTCAAGACCGACGGCAAGCTCAAACCCTGGCTGGCCAAGCATGGCCTGGACGGCCTGCAGGGACTGTGGAGCCGCATCCACATCGAGCAGGGCTGGGAAAATGCACTGGAAGGCGCCCTGCGCGAGCGTTTGGGCGCCCTCGAAGTCAGCCGGCTGGACATGGTGCGCGGCTTTGCCGGCACCGACGGCCGCAATGACACAGAAGGTCCGCCCGCCAAGCTTTCGTTTTATTCACCACCATCCGGCGCTGCGCCAGCCCAGGCACCGCGCACCGGCCTGAAGCCGCTGGCCGATTTTCTGCGCCTGGGCGATGCCGGCCAGGCCGCCTTGCTCGGCGACTGGCTGCACGGCTGTCTGACCGCCGCCAGCCTGGACGAGGCACTGGCCGCGCGCCAGCAACTGCAGGCCGGCGAAGTGATTTATGTCAGAAGCGGCCACGCCGTGACGCAGCACAGCGTGAGTTTTTACGCCCAGGACTCCGAGCAGGCCGGCTTGCTGGCCCGCGCCCAGGAAATCGAAAACCTTGAAAAACAGTTGCGCGCACAGGCGCTGATCAGCGACGAGGCCCGCAGTGCATTGATCCGCGCCGAAGCGGCGTATGCCGACGCGGCCCAGCGCCTGGCCACGGCGCGCCGCGAGGCCGCCGAAGGCCAGAGCCGTAGGCATGAGCTGCAGGTCGAGGTCTTGCGACTGACGCAACTGGCCGAGCAGACCCGGGCACGCAGCCAGCAGATCAATGCCGATCTCGGAGAGATCAACACGCAGATGGATGAGCTGGAGGAGCGCAAGGTCACGGCCGAAGCGCGTTTTGAAGAACTCGACATGCAGCTGGCCGACAGCCAGGAGCGCCACGCCCAGCTCGACGACCGCGTCATTGAGGCCGAGCGCAAGCTGAACGAATCACGCGAGCAGCAACGTGCGCTGGAGCGCCAGTCGCAGGAAGCGCAGTTTGCGCTGCGCAGCCTGGCGTCGCGCCGCGACGAGCTGACGCGCTCCATCGACATCGCTGCGCAGCAGGCCGCCTCGATCGCCAGCGAGGAAGAACGCGCCAAAGAAGAACTTTCGCGCCTGAGCGACGCCGCTGCCAAGGCCGGCCTGCAGGATGCGCTCAATGTGAAGCTGGAGCGCGAGGCCGACCTGGGCGGCAAGCGCAGCCAGTACGACGACCTGACCACCAAGCTGCGCGCCAGCGATGAGCGCCGCCTGCAACTCGAACGCGAGCTCGATCCGATGCGCCAGCGCATCACCGAGTTCCAGCTCAAGGAGCAGGCCGCGCGCCTGGGCTTTGAGCAGTACGCGCAGCTGCTGGCGGACGCGCAGGCCGACCTGGCCACAGTCGAAGCGTCCATCCAGACCGGCAATGTGCGCCTGAGCGGCCTGCAGGGCGAGATCGACCGCATCAACCGCGACATCCAGTCCTTGGGCGCTGTCAATCTGGCAGCGCTCGACGAACTCGGCAGCGCGCGCGACCGCAAGCAGTTCCTAGATGCCCAGTCGGCCGACCTGAACGAAGCCATGATGACGCTGGAAGACGCGATCAGGAAGATCGACGCCGAAACACGCGACCTGCTTTCGTCGACTTTCGAGACGGTGAACCGGCATTTTGGCGAGATGTTCCCACGCCTGTTCGGCGGCGGCAACGCCAAACTCATGATGACCGGCGAGGAAATCCTGGATGCCGGTGTGCAGGTACTGGCCCAGCCGCCTGGCAAAAAAAACCAGACCATCCATTTGCTGTCGGGCGGCGAAAAAGCCCTGACCGCGATCGCCCTGGTGTTTGCGATTTTCCAGCTCAATCCGGCGCCGTTTTGCCTGCTCGACGAGGTCGATGCGCCGCTGGACGACGCCAACACCGAGCGGTATGCCAAGCTGGTCTCCAGCATGAGCAAGGAGACGCAGTTCCTCTTCATCAGCCACAACAAGATCGCCATGGAAATGGCCGAGCAACTGATCGGCGTGACCATGCAGGAGCAGGGCGTTTCTCGCATTGTGGCCGTCGACATGGAAGCCGCGCTCGGTTTCGCGGAAGCTGCATGATTTATAACTACCCGATGAGTACCTTACAAATCAGTTTGGCCATAGTTGGGGGATTGGTGCTTGCGGGCGTGGTGGCGCACAGCGCCTGGTCGGCGCGCAAAAATACGCCCAGGCAGGCCGAGCCTGATTCGGTCACCCCCTCTCCTACAGAGCCCGGCGGCGACATCCGTCCCCAACTGGAGTCAGAGCGGCAGGAGCCGGGGTTTGACCCCGAGGCCAGCCTCGACGCGGCACTCACGGCGCTGACCGTTCCCGAAAAGAAACCCGGGCTGGATGCGCTGATCGACGTCATCGCGCCCATCCTCGTCGACTCGGTAGTGTCCGGTGACGCCGCACTGGCCGCCATGCCTGGCTCGCGCCGCGCGGGCAGCAAGCCATTCGCCATTGAAGGCCTGAGCCTGGCCACTCGCGCCTGGGAAACCCCGGCTGCAGGTCAACGCTACAGCGCCTTCCAGGCCGGCGTGCAGCTGGCCAACCGCACCGGCGCGCTGAACCAGATCGAGTTTTCGGAGTTTGTGATGAAGGCCCAGGCCTTTGCCGACGCGTTGGACGGCCAGCCTGAGTTCCCCGACATGATGGACGAGGTGGCGCGCGCGCGCGAGCTGGACAACTTTGCCGGCACCCACGACGCCCAGCTGGGGTTCACGCTGCGCGCCAAACACACGGCCTGGAGTCCTGGGTATCTGCACCAGCATGCGGCCAAACTGGGTTTTGTCGCCGGTTCCATACCGGGTCGCATGGTGCTGCCAGCCACCCAGTCCGGTCAGTACGCACCGCCCGTGCTGGGTCTGTCTTTCGACACCCAGGCCGCGATGGCCGAAGACCCGGAACAAACCGCTTTGCGTGAACTGACCCTGTCGCTGGATGTACCGCAGGTTCTGCGGGTTGAGCAGCCTTTTGAGCGCATGTGCGAGGTAGCCATTGCGCTGGCTGCGAGCATGGACGGCGTGATCATCGATGACCAGGGCCAGCCGATCCGGCCGGAAGCCATGGAAGCCATCCACGCCGATCTGGAGCAGCTCTACAACACGCTGGAAGAACGCGACATGCCGGCCGGCTCTGCGCTGGGCCGGCGGCTTTTTTCCTGAACCTGCTGTTTCTTTCGCATGGCCACCCCTGACCTGTTTGCAGCGCAAGGGCCATCGCCTGCCGGACGTATCGCCGAGTTACGCACCGAGCTGCACCAGCACGCCCATCGTTATTACGTACTCGATGAACCCAGCATTCCGGACGCCGAGTACGACCGGCTGTTCCAGGAATTGCAGGCGCTGGAGGCCGCGCACCCGGAACTGGCCAGCCCGGATTCCCCGACATTGCGCGTCGGCGGCAGGCCGCTGGACCAGTTCGACAGCGTGCGCCATGCTGTGGCCATGCTCAGCATACGCACCGAGACCGACACCGAAGCCACAGGCGCACGCAACTTCGACACCCGGGTGCGCAAGGAACTGCGCCTGACCGAATCCGACCCGCCCGTGGAATATGTGGCCGAGCTGAAGTTCGACGGCCTGGCCATGAATCTGCGTTATGAGAACGGGGTGCTGGTGCAAGCGGCGACCCGCGGCGACGGCGAGGTCGGCGAGGACGTGACCCAGAACATTCGCACCATCCGACAAATCCCTCTGCGCCTGCCGAGCCGCAGCGACGGGCCGCCCCGAGCAAGGCTAGCCCCCGCGGGTGGCAGCGAAGCACATGAAATGGCGAGCGTGGGGGCCATGTTCCCGCCTCCCGTGCTCGAGGTACGCGGCGAGGTCTACATGCGCCGCGATGACTTCGAATCGCTCAACGAAAAGCAGCGTGAAAAAATCGCCCAGGGCGCCAAAAACGAAAAGACCTTCGTCAACCCACGCAACGCCGCCGCTGGCGCGGTGCGCCAGCTGGACCCGGGCATCGCTGCCCAGCGCCCGCTGAGCTTTTTTGCCTATGGCCTGGGCGAGGTCACGCCGAAGGACGATGGCGGGCCGCTGTTCGAAACGCACTTTCAGATGCTGCTGGCCCTGAAATCATGGGGTTTTCCGGTGGCAGCCCTAACGCAGACTGCGCAAGGTGCTGCTGAGTTGATAGCATTTCACCAGAAGATCGCGCGCGAACGTGACCAGTTGCCCTACGACATCGACGGTGTGGTCTACAAGGTCAACAGCTTGGCGTTGCAGAAGAAGCTCGGTTTTGTCACGCGTGAGCCTCGCTGGGCGGTGGCGCACAAATACCCGGCCCAGGAGCAGATGACCACCGTGCTGGCGATCGAGGTGCAGGTCGGCCGCACCGGCAAACTCACGCCGGTGGCCAAACTTGCGCCGGTGTTTGTCGGCGGCGTCACGGTGACCAACGCCACCCTGCACAACGAGGACGAAGCCCGCCGCAAGGACGTGCGGGTCGGCGACACCGTCATCGTGCGCCGTGCCGGCGACGTGATTCCGGAAGTGGTCAGCGTGCTGGCCGACAAACGCGTCAAGGATGCGCCGCAATTCACCATGCCGCACACCTGCCCGGTCTGCGGCTCGGACGCCGTGCGGGAAGAGGGCGAAGCCGACTATCGCTGCACTGGCGGCCTGTTCTGCGGTGCCCAGCGCAAGGAAGCCATCCTGCACTACGCGCACCGGCGCGCGGTCGAGGTCGAAGGACTGGGCGACAAACTGGTCGAGCAAATGGTCGACGCCAACATCATCCGCACCTTGCCGGACCTCTACAAGCTGGGCCTGAGAGCGCTGGCCGGGCTGGAGCGCATGGCCGACAAGTCCGCGCAAAACCTGCTGCAGGCGCTGGAAAAGTCCAAATCAACCACCTTGCCGCGCTTCCTGTTCGGCCTGGGCATACGCCATGTGGGCGAGGCCACGGCCAAGGAACTGGCGCGCCATTTCGGCAAGCTGGACGCCATCATGGACGCGCCTGAGCCCCAGTTGCTGGAAGTCAATGACGTCGGCCCCATCGTGGCCACCAGCCTCCGCACCTTCTTCGACCAGCCGCACAACCGCGAAGTCGTCGAGCAGTTGCGGGCCTGCGGGGTGACCTGGACAGAAGGCGAACCTGCTGCACGTGCGCCGCAGCCTTTGTCGGGCAAAACCTTTGTCGTCACCGGCACCCTGCCCACGCTAAGCCGGGACGAGGCCAAAGACCGGGTGGAAGCGGCTGGCGGCAAGGTGGCTGGATCGGTCAGCAAGAAGACTGACTACGTAGTGGCGGGGCTAGAGGCCGGCAGCAAACTCACCAAGGCGCGAGAACTGGGCATCACGGTGATTGACGAGGCTGGCCTGCTGCTGTTGCTGCAAGCGCCTGCGGGCTGATCTTTTTCAGGCAGCCGGCGGGACGGCATCGGGCAGCTTCTCCGGCCGCCGCCACAGCCAGACCAGCACGCAGGCCATGACGCCAATCACCACCAGCGCCATCCAGCGCTTCGGCAGGGTCCTCAGCATGATCAGGGCGCTGCCGCTCATGGTCAGGGTCGCCGCCCACTTGGCGCGCCGGCGCACCACGCCGCCGCGCCGCCACTCGGTCAACATGGGGCCGAAAGCGCTGTGGCCCTCCAGCAAGGCCAGCAGACGTGGCGAACTGCGGGCGGCAGCCCAGGCTGACAGCAGGATGAAGGGCACGGTCGGCAACACCGGCAGGAACAGGCCGACGACGCCCAGAAACAGGCTGATGACCGCCAGGCTGATCAGCAGCCAGCGTACAGGCGCCGTGGGCGGGGAAGGCGCGGGGCCAGAGTTGTCAGCCATGCCCCATTTTGCCGCGTGGGGCGCGCAGGCTCTGTATGCTTGCAGTTTTAGCGACACGCCAACCTGCACCATGACCATCCGCGACATTCTCAAAATGGGCGATCCGCGCCTGCTGCGCATTGCGCCGCCCGTCACAGAATTTGACACCGACGACATTCATTTGCTGGTGTCTGACATGTTTGAGACCATGCGCTCGGTCAACGGTGCTGGTCTGGCCGCGCCTCAGATCGGCGTGGACCTGCAATTGGTGATTTTCGGGACAGACGCGGTTAATCCGCGTTACCCGGACGCGCCGCTGGTGCCGCGCACGGTGCTGTTGAATCCAGTCATCACGCCGCTGTCGAGTGAAGAGGAAAACGGCTGGGAAGGCTGCCTCTCGGTGCCCGGACTGCGCGGGCTGGTGCCGCGCTGGTCGGCCATCCGCTACACCGGCTTTGACCCCTACGGCGACCCGATAGACCGGACGGTGGACGGCTTTCATGCGCGGGTGGTGCAACACGAGTGCGACCACCTGGTGGGCAAGCTCTACCCCATGCGCATCCGTGACTTCACGCAGTTTGGTTTTACCGACGTGTTGTTTCCAGGCCTGGACGCGTCCGACGATTGAGGCTTCACATGATTCAGGGCAGGGGGCACTGGCGTTTGAAGCATGCCCGCCGTAGTGAGGCCCTCACCTCAAGCTGCTTCAGGCCGTCTCGCGTTCCCGCACCGTTGATTCTGGCCCCAGGACAGCCTTCCACCACTTGGGTGCGCCCGGTTTAGGAAGCAATTTTGCCGCCAATTCCTCGGCCGAGCAATATTCAATGTTGGCGCGGCGCCGGTACAAGGACGCCTTGCTGCCTTCGTCGACCACCGGGGTTGATGATCCCTTGCTGTGTCCGGCGATCTGGCTGGGGCGTGCGCCGGCCCGCACCAAGGCGCGTGCCACGGCACGGCTGCGTCGCTCGCCGATCAGCCAGCAATAACGCTGGCTGCCTGTGCCCCAGGTATGTCCGGAGACCACGGCAAAGCGGTCTGGATTTTCGCGGAGGTACTCGGCATGCGCCTGAATCAGGGGCAAAAATTCCGCCTCCAGCTCATGGCTGTCCGGCTTGAAGAAGACGCGTCTGGCCAGGGGGCGGCGGTCGGGTGCCGAAGCCAGCGAATGCCTCAGGGTTTCCTCTCCCGACATGATTTCTGTGTAGCGACTCTTCATAGCGACCTCCTGTGGCATGGGTAACGGGGACAGCGTGTGCCCCCGTGGAGGGCGCAGCTATATTGATGTTTTACATAACATAAGTTATTTAAGATGTTGATTATTATAGATATTCTTCTACTTTTTGTCAACCGGCTCTGGCGTTGACTCAGAGGGCGGTGTCGGTGTCGGTGTCGGTGTCGGTGGCTCGGGCTCCAGGCCGAAAAGCGCGTTCATGTCCAGTGCGGGACCGGTCTGGTACTCGCCACCGGGTGCCATGTCCAGCATCCGTTCAGAGACGACGCCCTGCTTCGGCTTGTTTTTGGCTGCATTCGCCTTATCGCCAATCACGATCTGGGGAAACGCGATGATCAGAGCGAGCAGCACCCCCTGAATCGCGATAAAGGGCAGGGTGCCTGCGTAGATCTGGCCCGTCGTCACGCGGGCAACAGGCTGGCCTGTTTCCGCATCGGTGTAGTCCTCCGAGGGGGCCACGCTGCGCAGGTAAAAGAGGGCGAATCCGAAAGGCGGGGTCAGAAATGAAGTTTGCAGATTGATGCCGACCAGCACGCCAAACCAGATCAGATCGATGTCGAGCTTGGTGGCAATCGGCGCCAGCAGGGGCAGCAAGATAAATGCAATTTCGAAAAAGTCCAGCAAGAACCCGAGCACAAATACCAGGACGGTTACGGCGATCAGGAAGCCGGTGCTGCCTCCAGGCAGCTTGTCGAACAGGTGCTCCACCCAGACATTGCCGTCCACGGCCTGGAAGGTCAGGCTGAAAACCGTGGCGCCGAGCAGAATGAACACGACGAAGGCGGCAAGTTTGGTCGTTGCCGGAAGGGCATCCATGGCTTGATTGATGTCCAGGCGTTTGCGCGCGACGGCAAGCAGCAGGGCGCCGACGGCACCCATGGCGCCGCCCTCGGTCGGTGTCGCTATCCCGAGGAAAATCGTGCCCAGCACCAGAAAAATCAGCAGCAGGGGTGGGATGAGCACAAAGGCGACGCGCCGCGCAATCCGGGACAGCCAGCGGGTCCCGAACACGGTATCGGCCAGCACCACGACCAGTGCGACATACGCGCCGATCAGCATCAGCGCCGGCAGCAGGGCGCCGGCATACATGTCGCCGACGCTGCGGCCCAGCTGGTCTGCCATGACGATCAGCACCAGCGACGGTGGCACGACCTGCGCCAGGCTCCCGGCCGCGGTGATCACCCCGCTTGCAATACGCCGGTCGTAGCCATATCGCAGCATGATAGGCATGGAAATCAGGCCCATGGCAATGATGGAAGCTGCAACCACGCCGGTGGTTGCCGCCAGCAGCGAGCCCACCAGGACAACAGCCAGCGCAAGGCCGCCGCGCATGGCGCCGAACACCTGCCCCACGGTCTCCAGAAGGTCTTCGGCCATGCCTGAGCGCTGCAGGACGAGGCCCATGAAGGTGAAGAAAGGGATGGCCAGCAGGGTTTTGTTGGACATGATGCCCAGCACCCGCAAGGGCAAGGCCTGCACCAGGCTGGGCGGCAGCATGCCAAGCTCGATGCCGACGAATCCGAAAACCAGCCCGCAGGAGGCCAGCGCAAATGCCACACGAATACCGCTGATGAGGAACAGCGCGAGGCAGCCAAACATGATGGGCGCCATGTTGAGCATGATCCACGCGGTCATGAGGACTCTCCCGTGGATGCTCCACGGAAGACAAACGGCGGCAGGTCCGCCTCGGAGCTCAGGGGCGCGTCCCTGCGCCCGGTGAGGTAGGCCAGGCGCTTGATGGCCTCGGAGAGGACCTGCAGGGTCAGCAGGGAGAAACCAACCGGAATGCACAGGTACACCGGCCAGCGGATCAGCCCGCCGGCGTTGTAGGACATTTCTCCCAAGACCCAGGCCCGGTAGAAAACTCGCTGCCCAGAAACACCAGCAGCAGGCACACCGGAATCACCAAGGCTATGAAGGCCAGCAGGTCGACCCAGGCACGGGTGCGCTCGGAGAAGTGCTGGGACAGTGCATCAATCCTGACATGTTCCTTGACCAGCAGGGTGTAAGCTGCAGCACCCAGAAACGCTGCGGCGAACAAATACCACTGAATTTCAAGCCAGGCGTTGGAGCTGGCATCGAACAGCTTGCGGGTCCAGGCGTTTCCGGCACTGATAAAAATTGACGCAACGATTAACCAGACACAGCTGCGTCCTATTTTCCGGTTCAGTCAGTCGATGCCTGCCGACAGGCGGAGCAACATGTTGATCATCATGGGGGCTCCTCTTTAGTGGGGCGCAAGACACGCGGCTGACTGCCAGGCCAAAAGGCAAAGCCCTAGCTGGGGGTGGGCAAGCGGGAGGCGACATGCCCGGAGAAAGCATCATGTTAGGCGATCTGCAGAAAAAACCCATAGAGGGTGACCCTGTGTCAAGGCGAGACATTCACGAAGCCAGCGTCTCAAGCAGCTCAGTCTCGATGGCGATTTGCGCCTTGTTTTGCTGCAGTTCAGGTCCGTCGATCAGAAAAGTGTCTTCCACGCGCTCGCCCAGGGTGGTGACCTTGGCGAGCTGCAGGTTGATGCGGTGGTGGGCCAGCACACGGGCAATCGAATACAGCAGGCCGACCCGGTCGCTGGCCGAGACACTGAGCAGCCAGCGCTGGCCTTTTTCATCGGGCCGCAGGTCCACACGCGGCGCAATCGGGAAGCTCTTGACGCGGCGCGACACCCGGCCTTTGCCCGGCGGCGGCAGCGGGTTGTTTTCCTCAATCGTGCGGTCGAGGTCGGCCTCGACCATGGCCACCAGTTCGCGGTAGTGGTCGGCCAACGTCGGGCTGACGACCTGGAAGGTATCCAGCGCATAACCGGGCGAACCCTTGTAGGGCTTGGCGGTATGCACCTTGGCGTCAAGAATGCTGAAGCCGGCTTCCTCAAAGTATCCGCAGATGCGGGCAAACAAGTCGGGCGCGTCGGGTGTGTAGACCAGCACCTGCATGCCTTCGCCGGCGGCCGAGCGGCGCGCTCGCACCACACATGTGGCCGTGCCGACGTGACGCGACAGGTGACGCGCATGCCAGGCGATATCGCCGGCCTCATGGCGCATGAAATAACTGACGTCCAGCGTGCCCCACAGCGGCTTGTGCGCTTCAAACGGCTCGGCGTGCAGGGCCAGCATGGCCAGCGCCTCGCGTTTGCGTGCCTCGACTTCGGCGCCGGCGTCGGGCGCGCGGCCGCCCAGCACGCGCAGGGTGTAGCGGTACAGGTCTTCGAGCAGCTTGCCTTTCCAGGCGTTCCAGACTTTGGGGCTGGTGCCGCGTATGTCGGCCACCGTCAGCAGGTACAGCGCCGTCAGGTAGCGCTCGTTGCCAACGCGCCCCGCAAAGGCGGCAATCACCTCCGGGTCGCTCAGGTCTTCTTTTTGCGCGATGCGGCTCATGGTCAGATGCTCGCCGACAAGGAATTCAATCAATTTGGCGTCCTCGGCAGGAATGCCGTGCTGACGGCAGAACACGCGGACATCGAGGCAGCCGAGCTCGGAATGATCGCCGCCGCGCCCCTTGGCGATGTCGTGAAACAGCGCGGCGATGTAAAGAATCCAGGGCTTGTCCCAGCCAGCGGCCAGTTGCGAGCACGAGGGATATTCATGCGCATGTTCGGCCATGAAAAAGCGCCGCACATTGCGTAGCACCATCAGGATGTGCTGGTCCACCGTGTAGACGTGGAACAGGTCGTGCTGCATCTGGCCGACGATCTTGCGGAACACCCACAAATAACGCCCCAGCACCGAGGTCTGGTTCATAAGGCGCATGGCATGGGTGATGCCTGTAGGCTGCTGAAGGATCTGCCGGAACGTGGCGCGGTTGACCGGGTCGCGCCGGAAGCCGGCGTTCATGATGCTGCGTGTGTTGTACAACGCTCGCAAGGTACGTGCGGACAGGCCCTTGAGTCCGGGCGTGGTCTGGAACAGCAAAAAGGTTTCGAGGATGGCGTGCGGCTCGCGCTGGTACAGGTCGTCGCTGGCGACCTCGATCATGCCGGCTTTGTCAAAAAACCGTTCATTGATGGGGCGCAGCGGCCAGTTGTGCGGGTTCAGCCGTTCGTCGATGTTGAGCAGCAAAATCTGGTTGAGCTGGGTCACCGCCTTGGCGGCCCAGTAATAACGCTTCATCAGCGCCTCGCTGGCGCGGCGCGGCAGCTTGCCGCCGTCGTCGGCTTGGGCCGCGTAGGAGAAAGATTCGGCGACGGCGGTCTGCAGGTCAAACACCAGGCGGTCTTCACGCCGCCCCGAGATCAGGTGCAAGCGTGCGCGTATCAGGCTCAACAGCGCCTCGTTGGCCTTGATCTGGCGCACTTCGAAGGCGGTGGCCAGGCCGTTGCGCGCCAGCTCGTCCCAGGATTTGCCCAGCCCTGCGGCGCGCGCGACCCAAAGCACCAGTTGCAGGTCGCGCAGGCCGCCCGGGGACTCCTTGCAGTTGGGTTCCAGCGCGTAAGGTGTGTTTTCGAACTTGTTGTGGCGCTGGCGCATCTCCAGCGTCTTTGCCACAAAAAACGCCTGCGGATCGAGCGCAACGTCAAGCTGCGCGATCAAGGCCGTGAAGATGTTCTTGGAGCCGGCCACCAAGCGTGCTTCCAGCAGCGAGGTCTGCACGGTCACGTCCTTGGCGGCTTCCTCGGCGCAATCACGGACGGTACGCACGCTGGACCCGATTTCCAGCCCGCTGTCCCAGCAGGTGCCTATGAAGCTTTCAACCTTGCCTTTCAGCGGCGAGTTGCCATCGAGCTGCGAGTCGTCGGGCAGCAACAGCAGCACGTCAACGTCCGAATGCGGGAACAACTCGCCGCGACCGAAGCCGCCGACAGCCACCAGCGCACAACCGGCCGGGAAACCGGCGCGTTGCCAGAGCTGGCGCAAGGTCGTATCGGTGTGCCTGCTCAGACGGCGCAGCAGGCTGTGGATACCGCGCGTCGAGGAGCCACTGCCGGCCAGCGAGGCCAGCAACGCGTTTTTGCCGGCCCGGTACTGCTCACGCAATCGGGCTGACTCGGCCACGGCAGACGGGGAGGGCAGCGCGGAAAGCATCTGCGGCAAGCGGGGGTGCTGGCCGGGCGGCCTCAGGCGGCGGAGTCGGCAGTGAGCGTCGCTGCTGCTGGTGCGGCCGCATGCCAGGCCGCGACAAAATCGGGCGTGGCCGGGCTGCCGGCCGAGAGGGTCAATACCTCGTAACCGGTTTCGGTCACCAAAACGGTGTGCTCCCATTGGGCCGAGAGGGAGTGGTCGCGCGTCACGATGGTCCAGCCATCTTTTTCCGGGCCGTCCTTGATATCGCGTTTGCCGGCGTTGATCATGGGTTCTATCGTGAAGGTCATGCCTGGCGTGAGCAGCTCCAGCGTCCCGGGGCGGCCGTAATGCAGCACCTGCGGTTCTTCATGGAAGCGCTGGCCGATGCCGTGGCCGCAGAACTCTCGCACCACCGAAAAACCCTGTTTTTCGGCAAATGTCTGGATGGCAAAACCAATGTCGCCGAGCCGCACACCCGGCTTGACGCGCATGATGCCCTGCCACATCGCCTCGAAAGTGACCCTGCACAGGCGCTTGGCGGCGATGGATACGTCGCCGATCAGGTACATGCGGCTGTTGTCGCCGAACCAGCCATCCTTGGTAATCACGGTGACATCAATGTTCATGATGTCACCTTTTTTCAGGGGCTTGTCATTCGGAATGCCGTGGCAGACCACGTGGTTCAGCGAAGTGCACAGCGAGGCCGGGTAGGGCGGGTAGCCCGATGGCTGGTAGCCCAGTGTGGCCGACACCGTGCCCTGCACATTGACCATGTAGTCATTGGCCAGCTTGTCGATTTCGCGCGTGGTGACACCGGCTTTCATGAAGGGGGTGAGGTAGTCCAGCACCTCGGACGCCAGTATGCAGGCGACGCGCATGCCTTCGATGCCCGCCGCATCTTTGTACGTAATACTCATAACACGATTATCGCACTTGAGCCTCGCGAGGGCAGAAAGCGCAGCCATCGCTGATAAAATTGAGGGTTAACACGTACCCGGCAGGCCTGCAGCGCTGTCAAACCCCTGGCAGGTCCCGACACCGGCCGACAACCAACAAGGCCACCGCCACCGTGACCCTGCATCTGACGACTTTCGAGGGTGAACCCGCCGGGATCAGCGCCCTCAGCGACTTCCGCGTCCAGCAACTTCTCCCGCGCCTGCAAGCCATAGCGCCTCCTGTCAACGGTCTCAGCGCCCGTTTTGTGCACCTGGTGGCCACTGAGGCTCCGCCGGACGACGAGCTCAGGAGCTGTCTCGCCGCGCTGCTCAGTTATGGCGAGCCTGCTCCAGATGTTGCCGGCGGGAGTGACGGCCTGGTTGTCATTGTTTCGCCGCGTTTCGGCACGGTTTCGCCTTGGGCCTCCAAGGCCACTGACATCGCCCATAACTGCGGGCTGGCGGTCAAGCGCATCGAACGCATTACCGAGTACCGGTTGAACCTGAAGTCAGGTTTTTTCAGCAAGGGGGCGTTGAGCGACGCCCAGCACGCGGAGGTTGCGGCGCTGCTGCATGACCGGATGACTGAAAGCGTGATGGCCGACCGGGCCCAGGCCGTCGGCCTGTTCACCGAGCTGCAGGGTGCAGCCCTGCAGACGATTGACGTGCTGGCAGGCGGAAAAGGCGCGCTGGAGACCGCCAACAGCGAGTTTGGCCTGGCGCTGGCCGCAGACGAGATCGACTATCTGGTGAATGCCTTCACCCAGCTCCAGCGCAACCCGACCGACGTCGAGCTGATGATGTTTGCCCAGGCCAACAGCGAACACTGCCGCCACAAGATTTTCAACGCCGACTTCACCATCGACGGCGTGGCGCAGGACAGAAGCCTGTTCGCGATGATCCGCAACACCGAAAAGCTGAACCCCCAGCACACGGTGGTGGCTTATACGGACAACGCCTCGGTCATGGAAGGCGGCATGGCCCAGAAATTTTATGCAAAATCGGCCTCCAGCCCTCGTCAGTCCGGCGCAACCAGCTATCAAAGTTATAGCGCCTCAAGGGTGCTCACCCATGTGCTGATGAAGGTCGAGACGCACAACCATCCGACGGCGATTTCTCCCTTTCCAGGCGCCTCCACCGGCGCCGGCGGCGAGATCCGCGACGAAGGCGCCACCGGCCGCGGCTCCCGGCCCAAGGCGGGCCTGACCGGGTTCACCGTGTCACGGCTGTTCGATGGCGATTTCGGCAAACCCGGCCACATCGCCAGCCCGCTGCAGATCATGACGGAGGGCCCGCTGGGCGGCGCGGCCTTCAACAACGAGTTCGGCCGGCCCAATCTGGCCGGCTACTTCCGTGAGTACGAGCAGACGGTCGGCGGCCAGCGCTGGGGTTACCACAAGCCCATCATGATCGCCGGCGGTGTCGGCACCATCGCTGCCGAGCTGACGAAGAAAATCCTGTTTCCGGCCGGCACCTTGCTGATTCAGCTCGGCGGCCCCGGCATGCGCATCGGCATGGGCGGCAGCGCGGCCAGTTCCATGGCATCGGGCGCGAATGCGGCACAGCTCGATTTTGATTCGGTGCAACGCGGCAACCCCGAGATCGAGCGCCGTGCCCAGGAAGTCATCAACCAGTGCGCCCAGCTCGGCACCGACAACCCGATCCTGGCGATCCATGACGTGGGCGCTGGTGGCCTGTCCAACGCCTTCCCTGAACTGGTCAACGACGCCGGCCGCGGCGCGCGTTTCGACCTGCGCGCCGTACCGCTGGAAGAAAGCGGCCTTTCTCCGAAGGAAATCTGGAGCAACGAAAGCCAGGAGCGTTATGTGATGGCGATAGCGCCGGAATCGCTGGCGCAGTTTGAAGCTTTCTGCGCGCGTGAGCGCTGCCCGTTTGCTGTGATTGGTGTGGCGACGGAGGAAAGGGACCTGATCGTCACAGATGAATCGAACGCAGGCCTTTTCTACCAGCCGGGGCCGCGGAACCGGCTTAGCCGGGCCGCAGGCGCAGCGGCCCCCCCGGGGGGCAGCGAACCACACGCAGTGGGGAGCGTGGGGGCCCCAGTCAACATGCCCATGAATGTGCTTCTGGGCAAGCCGCCCAAGATGCACCGCGACGTGAAAAGCGTCAAGCAGGCGATCAAACCCATCAACCTGACCGGCGTAGACCTGCAGAAAAGCGCGATTGCCGTGCTGAGTCACCCGACCGTGGCGTCCAAGCGTTTCCTGATCACCATCGGTGATCGCACCGTCGGTGGCCTGACGCACCGCGACCAGATGGTGGGCCCCTGGCAGGTGCCGGTGGCCGACTGCGCCGTGACGCTGGCCGACTACGCCGGTTTTGCCGGTGAAGCCATGAGCATGGGCGAACGCACGCCGCTGGCCGCCGTCAATGCTGCAGCCTCGGGCCGCATGGCGGTCGCCGAGGCCATTACCAACCTGCTGGCCGCGCCGATTGACTTGCCGCGCGTCAAGCTGTCCGCCAACTGGATGGCCGCCTGCGGTGAGCCTGGCCAGGACGCTGCGCTGTACGAGACCGTCAAGGCCGTCGGCATGGAACTGTGCCCGGCGCTGGGTGTGTCGATTCCGGTTGGCAAGGATTCCCTGTCCATGCGGACAGTCTGGTCCGACGATGGCGCCAGCAAAAAAATCACCTCGCCAGTGTCGCTTATTGTCAGCGCCTTTGCCACGCTGGCCGACGTGCGCGGCACACTCACGCCGCAGTTAAACGCCGAAGAAGCCGATACCACGCTGATCCTGATCGATCTGGGCAAAGGCCAGAGCCGCATGGGCGGCTCCATCCTGGCGCAGACGCTGGAACTCGAAGACGGTGCGGTGCCGGATCTCGACGAGCCGCAAGACCTGGTCAACCTGGTGAACGCGATCAACGCCCTGCGCCAGCAGGGCAGCTTGCTGGCCTACCACGACCGCAGCGACGGCGGCCTGTTTGCCACTGTGTGCGAAATGGCCTTCGCCGGCCATGTCGGCGTGTCGCTCAACATCGACATGCTGCTGGTCGAGGGCGACGGCATCCACGACAGCCGCATGGACACGGGCGACAGCAAGAACTGGGCGTCACAGGTTGGCGCGCGGCGCGAAGAACTCACCCTGAAGGCCTTGTTCAATGAAGAGCTGGGCGCCGTCATCCAGGTGCGTACCGAAGTGCGCAACAAGGTCATGCAGACTTTGCGCGAACACGGGCTATCGAAGTTCAGCCACTTCATCGGCAAGACCCGCCCGCCACACGCCTCGCTGGAGGTTGGCAAGGGCGAAGTCCAGGTCTGGCGCGACACCAAAGCCGTGTTCAGCGCCAAACTGCAGAACCTGCACCAGGTCTGGGACAGCGTGAGCTGGAAGATCAACCAGCAGCGCGACAACCCGGCCTGCGCCGATGCCGAACATGCGGCGGCCGGCGATCCTCTGGACCCGGGGTTGCATGTCCACTGGGCATCAAATACGTCTCCAGCCCTTTCTCAGCCTTCTCCGATAGCTAGTGAATCGATAGCAAGCCCCGCACTCATGTTGACGCGTCCCAAGGTCGCCATCCTGCGCGAGCAGGGTGTCAACTCGCATGTGGAGATGGCCTACGCCTTCACGCAGGCGGGTTTCGAGGCTTTCGACGTGCACATGACCGACCTGCAGACCGGACGCGCGCAACTGGCCGACTTCACCGGCGTGGTGGCCTGCGGCGGCTTCAGTTATGGCGACACCCTGGGCGCCGGTATCGGCTGGGCCCGCTCCATCACGTTCAACCCGCCGCTGTCGGCGCAGTTCCAGGCATTCTTCGGGCGAACCGACACCTTCGGCCTGGGCGTGTGCAACGGCTGCCAGATGTTTGCCGAGCTTGCCAACATCATTCCTGGCGCTGGGGCCTGGCCGCGTTTCACCACCAACCGCAGCGAACGTTTCGAGGCGCGCCTGAGCCAGGTGGAAGTGCTGGATTCACCCAGCCTGTTTTTTGCGGGCATGGCCGGACACCGCTTGCCGATTGCCGTGGCGCACGGCGAGGGTTATGCCAACTTCGAGAAGGCACGCGGAGGACGCGGCGACGCGGCCAGCGTGATTGCCGCGATGCGTTTCACCGACAACCACGGTCGGCCCACCGAAGCTTATCCAGCCAACCCCAACGGCAGCGCAGGCGGCCTGACGGCGGTCACCACGGCCGACGGGCGCTTCACGGCGCTGATGCCGCACCCGGAACGCGTCTTCCGCAACATCCAGATGAGCTGGACCCCGCTGGACAGCAGCGTGCCCAGCCCGTGGATGGACATCTGGCGCAATGCGCGCAAGTGGGTGGTCTAGCCGCTTAAAACGCAGGCACCGTGGCGCAGGCCGCGCCACGCCTCGCTTTGCGCACTTTTCGAGGGCCTCATCAACAAACTTGTCCACATGAAGCAGGGACAACTTCTGTAATCGTGATGGTCTTCGAGCTTATCCCGCGCAGCAGGACAGCTGCGTCACGTCCTTGCTGAAAGTCTGCGCCGCAAGCTTCAGCCCCTCGACCATCGTCAGGTACGGGAACAACTGGTCGGCCAGCTCCTGCACGGTCATCCTCGCCCGGATGGCCAATGCCGCAGCCTGGATGAGTTCGCCCGCTTCTGGTGCCACGGCCTGCACGCCGATGAGCCGGCTGGAGCCCGCTTCGGCGACCAATTTGATGAACCCACGCGTGTCGAAGTTGACGAGCGCTCGCGGCACGTTGTCCAGCGCGAGTGTGCGGCTGTCAGTGGCGATGCCGTCGCGATGTGCCGCTGCTTCGCTGTAGCCCACGGTAGCAACCTGCGGGTCGGTGAACACCACCGCCGGCACGACAGTCAGATCGAGGGTCGCTTCGCCGCCGGTCATGTTGATGGCGGCGCGGGTGCCCGCCGCCGCCGCCACATAGACGAATTGCGGCTGGTCGGTGCAGTCGCCGGCGGCGTAGATATGCGGACTGCTCGTGCGCATCGCCTTGTCGATGATGATGGCACCTTGCGCATTGACCGCGACGCCCGCGGCTTCCGGCGCCAGGCCGCGCGTGTTGGGCGCTCGCCCAGTCGCGACCAGCAGCTTGTCGGCGCGCACCTCGCCCTGCCCCGTGGTGAGCGTGAATTGATCGTCCGCATAGGCGACATGGCTGGCCTGGGTATGGTCCAGCACTCCGATGCCCTCGGCGCGGAAGGCGGCCGTGACGGCCACGCCGATGGCCGGGTCTTCCCGGAAAAACAGCGTGCTGCGCGCCAGGATCGTCACATGGCTGCCCAGCCGGGCGAAGGCTTGGGCCAGTTCCAGGGCTACTACCGACGAGCCGATCACCGCGAGCCGGGGTGGAATCGAAGCACTCACCAAGGCTTCGGTCGAGGTCCAGTACGGTGTCTCTTTCAGGCCAGGGATCGGCGGCACGGCTGGACGGGCTCCGGTGGCAATCAGGCAGCGGTCGAACGCTACCGTGTGCTCGCCGCCTTCGTTCAGGCGGACGATCAGGGTGTGGTCGTCCTTGAAACGGGCGTCGCCGTGCAGTACGATGATGGCTGGATTGCCGTCCAGGATGCCTTCGTACTTGGCGTGCCGCAGTTCATCAACGCGCGCCTGCTGCTGGGCCAGCAGTTGTGCGCGGTCAATCGCCGGCTCGGTCGCCGCGATGCCACCATCGAACGGACTTTCCCGTCGCAAATGGGCGATATGCGCGGCGCGGATCATGATCTTCGATGGCACACAGCCAACGTTGACGCAGGTACCGCCGATGGTGCCGCGCTCGATGAGCGAGACGCGCGCACCAAGCTCCACGGCTTTGAGCGCTGCTGCCATCGCGGCTCCGCCGCTGCCGATAATGGCAATATGCATGTCTGCTATCACCGTGTGGGCGGCAGTTCGCCGGCGCCCGATGGGCAGTGGCGGTTTGCTGGCGCGATCAAGTCCCAAACGGACACCGCAATCATGAACGCAAAGCCGGTGTAGAGCAGTCGCTCTGTCCACCAATTTCCAATGAGAAACAAGGCGGTTGTCAGCACAATCAAGGGGCCGACCATGCCCAGTGCACTGCGGTACCACTGCTTGTGGCTCAGGTAACCCAGTGCATTGGCCAGCAGCGCAAGGGCTGCAAAAAATGGCAACAATCTGGTGATAAAAATGCCTTCATACTGGCTTAAAAATCCGAGCCCGATGGCGGCCCCCAAGCTGGCGATGGCAGGAAAGCAGGCACCGCAAGCCATGGCTGAAACGATACTTCCAAGCGCGCCAGACTTGTCGCCGATGCGGGTGATGAGGCCCATGATTTTCCCTTTCCTTGTTGAATGCCCTAAGCTTATTACCGTAGCTAAGTACGGAGTCAAGTCTTATGGAAACAAATTTGGAAAATCTGACCATTGGCGTTTTCGCCAAGGCGGCCGAGGTCAATGTGGAGACCATCCGGTTCTATCAGCGCAAGGGCTTGTTGCCGGAGCCGGACAAGCCTTATGGCGGCATTCGCCGGTATGGTGAGACGGCTGTGGCGCGGGTGCGCTTCGTGAAATCGGCGCAACGGCTGGGTTTCAGCCTGGACGAGATCGCCGAGCTGCTGCGCCTGGAGGATGGCACGCACTGCGCAGAAGCCGGGCGTCTGGCCGAGCACAAACTCAAGGATGTACGTGCGAAACAGGCGGACTTGGCGCGTATGGAGGCCGCGCTATCCGAGCTGGTGCGCGCCTGCCATGCAACAAAGGGGAACGTTTCCTGCCCGCTGATTGCGTCGCTGCAAGGGGTGCAAGCGCTTCGCACTGGGATGTGATTTTCCGTTTCGCGAGCCGACCTCGTTATTGCAGCGACAAAAAAGCGCGGACATGCCGCGCTTTTTTTTGGAAGGGCTTCGCCAGTTCCGCGTTGTCCGACCGGGGATCACTCCACCTTGGCTTTTTCGCGCAAGCCCTGCTGGAAGGCTGCCAGCTTTTGCTGCTGCATCTGCTGGGCGATTTGCGGCTTGAGTTCTTCAAAAGGCGGCAGTTTGGCGGTGCGGATGTCATCGACGCGGATGATGTGGTATCCAAACTGGGTCTTCACCGGCGTGTCCGTCAGCTGGCCCTTGTTGAGCTTGCCCATGGCCTGGGCGAACTCGGGAACGTAGCTGCTCGGGTTGGCCCAGTCCAGGTCGCCGCCGTTGGCGCCGGAGCCGGGGTCTTTGGACTGCTTCCTGGCGATGTCCTCAAACTTGCCGCCTTTTTTCAGGCTGGCAATGATGGCCTTGGCTTCGTCTTCCTTTTCCACCAGGATGTGGCGCGCCTTGTATTCCTTGCCACCGTTGGCTGCGACAAACTTGTCGTACTCGCCCTTGAGTTCGGCGTCGGTAACGGGGTTTTTCTTCTGGTAATCGGCGAACAACTCGCGGATCAAAATGGCCTGGCGGGCCAGTTCCATCTGCGTCTTGAAGTCGTCGGTGGCCGACAGGCCCAGCTTCTCGGCTTCCTGCATGAAGACTTCGCGGGCAATGACTTCCTCACGGATCTGGCCTTGCATCTCTGGCGTGACCGGACGGCCGGAGCGCGACAACTGCAGCGCCAGCGCATCGACGCGGGCGTTGGGAACGGCCTTGCCGTTGACGATGGCGACGTTCTGCGCAAAAGCGCCGGTCGCGCCCACGACCATCAGGCCGCTGAGAACACCAGCCAGTAAAAGGGTCTTTTTCATGGTTTTCCTTGGGGATCGAAGGGGTTTTGTTGCCGGTACGGGCAGCAAATCAGGGTGTTTCCATGATTTCAATGGCCAGCGCATGCAGGCCTTCATCAATGAAATTTTGCAGTGCATCATACACAAGCCGGTGGCGCGCTACGCGGCTTTTGCCCGCAAAAGCGGGACTGGCAATACGCACACGAAAATGACTGCCAAAGCCCTGGACGTTGGCACCCGAGTGGCCTGCATGCGCGGCGCTTTCGTCGATCACTTCGAGGCGGGTTGGGTGTAGCCTGGCACGCAATTGTTCCTCAATGCGAGCGGCATGAACGGGCAGTGGCGCGATGGGAAGGCTCATCATCAGGCCTTGACGTGTTTGTTCAGGAACACGGCCTGCGCCATCACAAACACCAGCATCAGGCCGAGGCCGCCGAACAGCTTGAAGTTGACCCAGGTGGCGGTCGAAAAACTGAACGCCACCCAGAGATTGAGCAGGCCCATGACCGCAAAAAACGCTATCCAGCTGAAATTGACCTTGCGCCAGACCGCATCGGGCAAGGTCAGTTGCGCACCCATCAGCTTCTGGATGCCGTTTTTGTTGAACACCAACTGGCCAACCAGCAGGGCGCCGCCCATGACCCAGTACAACACGGTGGGCTTCCATTTGATGAAAGCTTCGCTGTGGAAATAGATGGTGGCGCCGCCGAGCATGGTCACCAGCCCTAGGCTGACCCACAGCATGGTGTCTATCTTGCGGCCGCGCGCCACCAGCCACAGGATCTGCGCCAGCGTCGCGAGAATGACCACCACCGTGGCCAGCAGCACCGGCGCTTCGGCGGTGCCCACCACCCCGCCCGAGACCATGAAACCCAGCCACTCGGTAGCGGTGCGCGCCGCCCATTCGGTGTTGCCTTCGGCGTACTTGAACATCCCGAAGAACAGGACGATGGGCAGGAAGTCGAAGAGAATTTTCATGAGGTGATTATCGCGCCCCCACGCTCCGCCGCTGCGCGGGTCGCTGCCCCCCGAGGGGGCGCTGCGCCTGCGGCCCGGCAAAGCCGGTTCCGCAGCCCTGGCTTGCAAAGGCAAGAAATATCTAGCGCCATCTTCATACTTTCTGGAACTCTAATGAGGCGGAGTTCATGCAATAACGCAGGCCGGTGTCGGTGGGGCCATCGGGAAATACATGGCCCAGATGCGCGCCGCACTGCGCGCAAACGGTTTCCGTGCGTGTCATGCCGTGGCTGCGGTCCACGATGTCGGTGATCGCGCCGGGCACAGCCTCCGAAAAACTGGGCCACCCGCATCCGGCGTCAAATTTGGTCTTTGCATCAAACAGCAGGTTGCCACAGCAGATGCAGTGGTAACTGCCATCATCCCAGACGACCTCGTATTTGCCGGTGAAGGGGCGTTCGGTGGCTGCCTGCCGGGTGACCTGAAAGGCGCCGGGTTCGGCGCCTTTTTCAGCCAGCACGGCTTTCCATTCGGCATCGGTTTTCTGGATCTTGTCGCTCATTGTTTTTTTGCCTTTTGAGACTTGGTTTTAGCTCGCTTACGAACTGCAGCTGATTTCAATCGACGAAGCCCAGTCGGGAGGGAAGCCGGCGAAGCTGCCATGGGCCGTATGTTCGTCAAATGGGGCCTGAAGCAGAGTCAGCAAGGTATCGACTCCTGAAAAATCCATTACTTTCGCGGCCTGGATGGCCTGCTCGCCCAAATGGTTGCGCAACACGTATTTCGGGTTGGTTTTGAGCATCAAATCGGCCCGCAGCCCTTGATCCACGTGCGCAAGCCGCTCTGAATACTGTAGCGCCCAGGCGTCGAAGGCCGGCCGGTCCAGAAACAGGTCGCGCACCGCCTCGTTCGCGGCGCCGGGCACAAAACCACCCAGGCGGCGCCAGAAGATGCTGTAGTCCACCTTGTCGGCGGCCAGCAGTTTAAAGGCGCTTTCGATCAGCGTCTTGTCCTCCGGCCGGGCATCAGACAGGCCCAGCTTGGCGCGCATCCGGCCTTCCAGCGCCTGCGGAAACACGGTTTTGTAGGACTCCAGCGCCGCCAGTGCCTGCTCCTGGCTGTCCATCAGCGGCAGCAGCGCCTGCCCCAGGCAAAACAGGTTCCAGTAGGCGATATTGGGCTGCTTGTTGTAGGCGTAGCGGCCCTGGGTGTCGGAGTGGTTGCAGACCTGGCCGGGGTCAAAAGCGTCGAGAAACTGGAAAGGGCCGTAGTCAATCGTCAGGCCCAGAATGCTCATGTTGTCAGTGTTCATCACGCCGTGGCAAAACCCGACTCCCTGCCAGGCCGCCACCAGGTCGGCCGTGCGTTCGCTGACCGCCTGCAGCAGTGACGCATACGGCTGGGCGCCTTCGCGGCAAGCCGGGTAAAAGTTGTCGATGACGAAGTCCGCCAGCACCTTGAGCTGTTCATGCTGATCGCTGTAGCTGAAATGCTCAAAATGCCCGAAGCGGATAAAACTGGGCGCCGTGCGGGTCACCACGGCGGCGGTTTCTATCTCTTCGCGTCGTACCTTGGCATCGGAGCCGGTGACACATAGCGCGCGCGTGGTAGGGATGCCCAGGCCGTGCATGGCCTCGGAACACAGATACTCACGGATCGAGCTGCGCAGTACCGCGCGCCCGTCGCCCATGCGCGAGTAGGGCGTGACGCCCGCGCCTTTGAGCTGGATCTCCTGAGCGCCGGCGGCGGTTTGCAGCTCCCCGAGCAGGATGGCGCGCCCGTCACCGAGCTGGCCGGCCCACTGGCCGAACTGGTGGCCGCTGTAAACGCTGGACAGCGGCCGGGCGCCCTGCGCCACCCGGTTACCGGTGAACAGCGCCAGCGCTTCCTGCGATTCGAACCAGGGTTGCGCCAGCCCCATCTCGCCCGCCAGCGCCTGATTGCGGCTTACCCAATAAGGCGAGGGCAGAGGCGTAGGCGGGAGCTCCGTGAAAAAATCCGGCCCCAGACCGGCGAAGCGGTTGTTCCATGCCAGACCTGGGACGACAGCAGGGGAATCGTGGATGACTGCGTTCATCCCTTCATTGTCCTATGCAGCCAACAGCCCCGTGTGGCTGGGGTCAAAGCGCGAAGCGAGGAGCGTACGGGCTCTTTCCTCATCAGCCGGGGCCGCGGGACCGGCTTTGCCGGACCGCAGGCGCAGCGGCCCCCTCGGGGGGCAGCGCAGTACACGAAGCGACGGGCGTGAGCGCTCTTTCCTCATCAGCCGGGGCCGCGGGACCGGCTTT
>NZ_JBDNGU010000046.1:0-2156 GCF_041689105.1 Polaromonas sp. | reverse complement strand
TGATTGTTCCGGTAGCGCATGACGGTGAGGTCACCGGCGTGGCCGAACTGGCTTTCCTGCGCGAGCTGGGCAAACGCGATCTGGAGTTCGTCAAGCTGGTCGCCGACAGCCTGGGCACAGCCATCCACGGCGCGCTGGTGCGCCAACGGGTGCAGAACCTGCTGGCGGAAACACAGCAGCTCAACGAAGAACTGCAGGTCCAGCAGGAAGAGCTGCGCACCTCCAACGAGGAACTCGAAGAACAGTCACGCGTACTCCACGAGTCGCAGTCCAACCTGGAGAACCAGCAGGCTGAACTGGAGCAGACCAATAAACAACTGGCCGAGCAGGCCTTGTGGCTGGACCAGAAAAACGGCGCGCTCAATCTGGCGCAAACCCAACTGGAAGACCGCGCCGAGGAACTGAGCCGGGCCAGCCGCTACAAGACCGAGTTTCTGACCAACATGTCGCACGAGTTGCGCACGCCGCTCAACAGCTCGCTGATCCTGGCCAAGCTGCTCAGCGACAACCCCCAGGGTAATCTGAGCGAAGAACAGGTCAAGTTTGCGCATTCGATTTATGCCGCCGGCAACGACCTGCTGGACCTGATCAACGACATTCTCGACATCTCCAAGGTCGAAGCCGGGAAACTGGAGCTCTCGCCCGAGGAGATCGTTCTGGGCGAACTGGTGGGCACCCTGAAAAACACCTTTGAGCCCATGGCCAGCCAAAAGCAGCTGCGCTTTGAAGTCAGCATCGACCCCGGCACACCAGCCACGCTGGTGACCGACCGGCAGCGTGTCGAGCAAATCCTCAAGAACCTGCTCTCCAACGCGATCAAGTTCACTGAGACAGGCGAAGTCAGCCTCACAGTGTCCACCCAGCCCGGCGGGCAGGTCGCCTTTTCCGTGCAGGACTCGGGCATAGGCATTGCGCCCGACCAGCAACAGCTTATTTTCAATGCCTTCCACCAGGCCGACGGGACCACCAGCCGGCGCTATGGCGGCACCGGCCTGGGCCTGTCGATCTCGCGCGACCTCGGCAGCTTGCTGGGCGGCTCTATCGTGCTGGAAAGCCACGAAGGCAAAGGCAGCCGTTTCACCCTGCTGCTGCCCCGCGATTGGCAGGCGGCACAAGGAGCGACCAGCCAGCGCGCGCCCCTGCCGGCCGCAACCGCCCGCGTCCTTGCGACGGCTGCGCCAGCCCGCGCGGCGACCATGCCCCCACCGGCTTTTCCTGACGACCGGCACAAAGTCCTGGGCACACGCCTGACCCTGGTGATCGAGGACGATGCCGCTTTTGCGCAAATCCTGTACGACCTGGCGCATGAGCTTAAATACAACTGCCTGGTGGCGCAGGGCGCCGAAGAAGGCATCACGCTGGCTGGCCAGTTCCTGCCGGTGGCGATTTTGCTGGACATCGGCCTGCCCGACGGCTCCGGCCTGTCGGTGCTGCAGCGGCTCAAGGACAACCCGCTGACACGGCACATCCCGGTGCACGTGGTCTCTGGCAAAGAGAGCCGCGAAACTGCGCTGCAAATGGGGGCCATTGGCTACGCCCTCAAACCGACCACCCGCGCGCAGCTCAAGGCGGTCTTCAAGAAGCTGGAAGACAAGCTGACGCAAAAAGTCAAACGTGTGTTGCTGGTCGAAGACGATGCGCTGCAGCGTGACAGCGTGACCCGCCTGATCGGCGACGACGATGTGGAAATCACGGCGGTAGAGACCGGCGAGGAGGCCCTGGCATTGCTGGCCAGCACGATTTACGACTGCATGATCATCGATCTGAAGTTGCCCGACATCCAGGGCTACGAGCTGCTGCAACGCATGTCCGCCGGGGAGATCACCTCCTTTCCGCCGGTGATTGTGTATACCGGCCGCAGCCTCACCCGCCAGGAAGAAGCCGATCTTCTGAAGTATTCGCGCTCCATCATCATCAAGGGCGCACGCTCGCCCGAGCGCCTGCTCGATGAAGTGACACTGTTTCTACACAAGGTCGAAGCCGACCTGTCGGCGGAGCGGCAGGTCATGCTCAAGGCCGCGCGCAGCCGGGACAAGGCCTTTGAAGGCCGCAAGGTCCTGCTGGTCGATGATGACGTGCGCAACATTTTTGCGCTGACCAGTGCGCTGGAGCAACGCGGCCTGCTGGTCGAGATTGGCCGCAACGGTTTTGAAGCC
>NZ_JBDNGU010000045.1:0-16784 GCF_041689105.1 Polaromonas sp. | reverse complement strand
TCTCACGCCAACAACAAAACCAAACGCCGGTTTTTGCCTAATCTGCAATACCGCCGTTTCTGGGTTGAAACTGAAAACCGCTGGGTGCGCCTGCGCGTGACCAGCGCCGGTTTGCGCCTAGTTGACAAGCTCGGCATCGACGCGGTCTTTGTGGACGTGCGTGCCCGCGGCGGAATCTAAGGAGCATCATCATGGCTAAAGGCGCACGCGAAAAAATCAAGCTGGAATCAACCGCCGGCACGGGTCACTTCTACACGACCACCAAAAACAAGAAGACCACTCCTGACAAGATGCTGATCATGAAATTTGATCCCAAAGTACGCAAACACGTGGAATACAAGGAAATCAAGCTGAAGTAATTCAGCCTGTTTCCAGCGCTGCCTGTCATCGCTTTTGAAAAACCCGCCGGGCTCCGGCGGGTTTTTTTATGCCCGTTCGGTTTTGCGGGCACGCCTTCATCCAGATGGTCGGCCGGGCCGCAGCCCGTCACCTTCGCTGCAACGCAAGCAAGCCGGGAGCCGCACAAGCCCAGACCTGCAAGCGTTGCCGCAGTCGGACTCCCACAAACACCGGACGTGAAAAAAGGCTGCAGCAGCGATCGAGCTGGTGCAGCCTAATTGGGGGTGCCGGCCTGCCGGCAGGCGGGTCAACTCAGGCGCGTGCGGCGCGCAGGTTCATGGAGAAGTCACGCAGGGCAGCGATGCCGCTTTCTTCCGCGCGGCGACACCAGGCCTGGAGGTCGCTGGCAAGCTGCTCGCGCGATGCCGAGGTAGACAGCCACATCTGGCGCAACTCTTCACGCATGGTGACCATTTTGTCGAGCACGGGGTGCTCGGCACGGGCCTGCGCTATCTGGGGTTTGGCAGCGGCAGGGACTTTGTCATCATCGCGATGCAGCCAGCGGTTGGCCACCTTGAGCACCGAAATGTCGGCCTTGCGGGCTTTGAGCGCCTCAATTTCGATCTTGCCGGCACGGCGCAGTTCACGTGCAAAACCGGCCATCACTTCGTAACGATGGGCAATCAGGGCTTCAAGCGTCTTCTCGTCAGCAACCGGCTGGATCGAGCCAAGCTGCAGCTTGGGCGGCACCTTTTTGACGGTAGCCAGGCCGACTTTTTCCATGGCACGGATGTAAACCCAGCCGATGTCGAACTCGTAAGGCTTGACCGAGAACTTGGCCGATGTCGGGTAGGTGTGGTGGTTGTTGTGCAACTCTTCCCCGCCAATCATGATGCCCCAGGGCGAGATGTTGGTGCTGGCGTCAGGCGCCTCGAAGTTGCGGTAGCCCCAGTAGTGGCCAATGCCGTTGATGATGCCGGCCGCCGTCACGGGAATCCAGGCCATCTGCACCGCCCAGACCGCCAGGCCCGCTGCGCCGAACAGGGCCAGGTTGATGATCATCATCAGTCCCACACCCTGCCAGCTGTAGCGGGTGTAGAGATTGCGCTCAATCCAGTCGCGCGGCGTGCCATGGCCAAACTTGACCATGGTTTCCTTGTTTTTGCTTTCAGCACGGTACAGCTCGGCACCTTCCCAGAACACCTTCTTGATGCCGTGGGCCTGCGGGCTGTGCGGGTCGTCAATGGTTTCGCATTTGGCGTGGTGCTTGCGGTGGATAGACACCCACTCCTTGGTGACCTGGCCGGTGCCCAGCCAGAGCCAGAAACGGAAGAAATGCGACGGGATCGCGTGCAGGTCCATGGCGCGATGGGCCTGGTGACGGTGCAGGTAAATTGTCACGCTGGCGATGGTGATGTGGGTCGTCACCAGCGTGTACAAGACGATTTGCCACCAGCTGGCGGCGATCAGTCCATGGGCCAGCCAGTCGAGGGCGGCGTCAAACAAAATCATGGGGGTCCTTTAAACAATCCGCAACCGTTTCACCTGTGTACTTCATACTTTGCATAGGTCAGCGCCGGACAATCCTCTATTGTAGGCGGGCAGCGTCCAATCACCAAACTGGCAGGCCGCAGAAACCTCTGATTTCGGTAAAAGTTCGGTAAACACGCGATTTGCGGGGCAAACGCACGCTATTGATGGCTTTGCACTAAAGCAAAAATCAGGTCTTTTGCCAAACTGCCGCAAAAAATCCGTCTGTGCCATGCAGGTAAGGCCACAGGCGAAGGTAAGGTCCGCTGCACAGCTTGCCCGCGCCTTCTACGCCAAGATGCGTCAGAACGTCAGCCGTTTCAAGGGGGGTAAATTCTTTATTCGCAGCGCTGAAGGCCTCGGCAATCGCCTCATTTTCATCGCGTAGCACGCTGCAGGTGGCATAAACCAACCTCCCGCCGGGTTTGAGCAGGCGGGCAGCGCTTTGCAAAATGGCGGTTTGTTTGGCTGTGAGCTCTTCAATCGCCTTCGGCGTTTGCCGCCATTTCAGGTCCGGATTGCGCCGCAGCGTCCCCAGACCTGAACAGGGCGCATCGATCAGCACACGGTCAATCTTGCCGGCCAGACGCTTGATGCGGTCGTCACGCTCATGGGCGATCGCCACCGGGTGGACATTGGACAGCCCGCTGCGCGCCAGCCGGGGTTTGAGCGCATCGAGCCTGTGGCCCGAGGTGTCGAAGGCGTAAAGCCGCCCGGTATTGCGCATGCTGGCGCCCAACGCCAGGGTTTTACCACCGGCACCGGCACAGAAGTCCACCACCATTTCGCCGCGTTTGGCATCGACCAGCAGGGCCAGCAGTTGCGAGCCCTCGTCCTGCACCTCGATGGCGCCGCGCGTGAAGGCGTCGAGTTTGTTGAGTGCCGGCTTGGTGGTCATCCGCAAGCCCCAGGGGGAAAACGGCGTCGCTACAGTTTTGATAGCTGCCTTCGCAAGCTCCTTCTGGATTTCTGCCCTTTTATCCTTGAGCGTGTTGACGCGCAGATCAAGCCCTGCCGGCGCGTTGAGGCTTTCGACCAGCGGCCAGAAGTCGTCGCCGAGCTGGGCCTTGAGAGGCTCCACCAGCCAGGCCGGCAGGTTATGCCGGTGCAATTCCATCAGGTCCTCAGGTTTGACCTGGTCGCAGCGCGCCAGCCAGTCCTTCTCCTGATCCGTGAGCGCGCCCAGCAGAAAGTCGCGCTCCGCAGCAAAACCCAGGATGGCCAGGCGCCGCTCGGCCGGCCCGCTGCCATGCTGAGCCAGGTAGGTGTAGAGGTTTTTCTTGCGCAGCACGCCGTAAATCGTCTCGGCCACAGTGGCGCGCTCGCGCGGCCCCAGGCGCTGCTCGCGGAAATGGCGCGACACCACCATGTCGGCGGGGTGGTCGAAGCGCAGGACCTGCTTGAGGAGAACGGTACAACTGTCGAGTAAGGCGTTAGGATGCATGCCTCCATTGTCCCACCGCAAGCGCGCAAAGCAGCCCACTCTCTCGATGACCATGTCAGACACCCTTCCTGCACTGATAGAAACCCGGCCCGGCCTGTATCGCCACTACAAGGGTCTGATGTACGAAGTGGTGGGCACAGTGCGCCACAGCGAAAGCCTGGAGCCCATGACCCTGTACCGCGCGCTCTATGGCGAGAAGGGGCTGTGGGTGCGACCGGCGGCCATGTTCAGCGAAGACGTGGTGATCGACGGTGTGCGCCAACCGCGTTTCGCCAGGCAGGAGAGTTAGCTCAGTTAGCTGCTTTGGCGCGCGTCGCCGATAATCGCGGGTTATGTCCGAATCTCCCGCACCCACTGAAATCGAAAAACAGGTCAAGCGCCGCCGCACGTTTGCCATCATTTCCCACCCCGACGCCGGCAAGACCACGCTGACTGAAAAGCTGCTGCTGTTCTCGGGCGCGATCCAGATCGCCGGCAGCGTCAAGGCCCGCAAGGCCGCGCGCCACGCCACCTCCGACTGGATGGAAATCGAAAAGCAGCGCGGCATCTCGGTGGCCTCTTCGGTCATGCAGATGGAATACCGCGACTGCGTGATCAACCTGCTGGACACGCCCGGTCACCAGGACTTCTCCGAAGACACCTACCGCGTGCTCACCGCCGTCGATGCCGCGCTGATGGTGATTGACGCAGCCAATGGCGTCGAACCGCAAACGCGCCGCCTGTTGCAGGTCTGCCGCGCGCGCAACACGCCCATCCTGACCTTCGTCAACAAGATGGACCGCGAGGTGCAGGACCCGATGAGCGTGATGGACGAGATCGAGCAGGAGCTGGGCATGACGGTGGTGCCGTTCACCTGGCCGGTCGGCATGGGCAAGCTGTTCCACGGCGTGTATGACCGGCGCGAAAAACGCATGCGTGTGTTCAGCCCCGGTGAAGACAAGGCCGGTGGCGACGATGAAATTCTGTCGGGCCTGGACAATGCCGAAGCCACCCGGCGTTTCGGTGCCGAGTTCACGCAGGCGCAGGGCGAGCTGGAACTGCTGAATGGTGCCTCGCCCGAATTTGACCGCGCCGCCTTTCTGGCCGGCAAACAAACGCCGATGTTCTTCGGTTCGGCCATCAACAATTTTGGCGTGCAGGAAGTGCTGGACGCGCTGGTGGACCTGGCGCCGGCGCCTGCAGAACGCACCGCCATACAACGCGTCGTTCACCCCGAAGAGAAAAAATTCTCCGGTGTGGTTTTCAAGATCCAGGCCAACATGGACCCGGCGCACCGCGACCGGATTGCTTTCCTGCGCGTGGCCAGCGGCGAATTCACGCGCGGCATGCGGCTCAAGGTCGTGCGCAGCGGCAAGGAGCTGCGGCCCAACACCGTGGTGAGCTTCATGAGCCAGCGCCGCGAGCTGCTGGACACCGCCTTTGCCGGCGATATCATCGGCATTCCCAACCACGGCGTGCTGCAGCTTGGCGACACCTTGACCGAAGGCGAAGCGCTGCAGTTCACCGGCCTGCCGTTTTTTGCACCTGAAATGTTTCGTGCCGTCGAAGTGGCCGACCCACTGCGCAGCAAGCAGCTGCGCGCCGGTCTGACGCAGCTTGGCGAAGAAGGCGCGATCCAGGTCTTCCGCCCGATCGCCGGCTCATTGCTGCTGCTGGGCGCGGTGGGTCAGTTGCAGTTTGAAGTGGTCGCGCATCGGCTGGAGCATGAATACGGCGTCAAAGCGCGCATCATGGGCAGCCAGTTCAACCTGGCACGCTGGGTCACGTCGGACGATCCAAACGAGCTGAAAAAATTCATGGACGCCAACGCACACCGGGTGGCGCTCGACGCCGTGGATGCGCCCACCCTGCTGGTGGACCACAGCGCCACCTTGCGCGCGGTAGAGCAGCAGTGGCCCAAGATCAAGTTCCACGCGCTGCGTGAGCACGCTGGGCTGGTGTTCCAGTCCAAGATTTAATTTCTTAAGCCTTTCAGGCCTTCAGCCCCCGTCGGACGGACGCAAGCAGCTATTGATTCGATAGCTATTGCGGTCTACCCGCGCCTCATTCCATTTCTACTTCAATCCGTTTGTCATTGCGGGCTTGACCCGTAATCCATGCTGCGCCCGCCCGCGCCGGTGGCGCATGCGGCATGGATCCCGGATCAGGTCCGGTACAACAGCACTGTTGAAATGGAATCAGTTGGCTTTGAGAAAATTCTCGACTTCCAGCAGGCTCAGCGCGTTGTCGACGATATTGTGCGGCTCGTCAAAAAGGGAAAGGTCAACACGCAGCACGGGCAAAATCGGGGAGGGGACAGCCGCGGGGCGGGTTCCTGTGAGGCGAAAATCAGGCATGGGTGATCCGTTGCAGAAGGAATACGCATGGTGTTCAATTCATGTGACATCGCGATTACATGGCAGCTACACACGCTGCCGGCACGCGTTTTTACAATATGCTACGGCCATGAGGATATACGGACCAGCAAGCTTGCGCAGTCTTTTTCTGGTGCTGATGTGCCTGGTGCTGCAAACAGGCCACGCGCAGGACTTTGACCGCCTTTGGGGGGACAGCGTTTCCATCGCGCTGGCCGAGCCCTTGCAGTGGGTCGCGGTCCCCAAAAGCAGCGTGACTTCGCCGGAGGCGTTCATCGCGGCCGACCCATGGCCCTTGCAGCCCTACACCAGCACCACGGCGCTTCCGACCTCCGGCACCCAGGACGTCTGGGTGACCTTCTCACTGCCTGCCACGCAGACCCTGCAAACCTGGTTCATCCGGCTGCCGGGGCAGTCGCTGTACAGGGTCAGCCTGTTTTCGCGTGGCCCGCATGGCGAGTGGCTGGTTCAGACCGCCGGTCGCGCGATAGCGCCAGCCGACTGGTCATTGCGCACACGCGTTCCGAGCTTTGAACTGCAGACCCGCAGTGACCGCGTGCAGACCTACTATCTGCACTTCGAGAACAGCCGGGCGCTGACGGGACGTCCCATGCTGCTGTCCCCGGTCGAGTACGTGGACGGCGCGTCACGCGTGGGGGTGGTGATCGGGCTGATGTGGGGCATGTTCACCGTGCTTGCCACGCTGAGCCTGGCCGCCTTTGCGATGGCGCGCACCCGCGTATTTTTGTGGTTTGGCGCTTTGGTGGCAACGCTGATGTTCACCCAGCTGGTACTGATCGGCTACGGCGGCTGGCGAATGTGGCCGAACAGCGCTCAACTCAACCAGGTCATGGGCGGGGTCTCCGCAGCACTGAGCATGGCTGCAGGCGCCTGGTTCTGTGCCCATGCCACTTATGCCCGTAGCAGCCACCCGCACATTTACAAGCTATTAGCCGTCGTCACTGCGAGTAGCCTGATCATGGCCGGGCTCATGGCGATCGGACAGGACTTCATCCCGCGCGATCTGCGCAACCTGTGGCTGGCCACCGCCACCCTGGCTATCCTGAGCAGCTTGGTCTGGATGTCGCTGCGCGGGCAGGCGTGGCACCTGCTGCTGCTGCTGGGTACCGCTCCCATCGCTCTGGCAGCGTTGGCCAGGGTGTTCTATAACGCGGGCTGGTTTTTGAACATCGAAGCTGCACGGGCAGGCGGCGTGCTGTCGGCCATGGTCGGTTTGCTCTGGATCTTCTTCGTGCTCGCCTGGCGCAGCCGCGCGGCGCTGTTTTCCAACCACCGCATCGCTGCCCTTGCCAACTACGACCCGGCCAGCGGTCTGATGCTGCCCCGGGTGATTGAAACCCGGCTGGGCCAAATGCTGCTGCGCGCGCGCCGCAGGCACTCAGAGTGCGGCGTCGTGATGCTGCACTGGCTGGACCAGACCTCCAACCCCGACGAGCTTAACGATCTCAAGCGCAGTCGGGCTCTGTCGCGTATCGGCGAAATCCTGCGCCGCGCGACACGCGACATGGACACGGCGTCTCGTTACGACGAGAACCTGTTCCTCATGCTGATTGAAGGTCCGGTCAACCGCGAAGCTGTCTCCGAGGTCGCCACCAAGGTTCTGGCCGACTGCATACGCCTGTCGGACAAGCTGGACGATGCGAGCGCGTTCAACCTGCACATCGCCCTATGGCATGGCACGCCGGACCAGCAGACCGGCCAGCAGATCATCGACAGCCTCAAGACCCGCTTGCGGCGCATGGTTCCGGGACCGAAACGTTACGTCCAGTTCGTCGATGTTGCCGGCGAGCCAGCGAGCCTCCCGCCGGAAGACGGCTCGCAGCGGGACAACCTGGTGGCGAAGATCAACGCCATCGAGGTTTCGCATCCTGCACTCAGCGACAGACCTCCCAGTGTCTGACGGGCGCCAGCCGCCAGTCGCACGCCCCCTTTGGGCCAGGAAGCGCGTTCACGCAACAGGCAACGGCAAGGCCGTTTTGTAACGGACCTGCTTCAGTGCAAAGCTTGAGCGTATCTTGTCGATGCCAGGAATCGGCGTGAGCTGCTCCAGAATGAATTTTTCCAGTGCGCCCATGTCGGCCACCGCGACGCGGATCAGGTAGTCGCTGTCGCCGGTCATCAAATAACACTCCATTACCTCGTCGTGTTCGGCGATCCGCTGCTCGAACTCGGCCAGCGAGGCCTTGTTCTGCGAGCGCAAGCTGATGGAAATAAACACCGTCAACCCCAGGCCGAGCGCGGCCGCGTTGGCAATCGCCACGTAGCGGTCAATGACCTTCGCAGCCTCCATGGCCTTGACCCGCGCCAGGCAGGGCGACGGGCTCAGATGCACGCGCCTGGCGAGCTCGACATTGGACAGGGCACCGTCGCGTTGCAGCTCGCCCAATATCCGCAAATCCATCGTATCCAGCTTCATAAGTTGATTTTTAGTTAGTTTTTAGACTTTTATGCTGCAATTTATGGATTTTACGCTTCACATTGATATCTCATGTGGGCACAAATTACGTATATTGAGCAGTATGAACGCCCCCCTTCCCCTTCACGCCCTGCAGCCTTCCCCCATCAACGCGGCCGACGCCGACCCGGCGGAAAGTGCCGAGTGGCGCGAGGCCTTTGTTGCGCTGGCTGCTGCGCAGGGTCCGGCGCGCGCCCGTTACCTGCTCGATGAACTGGCGCGGTTGGCCCGTGAGCAGCGCATCGGCTGGAAGCCCGAACTCGCCACGCCCTACGTCAACACCGTGGGCGTCAACGAGCAGCCCGTGTTTCCGGGCGACCTGGCCATGGAAGAACGCCTGGCTTCGCTGATGCGCTGGAATGCGCTGGCCATGGTGGTGCGCGCCAACCAGGCCGAGTCCGGCGGTTCGGCCGAGCTGGGCGGCCACATCGCCAGTTACGCCAGTGCGGCGGACTTGTTCGAGACCGGCTTCAACCATTTTTTCCACGCGCGTGAGGGTCTGGGCGAAGGACAACATCGCGGCGACCTGGTGTTTTTCCAGCCGCACAGCGCGCCGGGTGTTTATGCACGCGCCTTTCTCGAAGGCCGGCTGGCCGAGAAAGATCTTGGTTTTTACCGACAGGAACTGGGCGCTGCGGGACAAGATGCGCAGGGCTTGTCCAGCTACCCGCATCCCTACCTGATGCCGGACTTCTGGCAGTTTCCGACGGGCTCCATGGGGATCGGTCCGATCAGTTCGATTTACCACGCGCGTTTCATGCGTTACCTCACCCATCGCCGCCTGCTCGACTGCGCCGGGCGGAAAGTGTGGGGTGTTTTCGGCGACGGCGAGATGGACGAGCCCGAATCGATGAGCGCGCTGACCCTGGCGGCGCGCGAAGGCCTGGACAACCTGGTCTGGGTCGTCAACTGCAACCTGCAGCGCCTCGACGGGCCGGTGCGCGGCAACGGCCGCATCATCGACGAGCTCGAAAAGCTGTTTGCCGGCGCGGGATGGAACGTCATCAAGCTGGTCTGGGGCAGCGACTGGGACGGCCTGTTTGCGCGCGACCTGACTGGCGCCTTGAGCCAGGCCTTTGCCCACACCGTCGACGGCCAGATGCAGACCTTTGCTGCCAAGGATGGCCGCTTCAACCGCGACAACTTCTTTGGCCAGAACGAAGAACTGGCCCGCCTGGCGCAAGGCATGACGGACGAACAGATCGACCGGCTCAAACGCGGCGGCCATGACCTGGTGAAAATCCACGCGGCCTATGCCGCAGCGGCCAACCATACCGGCCAACCGACGGTGATCCTGGCGCACACCAAAAAAGGCTACGGCATGGGCAGCGCCGGCCAGGGCAAGATGACCACGCATTCGCAGAAAAAATTCGACGAGGCCGACCTGCTGGAATTTCGCAACCGCTTCAACCTGCCGCTGTCGGACGAACAAGCCAGGCAGCTCGCGTTTTACAAACCAGCCGACGACAGCCCCGAGATGCAGTACCTGCACGCGCGGCGTGCGGCGCTGGGCGGCTACCTGCCGCGCCGCGACACCGCCGCCGATGTCATCGCTGTGCCCGTCCTGCCGTCCTACGCCAGCTTCGCACTGGCCGCCTCCGGCAAGGAGATGAGCACCACCATGGCCTTAGTGCGCATGCTGGGCGGCCTGCTGAAAGACGCGGCGCTGGGCCCGCGCATCGTGCCCATCGTCGCCGACGAGGCACGCACCTTTGGCATGGCCAACCTGTTCAAGCAGGTCGGCATTTATTCCAGCGTGGGGCAGAAGTACGCGCCCGAGGACATCGGCTCGGTGCTCAGCTACCGTGAGGCGCTGGACGGCCAGATCCTCGAGGAAGGCATCAGCGAAGCCGGCGCGCTGGCAAGCTGGACGGCAGCCGCCACCAGCTACAGCGTGCACGGCCTGGCCATGCTGCCTTTCTATATTTACTACTCGATGTTCGGCTTCCAGCGCGTGGGCGACCAGATCTGGGCCGCCGCCGACCAGCGCGCACGCGGCTTTTTGCTGGGCGCGACCTCGGGCCGTACCACCCTGGGCGGCGAAGGCCTGCAGCGCCAGGACGGCTCCAGCCACCTGGTGGCCGCCACCATTCCCAATTGCAAGGCTTACGATCCGGCCTTCGCGTGCGAGCTCGCGGTCATCGTCGATCAGGGCGTACGCGAGATGATGGTGGAGCAGCAGGACGTGTTTTATTACGTCACGCTGATGAACGAAAACTACGCTCAACCTGACCTGCGGCCCGGCTCTGAGGCTGACATCCTTCGTGGTTGCTATTTATTTGATAGCTACGCGCGCCGGTCTGACATAGGCCAGAGGCCTAAAAAGCTTGAAAAAATCACACTGATGGGCTCGGGGGCGATCTTGACCGAAGTCATCAAGGCAGCGCAGCAACTGGCCGGCCAGGGGATCGAAGCGACGGTGTACAGCGTCACCAGCTGGAGCGAGCTGGCGCGCGACGGCGCTGCCTGCCAGCGGCGCGCACTCGCGGGTGAACCTCCAACCGACGCCTTCATTGCCGAGCAGCTGAAAACCAGCGATGGTCCCATCGTGGCCGCCACCGACTACGTGCGTGCCGTGCCGGAAAGCATTCGCGCCTTCCTGCCACCCGGACGCGGCTATCTGACGCTGGGCACCGATGGGTTCGGCCGCAGTGATACGCGCGCTGCGCTGCGCGGATTTTTCGGTGTGGACGCGGCCAGCATCGTCAAGGCGGCACTGCACCAGCTGGCGCAGGCTTAAGCGGCGCCCCAACAAACAAAAGCCCCCCACGGCGCAAACCGTGGGGGGCTTTGTATTTCCGGCCTGCCTCCAGGGAGGCATAGCGGAAATTATTTAGGCAACAGCACCTTGTCAACCACGTGAATCACGCCGTTGGACTGATACACGTCGGCAATCGTCACCGTCGCCGAGCCGCCTTTTTCATCCATCACCATCACTTTGCCGCCGGCCGCTTTGGCGGTCAGTGTGCCGCCAGCCACGGTTTTCAGCGTGGCCGTGCCTTTGCCGTCAGCAATGGCTTTGGTGATGGCTGCAGCGTCCATTTTTCCGGCAACAACGTGATAAGTCAGGATGCCTGTCAGCATGCCCTTGTTTTCAGGCTTGAGCAGCGTGTCCACGGTGCCTGCGGGCAATGCTGCAAAAGCGGCGTTGGTCGGAGCAAACACGGTGAAGGGACCGGCACTTTTCAGGCTGTCGACCAGGCCGGCAGCCTTGACGGCGGCGACCAGCGTGGTGTGGTCCTTGGAATTGACGGCGTTGTCAATGATGTCCTTGGAAGCCAGCATGGGCGCGCCGCCCACCATCACCTGGGCGAAGGAAGAAGCCGCAGCCATGGACATGACGACCGCAAGGCCGATGGAAGCCAGTTTGTGTTTCGTTTGCATGTAAATACCCTTTGAAGTTGCGCAATGAGCCGACATCCAGGATGGGACATCAACGACTGTGTTCAATACGGGGGCGTCTGGCGACTGGATTCAACCGTGTACGCGACGCGGGTATCCCTTTGTACGTGCGCCACTCAGGGCTGGCTTTGCAGCCAGGCGCGCACCGCCTGCGGATAGAGCATGTGTTCTTGCACCAGCACGCGCGCGGCCAGCGTATCGGCCGTGTCGCCCGGCAGCACCGGCACGGCCGCCTGTGCCAGGATGGGGCCGTGGTCCAGCTCGGCGGTGACCTGGTGCACCGTGCAACCGGCTTCCAGGCAGCCGGCATTGATGGCGCGCTGGTGGGTGTTGATGCCGGTGAAGGCTGGCAGCAACGAAGGATGGATATTGATCAGGCGCCCGGTGTAGTGGTCAACAAACCCCGGGGTGAGGATGCGCATGAAGCCAGCCAGCACAACGAGGGCTGGCTGGTAGCTGTCAACCTGTTGCATCAGCGCCGCATCAAAGGCTTCGCGCGAGTTAAAGGCGCGGTGGTCCAGCAGCTGCGTAGTCACCCCCAGCGATGTAGCCCGTTGAAGGCCGGCCGCGCCGGGCCGGTTGCTGATCACTGCCACGACGCTGGCGCCAAACTGTTGATGCCAGTCCTGCAACTGCGCGGCCTGAACAATGGACGCCATATTGGAGCCGCTGCCTGAAATCAGGATGACGATGTTTTTGGGGTTGGGCATGCGCGTGGAGAATGCTGTGAATTATCGCGGTCAGGGTCGGGGCAGAGGCCGCCGGGCCAGCGCAAACAGCGCAAGGGACGCCAAGCCCATGCCCGCCAGCCCCCACAGCAGGCCGGTGTAGCCACCGAGCCCGAGAAGGGCCCAGGCCGTGAGGAACGGCGCTGCCGCGCGTGTGCACAACGCGATGCCCGACATGGCACCGCTGATGCGGCCCACGTGTTCGCGGCCGTAGAAGTCCGGCACGATGTTGCTGCGCACGATGGTGATCAGCCCGTTGGCCACGCCGAACAACACCGCAAATGCAACTAGTACCGAGGGCTGGCGGCCCACGGCAAACAAAACCAGTGCCAGCGGAAATAAGGCCAGCACCATGAGCCCAAGCGCACGGTGGTTCAGCGATCGGCCCAACCACAGGAAAGCAAAACGCCCCACCACCTGCGCCGGGCCGAACCAGACCATCACGGCCACCGCCTCGGCCTGCGACAGCCCGCGCGACTCAAACGCCGGCATCAGGTGCGCCCAGATGGTGGACAGCGCAAAGGTGTAGAGGGTAAAGGTGGCGGTCAGCAGCCAGAAGGTCTTGCCCTGCATGGCCTGGCGCAGCGTCGCCTGGTCCTGCGCCACTTCCACCAGCGCGGCACCGGCTGGCGGTGGCATCTTCCATGCGCCGCGCAACACCCAGGCGTGTAGCGGTGCCACCAGAAGCAGGGCCAGCGCCATCACCAGCAGCGCGGGGCGCCAGCCCAGCCGGGCCTGCAGCCAAGCCACCGCCGGAAACGACAGCGTGCTGGCAAAACCGCCGACCAGGGTGATGGTGGTGATGCCCCGGCGGTAATGCTCCGGGAAACGTTTGGTGATCTCCATGAAGGCCGGTTCGTACAGCGTCATGGCCATGGCCAGCCCCAGCATGGCCCAGCAGTATACAGCAACGGCAGGTTGTACGCCTGCGACCAGAGCGCACATCCGGCCGCGCCCAGCAAGGCGCCACCCGTCAGCACCTCGCGCCCGCGCCCGCGATCGATCGCCGCGCCGACCGCATAAGTGGCCAACCCCCAGACCATCAGGCCCACCGTGAATGCCCCCATGATGTCCGGCTGGCTCCAGCCCATGTCGCGCTGCATGGGCAGCACAAACGAGGAGAAGCCGTAATACATGACAGCCCAGACAAGAATCTGGCCAACACTGAGGGCGCTGATGATGGTGCGGTACGAAGGCAAAGTGCGCTGATTATCCGGGGCGCAGCACCCCATCCCTCTGGCCCGGGTTCTGCAAGGCGGAATCGCTCGCTATTTGTCCCAACTGGGACATAAAATTATGAACGACCGTGCTAAAAATGCAGCGGTAACTTGAACCCGACGGAGACCCGCACCTCATGGACTTAGCTTTCACCCCCGAAGAACAGACATTCCGCGAAGACATTCGCGACTGGGTTCATGCCAATCTGCCCGCCGACATTTCACACAAGGTGCACAACGCCCTGCGCCTGAGCCGCGACGACATGCAGCGCTGGGCCAAAATCCTCGGCAAAAAAGGCTGGCTGGGCCATGGCTGGCCCAAAGAGTTTGGTGGTCCAGGCTGGAACGCGGTGCAAAAACATCTGTTTGAAGAAGAATGCGCGCTGGCCGGTGCGCCGCGCGTCGTGCCCTTCGGCCCGGTGATGGTGGCGCCAGTCATCATGGCCTTCGGTACCCCTGAGCAGCAGCAGCGCTTTCTGCCCGGCATCGCCAGCGGCGACGTGTGGTGGAGCCAGGGTTACAGCGAGCCGGGCGCTGGCTCGGACTTGGCGTCGGTCAAATGCCGCGCCGAGCGCGTCGGCGACAAATACATCGTCAACGGCCAGAAAACCTGGACCACGCTGGGCCAGTACGGCGAGTGGATCTTCTGTCTGGTGCGCACCAGCACTGAAGGCAAGCCGCAAACCGGCATTTCCTTTCTGCTGATCGACATGAAGTCGCCCGGCGTGACGGTGCGGCCGATTGTGCTGATGGACGGCGAGGCCGAGGTCAATGAGGTGTGGTTCGACAATGTCGAAGTGCCGGCCAACAATCTGGTGGGTGAAGAAAACAAGGGCTGGACCTACGCCAAACACCTGCTCAGCCATGAACGTACCAACATCGCTGATGTGAACCGGGCCAAGCGCGAACTGGAGCGGCTCAAACGCATCGCCAAAGCCGAAGGTGTCTACGACGATGCGCGTTTCCGCGACGAGATCGCCAAACTGGAAGTTGATGTGGTGGCGCTGGAGATGCTGGTGCTGCGAGTGTTGTCGGCCGAAAAGTCTGGCAAGAACTCGCTGGACATTGCCGGCCTGCTGAAAATCCGCGGCAGCGAAATCCAGCAGCGCTACAGCGAGCTGATGATGCTGGCCGCCGGCCCCTTCAGCCTCCCCTTCATCGAGGAGGCCATGGAAGCCGGCTGGCAGGGCGACTTCCCCGGCGGCCTTCCGGGCGATGCGCCACTGGCCTCGACCTACTTCAACATGCGCAAGACGACAATTTACGGCGGCAGCAACGAAGTGCAGCGCAACATCGTCTCGCAATTCGTGCTCGGTTAAGAAAGACACACCATGGATTTTGATTTCACTGACGACCAGGAACAACTGCGCGATGCAGTGGGCAAGTGGGTTGCGAAGGCTTACGACTTCGAGCGCCGCCGCGGCATCGCCAAAGCCGGCGGTTTCTCGCGTGAGGCCTACGGCCAGCTGGCCGAGCTGGGGCTGAGCGGCCTGTACATCGCCGAAGGCGATGGCGGCATGGGCATGGGGCCCGTCGAGGGCATGGTCGTGATGGAAGAGCTGGGGCGCGGCATCGTGCTTGAGCCGCTGGCGCAAACACTGATCGCCGGCGCCGTGTTGTCCGGCTACGCGTCCGCCGATGCGAAAGCCGCCTGGCTGCCGAAAATCGCAGGTGGCGAAGCACTGGTGGTGCTCGCGTCGCAAGAACGCGCGGCCCGCTACCAACTCGATGTGTGTGAAGCAAAAGCGACTGCAGCCGGCGCCGGATGGACGCTGACAGCTACCAAAAGCATAGTGCCCGCTGGTGACATGGCCGACGCTTTCATCGTGCCGGCGCAGGTGCAGGGCAAGATCGCGCTGTTCCTGGTCGGGCGCACCGCCCAGGGCGTCACCACCCATGGCTACGGCACGCAGGACGGCGGCCGCGCAGCTGACGTGATGCTCAAGGACGCACCAGCCACACTGATCACGCTGGACGGCCTGACGGCGCTGGAGCATGCCACCGACATCGGCATTGCCGCGACCTGCGCCGAAGCCGTCGGCGTGATGGACAAGACACTGGCCATCACCGTCGAATACATGAATGTGCGCAAACAGTTCGGCGTGGTGATCAGCAGCTTCCAGGCGCTGCGGCATCGCGTGGCCGATATGAAGATGCAGCTGGAGCTGGCCCGCTCCATGAGTTATTACGCCTCGCTCAAGCTCAATGCACCGGCAGCCGAACGCCGTGCCGCGATGGCGCGTGCCAAGTACCAGTTGGGCGTCTCCATGCGTTTTGTCGGCCAGCAGGCGGTGCAATTGCATGGCGGCATCGGCGTGACCGACGAATACATCGTCAGTCATTACTTCAAGCGCCTGACGCAGATGGAAATGAGTTTTGGCGATACCTTGCACCATTTGGGCGAGGTTTCGAGCAGGATGCAGGACACGGCCGGCGTATTTGCCTAAAGATGTGGCCCCCACGGTCGCTCACTGCGTGTAGCTCCCTTCCCCCCGAGGCGGCCACTGTGCCTGCGGCACGGCAAAGCCGGTTCCGCGGCCCCTGCTTGTATGGGGAACAGCGCCCACGCTTCCCAATTCCCGTTCGTCCTGAGCTTGTCGAAGGAAGACAGCTTTTAACCGCCAGTCCCTGTTAAAAAACCGTTAGGAGACAAACATGACAACACGCCGCAGCCTCTTCGCCATCGTCGCCAGCAGCCTGCTGCTGGCGGCCTGTGCCACAGCGCCCAGCCTTGAATCGCAGCCACCAATTGTTTTTGTCCACGGCAACGGCGACACCGCCGCGCTCTGGCAGACCACGGTCTGGCGTTTTGAGTCCAACGGCTGGCCGCGCGAGCGCCTGCATGCCATCGACCTGCCCTACCCGCTGGCGCGTGACGATGACGGCAAGGCGCAGCCCGGCCGCACGTCCACCACCGAGCACATGGCTTACCTCAAGGCAGAAGTCGAGAAAGTGCTGAAAGCCACCGGCGCCCGCCAGGTCGTGCTGATCGGCAACTCGCGCGGTGGCAACGCCATCCGCAACTACATCTACAACGGCGGCGGCGCGGCGCGCGTGAGCCACGCCGTCTTGGGCGGCACGTCGAATCACGGCGTCTGGGCCATCAAGGGTTTTAGTGAAGCCAATGAATTTGCCGGCACCGGGCCTTTCCTGATGGCGCTCAATGCGCCAAAGAATGCCGCAGGCGACGAGGTCACCGGCCCGGTCAAATGGCTGACGCTGCGCTCCGACAACAACGACAAGTTCGCCCAGCCCGATGGCTTGTGGATAGGCGCCAGAGGCACGCCGACCAAC
>NZ_JBDNGU010000044.1:0-19610 GCF_041689105.1 Polaromonas sp. | reverse complement strand
CCCCGGCCAACGATCTGGCTGCGGGCGATGCCCAGCTCATCGGTCAGCAGCTTGCGGATGCGGCGCATCGCAGCGGCCTCGCAGGCCAGGTAAATCCGCGCATCAGGGGCAATCACCGTCCCGCTGCGCAGTGCTTTTTCCAGCGGCAGGCCGGCGGCGCGGTGGTCGGCGCCGCGCGCCAGCCAGACCACCTCCAGCGGGGCGGCACTGTGCAGCGGACGCTGCTCCGCATCGCTGATCACCTCCAGCAGAACCTGGGCACGCGCGTTGGCGGGCAGCGCCGCCAGGATGGTCTCTACCGCCGGCAACGCGCTGTCGTCGGCAATCAGCACGTGCTGCGTGGCGGCCTCCTCCAAGGCGTAACCCGGGCCGGGGCCCATCAAAAACAGCACCTGCCCGACGCTGGCCTGCGCCGCCCAGGACGAAGCCGGCCCTTCGCCATGCAGCACAAAATCCACATCAACTTCCAGCGCCTCGGGGCGCACGGCCAGCGGTGTGTAGGTCCGCATGGACACGGCACGCGGGCCGTCCGGCAGGGGGCGCACCGGCTCGCTCTGTCCCGGCTCGGGAAAGATCAGCTTGATGTAGCTGGCGGGGCCGGCGGGCGCGAAACCTTCGAGTTCCGGGCCGGTCAGCGTGATGCGGCGCATGGCCGGGCTCAGCACCTGCACGCGGCTGACGCGCACGTGGCGCGGCGGGCGGCGTTTGCGCGGAGTCGCCGGGGCGTTCGCGGCGGGGCTGGCATCCTGGGCAGGGTGGGTCAAAGAGAGTCCTTTGGGTGAGATGGGAGGCGGGGAGGGCGGGAGACCGAGTTAATGAGAATAATTGTCATCCAGAATCTACCAGTCCATGACCAGTAGGGCTAATACAGGGTGCCGGGCCAGCTTGGGGCCGGATGGGCAGGGGTGCTTGCCGGGGTGAAGTAAAGTGTCACTTTCCGAGGCTGGCGTTTCCGTTTCCAGATGCAAGCGCCGCCTTTCACATCGCGATCAATTGACTCCCTGACTCCCCATGACCATTTTTGGAACCCCCCTGTCCCCCCATGCCACCAAAGTCATGCTGCTCGGCTCCGGCGAGCTCGGCAAGGAGGTGCTGATTGCGCTGCAGCGCCTGGGCGTGGAAACCACCGCCACCGACCGTTATGACAACGCGCCCGGCCAGCAGGTCGCGCACCATGCGCGCACCATCACCATGAGTGATCCGGCCCAGCTCAAGGCGCTGATCGAAAAGGACAGGCCGCATCTGGTGGTCCCTGAGATCGAGGCCATTGCCACGTCCATGCTGGAAGAGCTCGAAGCGGCCGGCGTGGTGCGGGTGGTGCCTACGGCACGCGCGGCGCGCCTGACGATGGACCGCGAAGGCATTCGCCGGCTCGCCGCCGAAACCCTGGGCTTGCCGACCAGCCCCTATGTGTTTTGCGACTCGCTGGCCGAGCTCCAGGCGGCGATTGATTCGAAAATCGGCTACCCCTGCGTGGTCAAGCCGGTGATGAGTTCGTCCGGCAAGGGCCAAAGCAAGATCAGCGGCCCGGCTGACGTGCAGCAAGCCTGGGACTACGCGATGGCCGGCGGGCGCGTCAGCCATGGCCGTGTCATCGTCGAAGGTTTCATCGACTTTGATTACGAGATCACCCAGCTCACGGTGCGTGCGGTGGGTGCGAATGGGCAGATCGAAACCCATTTTTGCGAGCCTATCGGCCATGTGCAGGTCAGTGGTGACTACGTGGAGAGCTGGCAGCCGCAACCCATGGCGCCCGCTGCGCTGAAGAAAAGCCGCGACATCTGCAAGGCCGTGACCGACAACCTCGGCATCGGCCATGACGGCAAACCGTCCGGCCTGGGCCTGTTCGGCGTCGAGCTTTTTGTCAAGGGCGACGAGATCTGGTTCAGCGAGGTCAGCCCGCGACCGCACGACACCGGCATGGTGACGATGTGTACGCAGTGGCAAAACGAGTTTGAGCTGCACGCGCGCGCCATCCTGGGCCTGCCGGTCAACACCGCGCTCAAAAGCCCGGGGGCGAGCGCTGTGATTTACGGTGGTGTTGATGCGCAGGGCATTGTGTTCGACGGTGTGGCCGAGGCGCTGCGCGTGCCCAATACCGACATCCGCCTGTTCGGCAAACCCGGGAGTTTTGTAAAACGCCGCATGGGCGTGGCGCTCGCCTTCGACGCCGATGTGGAGACTGCGCGGGTCCATGCCAAGTTGGCAGCCTCGCGGGTCAAGCCGCGTACACCCTGAGGAGCGGACCCATGCAGCTTCCTGAACTCACCACACTGCTCAACTGGGCCGACGACTCCTCGCTGCGCCTTTTGCTGGTGGCGTCGCTCGCGGTGGCCCTGGCCTTGCTGGTGCATGCCGTGGGCTCGGCGCTGGTGCTGCGTGCCACGCGTTTCGCGCCGGTGGCTGCGGTGGTGGCGCAGCAGTCCCGGGCTCCGGCGCAGCTGCTGCTGCCGTTAATCGTGCTGCAGGCAGTCTGGCAGGGCGCGCCCGACGAGATTGCCCTGATCGCTGGCGTGCGCCATGCTAATGCGCTGCTTCTGCTGGTGGCGCTGACCTGGCTGGGGATGCGCGCCATCCGCGGCGTGGCCCAGGGCGTCATCGGCCGTCACCCGGTGGATGTCGAGGACAACCTGCAGGCGCGGCGCATCCACACCCAGACCCGCATGCTGGCGCGCACGGCCATGTTCATCGTGCTGCTGGCCGGGCTGGCGCTGATGTTGATGACGTTTCCAGGTGCGAAACAGTTCGGCGCCAGCCTGCTGGCCTCAGCGGGTGTGGTCGGCCTGGTAGTCGGTATCGCGGCGCGGCCCATCTTCAGCAACCTGATCGCCGGCCTGCAGATTGCGCTGGCGCAGCCGATCCGGCTGGACGATGTGCTGATCATCCAGGGCGAGTGGGGCAAGGTCGAGGAGATCACCGGCACCTACGTCGTGCTCAAGATCTGGGACGAACGCCGGCTCATCATCCCGCTGCAGTGGTTCATCGAAAACCCGTTCCAGAACTGGACGCGAAAAAGCGCCAGCATCATCGGCACGGTGTTACTGTGGGTGGACTACCGCATGCCGCTGGAGCCGCTGCGCCAGGCCGCCCAGCGCGCGTGCGAAGCCGCCAGCGAGTGGGACAAGCGGCTGTGCCTGTTGCAGGTGGTGGAGGCGGGGGCGCAAAGCATGCAGCTGCGCGTGCTGGTCACGGCTGGCAATGCCGCCCTGAACTGGGACCTGCGCTGCAAGGTACGCGAAGCCCTGGTGGATTTCATGCAACGCGAGTACCCGCAGCACCTGCCGCTGATGCGCGCCGAGCTGACGCGTGTACCGGAAGAACCCGCGTCGCCCCTGGCTTGACTGGTCGCCGGGGCAACAAGCCAGCCAGCCGCTGCAACAGCGCGATAGCCTGAATTTACAAGAAAAGTGCCTCCAGCCCTTGCTGAATGTGCGCAAGCAGCTATTGAATAAATAGCAAGCTGCAGTTCGGCGCAGAACGTCTACTGAAACGCCACTTCCGAAAAGCTGCGCAGCTTGCGGCTGTGCAGCTGGGTGATGCCCTGCTCGCGCAGCAGTTCGATGGCCCGCATGCCGATACGCAAATGCTGGTCCACACGCTCGCGGTAAAAGTGGTTGGCCATGCCCGGCAGCTTGATCTCGCCGTGCAGCGGCTTGTCGCTGACACACAGCAGCGTGCCGTAGGGCACACGAAAGCGAAAGCCGTTGGCCGCAATCGTGGCGCTTTCCATGTCCAGGGCCACGGCGCGGCTCTGGCTGAAGCGGCGCTGCGGCTGGTTGCCGGGCAGCAGCTCCCAGTTGCGGTTGTCGGTGGAGGCCACGGTGCCGGTGCGCATGATGCGTTTGAGCTCGGGGCCTTGCAGGTGGGTAACATCCTTGACGGCCCGCTCCAGCGCCACCTGGATTTCGGCCAGCGCCGGAATCGGCACCCACAGGGGCAGTTCTTCGTCGAGCACGTGGTCCTCGCGCACATAACCGTGGGCCAGCACGTAGTCGCCGAGCTGCTGGCTGTTGCGCAGGCCGGCGCAGTGGCCCAGCATGATCCACGCGTGCGGGCGCAGCACGGCGATGTGGTCGGTGATGTTTTTGGCGTTGGCCGGGCCGACGCCAATATTGACCATGGTGATGCCGCTTCGGTCGGCCCGCATCAGGTGGTAGGCCGGCATCTGCGGCAGGCGGGGCGGTGCCATGCCGAGTTCGTCGCCGGCCACCGGCGGCAGGCCGGCGCGGCGCGTCACCACGTTGCCGGGTTCGACAAAAGCGACGTACTCGCTGGCAGGGTCTGCCATGGCCGCATGGCCCAGGCGCACAAACTCGTCGATATAGAACTGGTAGTTGGTGTACAGCACAAAGTTCTGGAACCAGTCCGGCGAGGTGCCGGTGTAGTGGCGCAGGCGCTGCAGGGAGTAGTCCACCCGCGCGGCCGTGAACAGCGACAGCGGCTGTGGCTCGCCGGGGCTGGGCTGGTAAGTGCCATTGGCAATGCCGTCGTCCATGGCGGCCAGGTCGGGCAGGTCAAACACGTCGCGCATCAACATGCGGCGCGCGGCGCTCAGGCTGCCTTCGATGTGGTCGTGCTCGGCGAACGAAAAATGCACGGGGATGGGCTGGGTGCTGGTGCCCACTTCCAGTTCCACAGAATGGTTTTGCAGCAGCAGGCGGAACTGTTCCAGGTAGTAGTTGCCGTAGAGGTCGGGCCGGGTCAGGGTGGTCTCGAAGCGGCCAGGGCCGGCGACGAAGCCATAACTGAGCTGGTCAATGTCAGGTGTCTCCAGGATGGCACGCGCCACGGTCTCGGTCTGCACCCGCACAAAGGGGTAACAGGCACGCACATGGCCGGGCAGGGTTTCGCCAGCCACATAGCGGTGCATGGCGCTGCGCAGGTGGGTGATTTGCTGTTCGTAAATCAGTTGCACCTGGGCCAGCGCAGCCGCCGGGTCGGTGTAACGGGTGGGAGCAATAAAAGCAGGCAGATAAGGCATGGGCTTATTGTGCCCCGCTCCCCCAAAACGCGGCTGCTGGCCGTAACTGACACGAAACCGACACATTGCCCCCCTAGATTCAACGGCAATCACCTGGAGAAACCATGGATGCCGCCATTCGAATCAACAGCCTCAGCAAAACCTTTGGAAACGGCCGCAAGGCCCTGCAGCAGATCGACCTGAGCATTGCGCCCGGAGAAATGGTGGCGCTGATCGGCGCTTCCGGTTCCGGAAAATCCACCTTGCTGCGGCATATGGCGGGACTGATGGCGGGCGACGCGGCCGGGCAAGGGTCCATCGTGATCCACGGCAAGACGGTGCAAAGCCACGGAAAAATCGCCTCTAACATCCGCTCGGTTCGCTCCGGTATCGGTTTTGTGTTTCAGCAGTTCAATCTGGTGGGCCGGCTGCCGGTGCTTGTCAATGTGCTGGCCGGCACCCTGCACCGGGTGCCCATGTGGCGCAGCCTGATCCGCTGGTTCACGCCCGAGGAAAAGGCGCGCGGCATCGAAGCCCTGCGCCGTGTCGGTATTGCCGAATGTTTCGCGCAGCGGGCTTCCACGTTGTCGGGTGGCCAGCAGCAGCGTGCGGCGATTGCGCGCGCCATGGTGCAGGGCGCCAAAGTGGTGCTGGCCGATGAGCCAATTGCCTCACTGGACCCGGAGTCCTCGCGCAAGGTCATGGACATCCTGGCCCGCGTCAACCGAGAAGACAAGTGCACCGTGGTGGTCTCGTTGCACCAGGTCAACGTGGCCATGAAGTACTGCGCCCGCACCATCGCCCTGCACCAGGGAAAAGTCGTGTACGACGGCCCGTCCGTCGGCCTGACGCCTGCCGTGCTGCGCGACCTGTATGGCGCTGAAGCCGACGACATCCTGTCCCTGGGCGACGCGATCTCCAGCCTCGAAGACAAGGTCAAACCCGTTCCCCATCTGGCCTGGCCGACGCCCATGGCGCAGGCCGCCTGAGCTCACCTTTCACACAACCTACTCAAGGAAATCACCATGTTCAAGAAACTCATGGGCGGCTTGGTCGCTGCCACTTTGCTAGCCGCCCCGGCCGTCGCCCAAGACCTCAAGGAGGTCAATCTCGGAATTATTTCTACCGAGTCGTCGCAGAACCTGAAGTCTTCCTGGCAGCCCCTGATTGCAGACATGGAGAAAAAGACCGGCTACAAGGTCAATGCCTTCTTTGCGCCCGACTATGCCGGCATCATTGAGGGCATGCGCTTCGGCAAAGTGCACGTGGCCTGGTACGGCAACAAGTCCGCGATGGAAGCCGTGGACCGCGCCGGCGGCGAGGTGTTTGCCCAGATGGTCAACGCTGACGGCACACAGGGCTACTACTCGCATCTGATCGTGCACCAGGACAGCCCGTACAAGACGCTCGACGACGTGCTTAAAAACGCCAAAAACCTGTCCTTCGGCAATGGCGACCCCAACTCGACCTCCGGTTTCCTGGTACCCAGCTATTACGTTTTTGCAAAAAACAAGATTGACGCCAAAACCGCTTTCAAGGTGTCCCGCGGCGCCAACCACGAGACCAACGCGCTGGCAGTGGCCAACAAGCAGGTCGATGTGGCCACCAACAACAGCGAAAACCTGGACAAGATCAAGGACCGCCTGCCCGAAAAGTTCAAGGACATCCGCGTGGTCTGGACCTCACCGCTGATCCCGCTGGACCCGATGGTCATACGCAAGGACTTGCCAGAGCCTGCCAAGCAAAAGATCAAAGACTTCTTCTACGGCTACGGCAAAACCAGCCAGCAGGAAAAAGACGTGCTCATGAGCATATCCAAGCTGTCGGCCTTCAAGCCCTCGACCAACGCGCAATTGATTCCGATCCGCCAGCTTGAACTGTTCAAGGAGCGCAACAAATTCGAGGCTGACGCGAACCTGCCTGGCGCGGAGAAGCAGGCCAAGGTCGCCGAGATTGACCGCAAGCTCGCCGAGCTGACCAAGAACTGAGCACCGGCGTGAGTACCACTGCGCGCCTGCCGGTGCAAACGCCGCCTGCGCTACCGAACATGCCGCGTGCCAGTCTCCTGGGCCTGATGGCCTGGGGCGTGCTGCTCGCGCTGCTGGCGCTGTCCTGGAAGGGCGCCGACATGCGCCCGCTGGACCTGCTGCGCGACTCGGGCAACATGGCCGAGTACGCAGCCAGCTTTTTCCCGCCCAACTTCAGCCAGTGGGAGATGTACCTGCAGGAGATGGTCATCACAGTGCAGATTGCACTGTGGGGTACGGCGCTTGCCGTGGTTTGCGCTGTGCCATTGGCGCTGCTGTCGTCGGCCAATATCGCGCCGGTCTGGGTCCGGCAACCGGTGCGCCGGCTGATGGATGCGGCGCGCGCCATCAACGAGATGGTGTTTGCCATGCTGTTTATCGTCGCCGTGGGGCTGGGCCCCTTCGCTGGCGTGCTGGCGCTGTGGATTCACACCACCGGTATTCTGGCCAAGCTGTTTTCGGAAGCCGTGGAGTCTATCGATCCGCAACCAGTCGAAGGCATACGCGCCACCGGCGCCAACGCGCTTGAGGAAATCCTCTACGGCGTGATACCGCAGGTGCTGCCGTTGTGGATCTCGTACACGCTGTACCGCTTCGAGTCCAATGTGCGCTCCGCCTCGGTGGTTGGCATGGTGGGGGCCGGCGGCATTGGCGTGGTGCTGTGGGAGATCATCCGGGGCTTCCAGTACGCCGAGACCTGCGCGGTGATGATCATCATCGTCGTCACCGTCAGTGTCATTGACCTGATCTCGGCGCGTATCCGCAAAGCGCTCGTTTAGGAGGACAAGCGTGGCACTGACCCTCCATGAGATCACGGAACTGTTCCATGCGAACGGAGCGGTTCAATACGGCTCCGAAGCCGTGACCCAGCAGCAGCATGCGCTGCAGTGCGCGCACCTGGCTGAGCGCGCTGGCGCTTCGCCAGCGTTGGTCGCTGCTGCGTTGCTGCACGACCTGGGACACTTGCTGGCTCCCGCAAGCGCACCTGAATCTGCGGGCACGGACGACTTGCACCAGTTCATGGCGATCCCGTTTTTACGCGGCGTTTTTGGCGAGGCTGTGCTGGCGCCCATCCGCATGCATGTCGATGCCAAGCGCTACCTGTGCCAGGTGGATGGGCTCTATTGGGCGTCGCTGTCGCCAGCCTCCCAGCGCAGCCTGGCACTGCAAGGCGGACCGTTTTCGCAGGAGGAGGCCGCAGCATTTATCAACCAGCCCTTTGCCACTGACGCGGTGGCATTGCGCCGCTGGGACGATGGTGCCAAAGACCCCCAGGCCACGCCCCCAGATTGGGCCCACTATGCTGCGGTCTTGAAAAATTTGCACACTTCTGGCGCCGCCTAACCAGTCAAGTAGTCCGCCAGGCGCTGGCCCGCGACGGCCAGAGCCGCATCGTTGACGATCACGCAGTCGGCCCGCAGGGTGGGCAGGCTTGAGTTGCGGGCCAGCCTCTCGGCCATGGCGCTTTCGACGTCCCTGCCGCGCAGCGCCAGGCGCGCCGCCAGCTGGTGCGCAGCAGCGGTGATTTCCACCACCCGCCGCTCTGGGGAAGGTCCCAGGCCCATGACATGGTCGCGTGAACCGTTGACCACCACCCGGCGGCCGGCCTGTACCTGGTCGGCGTAGTGCCGCGCGATGCCGTAGTAGAACCCGTGCGCCCGCCAGTGCCAGCACAAGCCACCGCTTTGCAGCAGCGCCAGAAAAGCGGACTCGCTCACGGCATCGTGGTCGGAGCCGGGGTGGACGGCGCGTGTGACGATGCGCCGCGCAAACACGATGTCACTGCGCTTGCCCAAAAGCTGGCTGGCCGAGTTGATGACGCTGTCCTTGCCGGCGCCCGAGGGACCGCAGACAAACACCCATGTGACCTTCATGCGTCGCCTCCCTCTGAGCCCGCTGTCAACGGACCAAAAGGTGTCGGCTCCTTGCCGGCATTCGCCTGCTGTCGATCCGCCGCGTCGCCGGGGCCCCTCGCCAGGGGTCTCATACCGTCGCCTCCCGCCAGGTCAACGATCAGCCCGCCAAAAGGCGTCGGCTTCTTGCTGGCATTCGCCTGCTGTCGATCCCCCGCTTCGCCGGGGCCCCTCGCCAGGGGTCTCATGCCAGCAGCCTGACATCGATCAGGCGTTGAAATGGTGCGCCGGGTGACGGCTCGACAAACAGGCAAAGGCGGTCCAGCGCCAGGGGCGCCTCGCTGTTGAGGCGGGCGATGTCGGCGGCGAGGGCGTGATGGACAAGCGGCAGGACAGCAGGCTCCACCGGGCCGGTCAAGGTCAGGTGCAGGCGAAACCTTTCCAGCACATGGGGGTAGCCATGCAGCGCCAGCAGCTCGGCCTCGCGCGCGTCCAGGCCGGCACTGTGGCGCCGCGCCAGTTCTGCTGGCGCCAGCGGCGCGCGCAGGTCGTCGAGTTCAGTCACACAGGCGGCCGCCAGCGCCTGCAGGTTGGCGGCGGGCACTGCGGGTACCAACGCCATAAATTTGCCGAGCGTTGCAAGCTGCAGCGGCTCCAACGACACCGGTGCCAGCGTCTGTGCCAGCCGGCCCAGGCGCGCGATCAGGTCGGCCTCGCGGTGGCCGGCCGACAGGCGAAACGGCGCTTTCAGGGTGGCGTGAAAGCCGTAGCGGCGTGGCGCTGCGGTGATGGCTGCAAGCTCTGCCGCGCTGATGTGCGCCAGAGCCGGCTGCGGCAGCGCTGTGTTGTCGTGTTCGTCGCGGCCCAGCCAGTGCGCGCCGAATTCCCACCACGGTGAATTTTTGGCGGGCGAGAAATAAATGGCGTAACGCGGGGTCACGCACTTTCCCCCGCGTCCTGCCCGGTACCAACCACCAGTTGCACGCGGTCGCCGCAGAAAACCGTCTCACCGTATTTGATGGGGCGTCCTTCCATGTCCACGTCCAGGCACTCGACACACAGCACCGGGCGCGTGGTCGGCTGCTTGAGCAGCCGGGCGGTTTCGTCGGAGGGCATCTGGGTGGTGACGCGGCTTTCGGCGCGTATGTAATCGGCCACACCGAAATGGCGCAGGATGTCGGTGGTGCGTGTGCCGTCGCTCAGCATGTCCAGCAGCCCGTCAAACCGGGCTGCGGGGTAATAGGCCGTGGCCAGCGCAATCGGCTGGTTGTTGGCTTCGTCCAGCATTTCGACCATCAGCACCTTGGCGCTTTTGTCCAGCCGGAGCTCGTGGGCGGCGCGCTCGGGTGCCGGTATTTCACGGGCGGTCAACAACTGCTTGCTGGGTAGCAAGCCCTGCCGCTGCAGGTTTTCGCTGAATCGCGTACGACGCGACAACACGTAGTCAAGCAGCTCGTGCTGAATAAAGGTGCCGCGCCCCGGTTCGACGCGGACCAGACCGTCAACCTGCAGCGCAGCGACCGCCTGGCGCAGCGTGTGGCGGTTCACGCCGAAGCGCTGCGACAGCTCGGCTTCACTGGGAAGTCGGCCGCTGGCGGCAAAGGCGCGGTCGCGGATTTCGGTACTCAGCGTGTCGGCGATCTGCTTCCACACCGCAACGCCGCTGCGCCTTCCCGGCGCGCTGGAGAAAGAGCGTTCGCTTGTCATCATTTGGTCATGTTGTCCGGTTGAACTAGGGTTTTCTGGCACCCGCTGCGGTGTATGGCAGCGATACCTTCAACTCTAGTGACTGATTTAGACATCTGTATGACAAACAGCTCCGTGAATGAAAACAAGTCGGCGCGCACGCGCTGGCTGGGTGTGTTGGCCAGGGCCAGCCGGCCCGAGCTGGAGCAGGCCTTGACTACCCTCGACAACCTGCCTGCCATCGAACATGTCAGGCCGCCCGAGCGGGGCATGGTCATGCTGCGCGGGCGGGTAGGCGGAACCGGTGACGCCTTCAATCTGGGCGAGGCCACCGTTACGCGTTGCGCGTTGCGGGTAGGCGCTGGCGCGCTGGGGGTCGGCTACACGCTGGGGCGTGACCGCCGCAAGGCCGAGCTGGTTGCGCTGTTTGATGCGCTGCTGCAGGACGACACACGGCAACTGCAGCTTGAACGCGAGGTGGTCCAGCCTATGCTGCGCCGACAGGCAGCGGAGCGCGATGCAGCTGGTCGTTCGGCCGCCGAATCCAAAGTCGAATTTTTTACTTTTGTGCGGGGTGAAACATGAGTCCACAACCCATGAGCGCGGGTTTTGCCGACCAGGTGCATGAGGCGCAAGCTGCTTTTCGGGGCGCGCTTGACGCGCTGTCTCGGCCGGGGCAACCTGTGACCGTCGGTCGGCCTGTTGCCGGCCTGGCGCTTGGCCCCGCGATGGCGCACCTGCTGCTTGCGCTGACGGATGACGATACGCCGGTCTGGTGGCAAAACGGTGACCGTGTTGCCGCCGACTGGCTGCGCTTTCATACCGGCGCCACGCCAGCCGCGACGCCACCAGGCGCGGCTTTCGCCGTGATCAGCGAGCCGGCCTTGATGCCGCCGCTGGCTGCCTTTGCAGCCGGTTCACTGGAGTCACCCGAAGACTCGGCCACCTTGCTGATCGAGCTGATCTCGCTGGAGTCCGGTCCTGCCGTGGAGTGGCACGGCCCCGGCATCCGCAACAAGCAGACGGTCCGGCTGGCCGGACTGCCCGACGGGTTCTGGGCCGACTGGCAAGCCAACCATGCGTCTTTTCCTCAGGGAGTTGACATTGTGTTTACCTGCGCGGGCACCGCGCTGGGTTTGCCGCGCACGACCCGCGTTCGGCGCGTGGAGGGTATCTAGCATGTATGTTGCAGTCAAGGGCGGCGCTGCCGCCATCGAAGCTTCCTGGCGCCTGCTGGATGCGCAGCGCCGCGGCGACACCTCGGTGCCGCCACTGTCGGTGGCGCAGATCCGCGAGCAACTGCCGCTCGCGGTAGACCGCGTGATGTCGGAGGGCTCGCTCTGCGACCCGGAGCTGGCGGCGCTGGCCATCAAGCAAGCCAGTGGTGACCTGATCGAGGCGATTTTTCTGCTGCGTGCCTACCGGACCACCCTGCCGCGCTTCGGCTACAGCCTGCCCATGGACACTGCGCGCATGCAGCTGTCGCGCCGGGTGTCGGCCACCTTCAAGGACGTGCCGGGCGGTCAAGTGCTGGGCGCCACCTACGACTACACCCAGCGCCTGCTCGACTTTGCCTTGCTCGCAGAAGGAGGCGCTGAGGGCGAGCGGGAAGCGTTACAGGAGCCACCAGCATCGGGGCAGGGCATGCCGGCCAGCATGCCGCGTATCAACGAGTTGATGGCGCGTGAGGGGTTGATGGAAACGCCGCAGCCCACATCGCAGGCTGAGCCCGGCGACCTGACGCGCGATCCGCTGATGTTTCCGGCGGACAGGCCGCTGCGCCTGCAGGCGCTGGCGCGTGGTGACGAAGGCTGGCTGCTGGCCCTGGGTTATTCAACCCAGCGCGGTTATGCCAACAGCCATCCGTTTGCCGGTGAAATCCGGCGCGGCAAGGTGGCGGTGGAAATCATGGCTGATGAACTCGGTTTTGCGATTGACATCGGCGATGTCGAGGTGACCGAGTGCCAGATGATCAACCAGTTTGCCGGCAACCGCGAGCACCCGCCCCAGTTCACGCAGGGCTACGGCCTGGCTTTTGGCGGCGCGGAACGCAAGAGCATGGCCATGGCGCTGGTGGACAGGGCGCTGCGCGCCAGCGAGCTGGGCGAGCTGGCTACCTCGCCCGCGCAGGACGAGGAGTTTGTGCTGTCGCATGCGGACAGCCTCGAAGCCTCAGGTTTTGTGCAGCACCTGAAGCTGCCGCATTACGTGGACTTCCAGTCCGAGCTGGAGCTGGTGCGCAAGCTGCGTGCCGCCCACGCGCAGGACCAACAGGCCAACAAGGACGGCGGACCAGCCGGCTCCCGCACAGCGGCGGCGATACAGAAAGCAGCATGATGGACGAAAACTACAACTTCGGCTTTCTCGACGAGCGCACCAAGAAGATGATCCGCCGCGCCATGCTCAAGGCCGTCGCGATTCCCGGCTACCAGGTGCCCTTCGGCTCGCGCGAGATGCCTTTTGCTTACGGCTGGGGCACAGGCGGCGTGCAGGTCACGGCCAGCGTCATCGGGCGCAGCGACGTGCTCAAGGTGATCGACCAGGGTGCGGATGACACCACTAACGCGGTCAACATCCGGCGCTTTTTTGCGCGCACCACCGGTGTGGCGACCACCGAAAAAACCGCGCAGGCCAGCATCATCCAGACCCGCCACCGCATCCCGGAAACCGCCCTGAAGGAGGGGCAGATCCTGGTGTTCCAGGTGCCCATGCCCGAGCCGCTGTTTCGCCTGGAGCCGCGTCGCCGCGAAACCATCACCATGCATGCGCTGGCCGAATACGGCCTGATGAATGTCAAGCTTTACGAGGACATTGCCCAACTCGGGGCCATCTCCAAAACCTACGACTACCCGGTGCTGGTCAACGAGCGTTACCTGACCTCGCCCTCGCCGATACCCAAGTTCGACAACCCCAAGATGCACATGAACCCGGCTCTGCAGCTGTTTGGGGCTGGCCGGGAAAAACGCATTTACGCCATCCCGCCCTACACCGCCGTGCGCAGCCTGGACTTCGAGGACCACCCTTTCGAGGTGCAGCGTTGGGAGCATGCCTGCGCGCTGTGCGGTGCTGCCGACAGTTTTCTCGATGAAATGATTGTGGACGACGAAGGCAGCCGCCTGTTCGTCTGCTCGGACAGCGATTTCTGCGGCGAGCGCCGTGACTCGGGGCATTGCGGTACGCAGCAGGCGGTACACATGCCCGATGTCATGGTGCAGGCCAGTGCGGAGGGTGCACGATGAGCAGCGATCTTCTCTTGTCCGTGCGCGGCGCCGGCAAGCAGTTCATGCAGGGCAACCGGCTGCGCTGGGCTTGCCGCGACGTGAGTTTTGAGCTTTATCCCGGCGAGGTGCTGGCGGTGGTTGGCGAGTCCGGCTCCGGCAAGTCCACCTTGCTGCGCCTGCTGGCCGCCCGGCTGGCCTGCGATGAGGGCTCGGTGCATTACGACGTGCGTGACGAGACGGGCGCCGCCGGTGCCGCACCGGCACGCAGCGAAGCCGGGCTGGTGAATCTGGCAGATTTGTCCGAGGCGCGCCTGCGCTGGCTGGCCCGCACCGACTGGGGGTTTGTCGAGCAACATGCCCGCGACGGTTTGCGCATGAACGTGTCAGGCGGCGCCAACATCGGCGAACGCATGATGGCCCTGGGCAGCCGCCACTACGGAAAGCTGCGCGGCCAGGCGCTGAGCTGGATGGAGCGCGTCGAGCTGGACGTGGATCGTATCGATGACCTGCCGGGTACATACTCTGGTGGTATGCAGCAACGGCTGCAGATTGCCCGCAACCTGGTGACCCATCCGCGCTTGGTGTTCATGGACGAGCCGACCACCGGGCTCGATGTTTCCGTGCAGGCAAGGTTGCTGGACCTGTTGCGCGAGCTGGTGGACCAGCTCCAGCTGGCGGCCGTGATCGTGACGCACGACCTGGCCGTTGCCCGCCTGCTGGCGCACCGCATGCTGGTCATGAAAGACGGACAGGTGGTCGAGCAGGGGCTGACCGACCGCGTGCTGGACGACCCGCAGCATGCCTACACGCAGTTGCTGGTCTCCTCGGTCCTCACGCCCTGAGTCCTGCCTTCCTGCCATCCTGTTTTCTCCGTCAATATTCAACACATGATTGCCCATGACCGCCTTGCTTGAAACCAACCGGCTATCCAAGACCTTCACCTTGCACGGACGCGGCGGACTCGAGTTGCCCGTTTTTTCCGGCATCGACCTGAAAGTCGCCGCCGGCGAATGCCTGGCGCTCACCGGCCATTCGGGCAGCGGTAAAAGCTCGCTGCTGCGCTGCCTGTACGGCAACTATGGCGCCAGCGCCGGCGAGGTGCGTGTGCGCCACGACGGGCAGTGGGTGAGCTTGTCGAACGCCGCACCGCGCGAGGTGCTGGACGTGCGCCGCCGCACCTTGGGTTATGTGTCGCAGTTTTTGCGCGTGATTCCGCGCGTCTCGACCCTGGACATCGTGGCCGAACCGCTGCGCAGGCTCGGCGTGGCGGCCGACGCCGCGCGGGCCGAGGCGGCGCAGTGGCTGGCCCGACTGAATCTGCATGAGCGCCTGTGGCATTTGCCGCCTGCAACCTTTTCAGGCGGCGAGCAACAGCGGGTCAACATTGCCCATGGCCTGATCGCCAGCCAGCCGGTACTGCTGCTCGACGAGCCGACCGCATCGCTGGACGCCGATAATCGCCGCGTGGTGATGGAGCTGATCTGGGCCGCGCGGGACCGCGGCGCCGCCATTGTCGGCATCTTTCACGACGATGAAGTACGCGAAGCCGTGGCCAGCCGCTGCTTTGATGTCGAACAACATCGCCCATCCCATTGAACTGGAACCTGTCCATGACTCAACGCATCATCAAGAACGCACGCATCGTCACCGCCAACGAAGAATTCACCGGCTGCATGGTGGTCGAAGGTGGAGTCATCCGCTCCATCGACCATGGCGACACCTCGGTCCCTGGTGTGGAGGACTGGGCCGGCGACTGGTTGCTGCCCGGCCTGGTCGAGCTGCACACCGACAACCTTGAAAAACACCTGGTGCCGCGCCCCGGTGTGCTGTGGAACGCGCATTCGGCCACTGTGATGCACGATGCGCTGTGCGCGGCGGCCGGCATCACTACCGTGCTTGACTCCATCGTGATTGGCGACATGGACCGGGGTGGCGCCCGCAGCCAGACTCAGCATGTCTCCATCCAGGCGCTGCACGAGTGCCGGGGCGAGGGTCTGTTGCGCGTCGACCACTTGCTGCACCTGCGCTGCGAGATCTCGGCGCCCGACATTGTCGAGGTCTTCGAGCGTTACGCCGACGATTCGCTGCTGGAACTGGTCAGTGTGATGGACCACACGCCGGGCCAGCGGCAGTGGCGCGACCTCACCAAATACCGGCGCTATTCCGAGCGTTACGGCCGTTTTGACGATGCGCAGTACGAGGCGCTGGTGGCAGAACTCACGGCGCATCAGCTGCGTTATGCCATTCCCAACCGCGCCGCCGTGATCGCCGCCAGCCATGCGCGGGGCGTACCGCTGGCCAGCCACGACGACACGGAAATCGAACATGTCGAACAGGCCAGCGATGAGAACATCGCCATCTCCGAATTCCCGACTACCGTGGTGGCGGCGCAGGCGGCGCGTGACGCGGGCATTGCCATCGTCATGGGCGGTCCCAACCTCGTCAAGGGCGGCTCGCATTCGGGCAACGTGTCGGCTTTGGAGCTGGCCCAACTGGATCTGCTGGACATTTTTTCGTCCGACTACGTGCCGGCCAGCCTGCTGCAGTCGGCTTTTCTGCTCCACGAAGCTGCGGGCTGGAGCCTGCCCAAAGCCGTCAAGTCGGTGACCCGCAACCCGGCGCACGCCATCGGCCTGACGGACCGCGGTGAACTCGCGCCTGGCCTGCGTGCCGACTTGATCCGCGTGCGCAAGAGCGGCGGCATGCCCATCGTGCGCGGCGCCTGGCACCTGGGCGAACGGGCTTTCTGACGGGTCTGGCGCTGACCTGTGTCAGTCGGCGGCCTACACGAGGTCTGGCTGCCCGCTGACTGGCCCAAATTTGCTGGCGCTCCTACAGTCACAGCCATCTGCCAAGCCTGTGCCACGGAACCCTTCAAGGAGCTGCCATGAGAGTTGATGCCCGCCTCGCCAACCCCTTTGCGCTGATACTGGCGCCCCAACAGGTGCTTGAGGCGATGGAGAAGTCTGATTCGCTGCGGCGGCTGCAACACCAGATGTTTCACCCGCTGGACTGCCGACCCGCTTTTCAGGGCGATGCGGAACTCGCCGCCTTTGATGCGGCGATTGAACGCGCCAGCCTGCTCCTTCCCGAATCGGGGAGCGCACCACCGGCGTGACGACCGGGTGGATCAGGGCGCACGCGCCGGCTCTTTCATCGGCTCCCGCATCGTGACAAACTCCTCCGCCCCCGTCGGGTGGATGCCGATGGTGCTGTCGAAAATAGCCTTGGTTGCACCGGCCTTCATCGCCACCGCAAAACCCTGGACCACCTCGCCTGCGTCGGCTCCCACCATGTGCAGGCCGACCACGCGGTCCGAGGCGTCATCGACCACCAGCTTCATCAGCGTGCGCTCGGTGCTGCCGCTCAGGGTGTGTTTGAGTGCCTTGAACTCGCTGCGGTAGATGCTGACCTTGCCAAATTCCTTGCGCGCATCGGTTTCCGAATAACCGACGGTGCCAATGTTCGGGTGGGTGAACACGGCGGTCGGGATGAAGTCGTAACTCATCTGGCGCGGCTTCTTGCCGGCTGCGGCGCCAAACAGGTGGTCCACTACCACCATCGCCTCGCCCAGCGCCACGGGGGTCAGCTGGATGCGTGCGGTCACGTCGCCCAGGGCGTAAATCGACGGTACCGAGGTCTGGTAGTGGGCATTGACCTCTATCGCGCCCTTGTGGTTCAGCGAGACGCCTGCGTTTTCCAGGCCCAGGCCGGCCACGTTGGGCAGGCGGCCGGTGGCGTACAGCACGGCGTCTACCGTGGTGCTGCTGCCGTCCTGCAGTTGCACGTGTAGCCCGTCTGCCGCCTTGCTGATGCTCGCTACATCGGCGTGAAGCCGCAAGTCCACGCCGGTCTTGATCATCTCTGCGGCCACGAAGGCCCGCACTTCCGCGTCGAAGCCGCGCAGCACCTGGGCGCCGCGGTAAAGCTGGGTGACCTTTGAACCCAGGCCGTTGAAGATAGAGGCAAATTCGCAGGCGATGTAGCCGCCGCCCACCACCAGCAGGCGCGCGGGGAAAGGATCGATGTCGAAAATCTGGTCTGAGGTGATGACCAGTTCTCGGCCTGTCACCTCGGGCAGGCTGGGCCGGCCGCCGGTGGCGATCAGGATGTGTTTGGCGGTGTAGCGGCTGCCTTCCACCTCCACCGAGTGGGCGTCGGCCAGTGTGGCCCAGCCCTCAATGATCTTGACGCCTGAGCCCAGGAGCAGCTGGTTGTACACGCCGTTAAGGCGCGAGATTTCCAGTGACCGGTTGGTCTTGAGCCGCTCCCAGTTGAACACCGGCGCTTCGCCGGTCCAGCCGAAGCCGCGCGATTCTTCAAAGGCCTCGGCATAGTGCGCCGCGTAGCTGTAAAGCTTTTTGGGGATGCAGCCGACGTTGACGCAGGTGCCGCCCATGGCGGCCACCTCGGCCAGTGCCACACGTACACCGCCCTGCGCGGCCATGCGAGCGGCGCGCACGCCCCCGCTGCCGCCGCCAATGACGAAGAGGTCAAAGTCAAAAGTCTGCATGTGCTGTCATCCTTGGAAAGAGATGGCGCTGACCTTACCACCGGTCCGCGTTCACTGCCCTGAGGGGGTTACCCTTTGGGGCGCGCCTGGCTCGCCCGGATCGAGGCGATGCCGCGGTTTGTGCCCATGGTCAAAACGCCAGTGGGGCTGGCCACATGACTGCACCGGCCTTTCACGCGGGGGAGCGGGCGGTGCAGATCCGCGTGGGCGTGCAAGCGCGCATGGCGCAGCTCGGCCCGCGCGTTATCCGCGATTTCATGCCAGACGGGCACTGCGAGTTTTTTGCCCCGCTTCCTTTTGTGATTATTTGAGGTCGCATTGAGCCAGAGTTTTGGCAACTACCCCAAATACATCCAGGCCGGGCTGGCGGGCAGCGTGGATGTGTCTCACCGCAGCGGCAAGCCCGGCTTTGTGCGGGTGGACGCCGGTGGCGTGTAGACCATGCCTGATTTTGCGGGCAATTTTTTCTTCAACACCCTGGGCAATATCGCCATCAATCCCCGCGCCAGCCTGTTGTTCATCGACTTTGCAAATGGCGACTTGCTGTATTTGGCGGTGACGGCGGCGATCGTCTGGGACGGTCCCGAGCTGCAAGCCTTTGCCGGTGCGCAGCGCTTGCTGAGGGTCAGAGTGCAGACGGCCAGACGGTTGCAGGCCGCGCTGCCTTTGCGCTGGGGCGCTGCGCAGCTGTCACCCGCGCTGGTACACACCGGTGCGTGGACGCAGCCCACTACCAGCGTTTCAGGGAAGGGCTGAACAAGTCTCCTCTGCGCGCAATCAGCCGGGCTCGGGCGGCTTGCTGGATTTGATCAACGCGTTACTAAAGTCGTCAACACGCTGAATGGCCGTCTGGTATCAACAGTAGCCTGGTTCGTGCCCGGGGCTGCTTCTGGCAGATTCCGGACTGTCAGAGCAAGGCTGTGGATTCACACTGCGGGCTATCAGCAGTCGGTCGCGAAGGCAGCTAACTGGCAGCCACTTGTGAAGCCATCGCCTTGTCAAAGTCAACTCATTCAAGCGTACTGGCCTCCTCTAGCTACATTGAGAGGTCACTGCTTCGTCATGCCATCGCGATGAGTATGACCCGCCATTGCGTCCTTGCCATGGTCTGAGAGCTGCGCGTCAAACCACTTGTGCAGTGCTGCCACGAGGCTCACATCCGATGTTGTGTAAGTCAATTGAGCCCCGCCTTTCACCTCTTTGTAGTCGATTGCGATCTGCCTTGGCTTGGATGCTTTTAGATCGGCCAGGCCTGGCATGTCTTGCCCGTGTATATGGGACGGTCCGGAGAAGTCACCCTTCAGGAATTGATCCCGAATCTCTTGCAGGTGTTGCCTGGTCTTCTTGACT
>NZ_JBDNGU010000043.1:0-3771 GCF_041689105.1 Polaromonas sp. | reverse complement strand
GAAATCATCCGGATGGTGGCTTCGCCAAGCCCCTTGGGCGCGACGTCCGATTCGATGTCCGTGACAAAACCATGCTTGTAGGGCTGGTTGACTAGGTTTTGCAGTACTGCACTCATGATGTTGTTCCTAAGTTAAGCTGAGAAGGACGACCCGCAGCCACAGGTAGAAGTAGCACCAGGATTGTTCTTGATGACGAACTGCGCACCTTCCAGATCGTCTTTGTAATCAATCTCTGCCCCCACCAGGTACTGGTAGCTCATCGCGTCAATCAGCAGCGACACGCCGTTTTTGGTCATCGTCGTATCGTCTTCGTTGGCGACTTCGTCAAACGTGAATCCGTAGGAGAAGCCAGAGCAGCCGCCGCCCTGAACAAAAACACGCAGTTTCAGGTCGGGGTTGCCTTCTTCGGCAATCAAATCAGCGACTTTGGCCGCCGCGCTGTCGGTAAAGATAAAAGCTGCGGGCATTTCGGTCTGGATGTTTTCAGAAACTGCGCTCATGGTGTTACCTCTGTGTTTTTTACATCAAGCTTGGGCTTTTTCACGTTGAAACTCTCGCCACAGCCGCACTCGCTGTCGACGTTGGGATTGTCAAATTTGAACATCTGCTTGAGTCCTTCGGTGACGAAGTCGATGCGCGAGCCGTCGAGGAATGCCAGGCTGTCGGCATCGATCAGCACACGGGCGTCATGCGACTCGAAGCTGTGATCGTTCGCGCGAATTTCGTCGGCGATGTCGAAGGTGTGCGCCAGACCGGTACAGCCAACTTTCTTGACGCCGATGCGCAGGGCAATCCCTTTGCCGCGCTTTGCCAGCTGGCGCTGAATCTGTTTTGCCGCATTTTCAGTCAATGTAATTGCCATAAGTTAAGCTCCAAAGTAAGCAAAGAGAACACCGGGATAAATAGACGAATATAGTATCGATTCAAAACTACATTCTTGTCAATAAGGTTTCTAAACGCTATTATACTGGCATCATCGAGGAGTTAAAAATGAACAGTCGCGCTATTGCGGAGTTGGTCTTTCACTTGGGGCGCATAGCGTCGGGGGAGGGGCTCGTGGAGGGGCTGACGGCAGCCCAGTGGGCGGTGCTCAGATACTTTGCCCAGGCCAACCGCTTCTCGCGAACGCCGTCCGCCTTTGCCGCGTTCCATGGCACGACCCGGGGTACGGCGTCACAGACAATCAAAAGCCTCGAAACCCAAGGCTATCTGACACGCATGCGGTCAGAGGACGACGGGCGCAGTGTGCGGCTGGTTCTAACCGAGAAAGCCAGGGGCATTCTTTCTAACGACCCCTTCGAATCCCTGGTCCGTGCTGCGGACTCCCTACCTCCAAGTGTCCAAGGCCACTTCGCCAATGCCTTGCAACGCATGCTCGGTCAGGTGGCGCAAGAGAGAGGCAAAGCTCCCTTCGGCACCTGCACGTCGTGTCAACATCTGGAAAGCGACGGCTGCAGCCGCGATGAACAGACGCCCTATGCGTGCGGGTTCACAAGCGAGCCGCTGCGTCTGGAAGAGCTCGACGGGGTCTGCATCAACTTCGTTCCCGGCAAGCCCATGATGGTGAAGGGCGCTGTCACCGGAGCCGCACCGCGATGAGTCCTGTTACCGCTTCAGCGATCACTATCGCAGACGGTGAGGTCACCCCCAATGTCGAGCTGCCCGAGCCCAATCAACACCAGGAAGCAAGATGACTGATGATTTGTATTTCAAGAAGCACGTATTTTTTGCATGAACCAGCGCGATGACGGCCGTCCATGCTGTCACAACAGCGGCCCGGAAGCAGCACAGAAACATGCAAAAAAAAGAATCAGGCAACTCGATCTAAACGGTCACGGAAATATCCGCATCAACCAGTCCGGTTGCCTCGACCGTTGCGAAAAAGGACCGATGCTGGTCGTCTATCCGGAAGGCACGTGGTACACCTATGTCGATATGCAAGATATCGATGAAATCATTGATTCGCATCTGGTTGGCGGCAAGGTCGTCGAGCGTTTGAAGATATAGCGTCGCGGCCCGTCAACACAACAAGCAGACAGAAACATGAACGCCCACACACAAGTATTTCCCCATCCCTGCGCTAATCTCGTGGAAACCGCGTCATGGCTGTTTGAGGCGCATGTTATTGGAGTTTTATGAGCAGCCCTCAAGAGATCATTCTCTCCGAACCCCGCAGTTTTTGCGCCGGTGTGGATCGCGCGATTGGAATCGTCGAGCGCGCCTTGGGCAAGTTTAGCGCGCCGATTTACGTGCACCATGAAATTGTGCACAACACCTATGTGATCAACGAGCTCAGGGGAAAAGGCGCAATTTTTATTGAAGACCTGGACGACGTGCCGCCGGGTGCCACGTTGGTGTTCAGCGCCCACGGTGTCAGCAAGGCGATCCAACACGGGGCCCAGGCCAGAGGCTTCCAGATTTTTGACGCCACCTGCCCGCTGGTGACCAAGGTGCACGTGGAAGTGGCCGAGCTGCACAAGGAGGGTTACGAGTTCATCATGATCGGCCACAAGGGCCATCCCGAGGTCGATGGCACCATGGGCCAGCTCGACAGCGGCATCATTCACCTGGTCGAAGATGTGGCCGACGTGGCGCGCATCCAGCCGACGCAGACCGACAAACTCGCGGTGGTGACGCAAACCACACTGAGCGTCGATGATGCGGCCGAGATCGCCACCGCCATCAAAGCGCGTTTTCCGCTGGTGCGCTCGCCCAAACAGCAGGACATCTGCTATGCCACCCAAAACCGCCAGAACGCGGTCAAGTTGATGAGCCCACAGATCGATATCCTGATCGTGGTGGGTAGCCCGACCAGTTCAAACAGCATCCGCCTCCGCGACCTGGCCGTCAAGCTCGGCACCGAGGCCTACATGGTCGATGACGCGACCGAGCTTCAGCCTGAGTGGTTCGAAGGCAAAAGCCATGTCGGCCTGACCGCCGGGGCATCGGCGCCTGAAATTCTGATCAAGCAGGTAATAGACCGCACCAAGGCGCTGGGCGCCGTGTCGGTGCGCAAGATGGCGGGCATCGAGGAGACCATCAAGTTCCCACTGCCCAAAGGGCTCAAGCTCGACGGACCCACGCTGGACGTCTTGGGCGGCGACTTACATGCCGGGTCACGGTGTTGTTGAATATCGGCTGGGTCGGTTTCGTGACGATGCTGGTATTCAGCATCGAATACTTGGTCGGATTCTGTTACGTCCGGAACAAAGGTGCGCTGGACAAGGAATAGATAAGAGAAAAAGCCGCGAAGGTTTTTTGTCAAAAAGGAACGCGTATGTCACTAGAAGGTGTTATTTTTTCTAATGTTAACGAAGGTTTTATGACTACGAGTTACGACTCGGTGGTCAACTGGGCCAAAACGGGATCGCTCTGGCCCATGACCTTCGGTCTGGCCTGCTGCGCCGTCGAGATGATGCATGCTGGTGCGGCGCGTTACGACCTCGACCGCTTCGGCATGCTGTTCCGTCCGAGCCCGCGCCAGTCCGACCTGATGATTGTGGCCGGCACGCTATGCAACAAGATGGGGCCGGCGCTGCGCAAGGTCTATGACCAGATGGCCGAGCCACGGTGGGTGATTTCGATGGGGTCGTGCGCCAACGGCGGCGGCTACTACCACTACAGTTATTCCGTGGTTCGCGGTTGCGACCGTATCGTGCCCGTCGATGTCTATGTACCGGGCTGCCCGCCCACCGCTGAAGCACTGATATACGGCATCATCCAGTTGCAGCAAAAAATCCGCCGTACCAACACCATTGCAAGAGTTTGATG
>NZ_JBDNGU010000042.1:0-12428 GCF_041689105.1 Polaromonas sp. | reverse complement strand
TGCGTGGAATTGAGCGCGTAAACCAGATGTTTGTGCTGACAATGGCGGCCTACAACCTGACCCGGATGCGCACCCTGGGGAAAATCCGTCTGCAAACGGTGTGACGGGCAAGAAAAGCCCAAGAACGAGCCTCAGACCGAACAAAAACAGTAAATAGGAAGCGGAAATATCAGGATGCGAGAAGAAAGTCAGAAAAATCAAATTCCCCGAGCATGGCCTTGCGCTTGCGCGGGGAGTATTTCAGCAGCCTGCTAGGCAACAGCCGTCCGTTGATGGGCAGGATTGTCCCGCAAAGCGGCGGCATCTGCCAAACTGAGAAGTTACAAGAAGAATCGGGTTGCAGCCCTTGCCCATCAAGCGCAGACAGCTATTTATTTGATAGCACCTCATGTATCGCTCACCGGGGCGCGAGAAAGCCGCTGGCCTCCGCGCTCAGGCCGGTGCAGCGGCGGCGTCCGGAGCGGGATGGGTAGCGGCGTAGCGCTCAAGCAGCAGGTACAGCACCAGCCCGCCGGCCAGCGGCAACAGGTAATACAGGGCCCGGTAGGCCAGCACCGCGCCCATCAGCGCCCCCTGACGAACACTGCCCCCGAGCAGCACCAGGTAAACCGCCTCCAGCACGCCCAGCCCGCCGGGAATCGGAATCACCACCCCGACCACCGACGCAGCCAGCAGCACGCCCAGGACCGTGCTGTACGGCACCCGCTGATACAGCAGCACATACATCGCGGCACCCATCAGCGCCCAGTTTGCGGCCGACATAGCGAGCTGCAAAATGGCAATTTTGGGCGGTGGCAGATGCAGGCGTTTGCCGCGCAGGTGCCAGGTGCGCCCGCGCGTGAAGACGCAGGCCACCACGTAAGCGATGGCCAGCAACACCATCAGGGCACCCAGCACCCGCAAGGTCCCGCTGGCCATGTGCGCCTGCGCTGGTGCCTTGATCACGCCGGCGGCAAACAGGCTGCCGGCCAGCAATCCATACCCGAGCCAGTTGGTGGCCAGGCTGATGCCGACCACCTGCGCGATGCGGGCGTCGTCCAGGCCCGCACGGGCATACAGGCGCGCGCGCAGGGCCATGCCGCCCACCAGCGAGCCCAGGTTCAGGTTAAAGGCATAGCTGGTGACGGCGATGGCCCAGGTGCGCCAGCGTGACAGCCGGTGCTGCGTATGGTGTCGGCCGATCAGGTCATAACAGCCGTAGAGCGCGTGGCTGGCCGTAGCAATAACCAGCACCGCCAGCAACAGCAACGGTGAATACTGTGTGAGCGCCTGCCAGGCGCCAGCCCAGTCCACCTTGTGCGCGTGTGAGATCAGCAGGCCGAGAACCAGCACGCCAAAGGCCGGCACCAGCCAGCGCTTCAGGCGCGGCCAGAGACGCGATGCGGCTGCTACCGGAAGCGGATCGAGGCTGGGGGCTGCATCACTGACCATGAGGCTTATTCTTGCGGTGCGTCCCGGCTTCGCCAAGCGCTGGCGGCGCGTGTTGCTGTAGGCGCAAACGCATGTGCAGCGCCTCCTCCACCCGTCCGGGTGTATAAACAGAGCCCCCGGTCCCGCGCCCTGTTCTCAGCTGCGCCGGTGCCTACCCGATACAACAGCAAGGAATCTCAAGCATGGGCGCGCAGTGGAAAGCAAAAGGCAAGGAACTGGCGGCCAATGCCAAGGGCAAGGTCTTCGGCAAACTCGCCAAAGAGATCATGGTTGCCGCGCGCAGCGGCGCCGACCCGGCGCTGAACGCGCGCCTGCGGCTGGTGGTGGAGCAGGCCCGCAAGGTGTCCATGCCCAAGGACACGCTGGAGCGCGCCATCAAGAAAGGCGCAGGCCTGACGGGTGACACGGTTCACTTTGAACACGTGATCTACGAAGGTTTTGCGCCGCACCGCGTGCCGGTGATGGTCGAATGCCTGACCGACAACCTGAACCGCACCGCGCCGGAAATGCGCGTGTTGTTCCGCAAGGGGCAACTCGGCACCTCGGGGTCGGTGTCCTGGGATTTTGACCATGTCGGCATGATCGAGGCCGAGCCCGCTGCAGCCGGCGCCGACCCGGAACTTGCTGCCATCGAAGCCGGCGCGCAGGATTTCGAGGCCGGCGAGGAAGAAGGCACAACGCTTTTCCTGACCGATGCAGCCGACCTCGACATCGTCAGCCGCGCCCTGCCCGCCCAAGGCTTCACTGTGCTGTCGGCCAAACTCGGCTACAAACCCAAAAACCCGGTGGACCCCGCATCCCTCAGTGCCGCCGATCTGGAAGAGGTCGAAACCTTTCTGGCAGCCATCGATGGCAACGACGATGTGCAGACCATTTATGCCGGTCTCGGCAGCTGATGCGACTCAGGTCAGATTTAAAATAAACAGCATGAACGACGCTACCTCCCTCCCTCCCCTGCCCGATCACCTGTCGGCAGACCCGCGCAGCCCGCACCACGTCGCCGCGGTGTTTGAACACGACATCGGCATCCGCTTCAACGACAAGGAGCGCTCGGACGTGGAGGAGTACTGCGTCAGCGAACGCTGGATCAAGATCCCCGCCGGCAAGGCGCTGGACCGCAAGGGCCAGCCGTTGATGATCAAGCTCAAGGGCAAGGTCGAAGCGTTTTACAAGTAGGCCGGCGCGCACCGCGCGTTGCGGGGCGCCCACAAATTGTTCAACGAAAAAGCCATTCCGCCCTTTGCTGACGGGCGTGAAAAGCTATCAAAAGAAGAGCACTCCTTCCGGCAGCGGCTCAGTCTACGGCAACGGTCGCACCAACAATGGCGTGGCGCGCCAGCGAAGCAGCCACAAACCCGCTGCGTTTCATGCGCGCGACAAAGTCGTCGATGAATGCAGCCGCCGCGGCGCTGCGCGACCTGGGCATGGCCATGGCCTGGTTGATCACCATGAAACGCTCGCCCAGCAGGCGCAGCCCGCCAACACGTTGGGCGTCGGCCTCCAGGCCCTGCTTCACGCCCGCCGCCACCTCCAGCCCGTCCTTGAGCATGGCGTCAACCACAGCTTCCGAGGTGGGCACCTGCACCAGCTCGGCGTGCTGGATGTGCCGCGTCAGATACAGGCCGTAGGCGCTGCCCGCCCCCATCACGATCCGGATGCCGGCCCGATCCACGTCCGCATTGGTTTTGATCGGCGAGCCGGCAGGCACCAGGTAAAAGCCTTCGATCTGCACGTAGGCCGGGGTGAAATGTGTGGTTTCGGCGCGCAGCGGGTCAATCGCCATGAAGCCGATGTCGGCCTCGCCGCCAGCCAGCGCGGCGACCGATTTGGCGGCGGTGTCGAACTGCAGGAAATCCACCGCCACGCCCAGCTCACGCGCAAATTCCCGCGACAGGTCGATGGTCACGCCTGCGGGTTTTTCCTTCGCGGTGTGGCTGTGCGCGAGCACCGGGTTGCCCATGTTCAGCGAAGCGCGCAGCTTGCCGGTGGGTGCGAACTCTTTGGCCAGATCAGTCATCCAGAAATCCCCCCTTGTAAAAGCTCCACGCGGTGCCGTCGTGCAAATAGAAATAGCCGTCGGCGCAGTCATCCTTGCCGGGAAAGAACTCCCGGTAGGCCTTGGGAACAAGGCGCTCAAGCTGCGCGTCGGAGAGTTCGTCGAATTCTTCAGGGGTGATGGGTTGACCGACCCGGAGTTTGCGTTCCATGGGGCCTATCTTAGAGGAGCACCACGCCCTCAGTCCCCCATCAGCGCGCGCACATGCGCCGCCGTGCCGCTGGCCAGGCCTTCCAGGCTGTAGCCCCCCTCAAGGACAGACACCACCCGGCCACCAGCGGTTTCGTCGGCCACCTTCATCAGCTCGCGGGTGACCCAGTGGTAGTCCTCGTCGGTGAACTGCAGCCCGCCCAGCGGGTCTAGGTGGTGGGCGTCAAAGCCGGCCGAGATAATCAGCAGCTCAGGCGCGAAATTGCGCAGCGCCGGTAGCAACTGGTCCGTCATGGCTGCCCGGAAAGCGGCCGAGCCGGTGCCCCGGGGAAAGGGAATGTTGACAATGTTTCCGGCCACGCCGGTTTCATTGCGCGCCCCGGTGCCAGGGTAAAACTGCGACTGGTGGCAGGAGCCGTAAAACAGGTCCGGGTCGTCGTAAAACGAGTTCTGCGTGCCGTTGCCGTGGTGCACGTCAAAGTCCACCACCGCCACACGCTGCAGACCATGTTGCTGGCGCGCGTGCAACGCGGCAATGGCGGCCTGGTTGAACACGCAAAAACCCATGGCCTGGTCGGCCTCGGCGTGGTGGCCGCAGGGGCGTGTGGCGCAAAAAACGTTGGCGGCCTCTCCGGCCACCACATCATCCACGCCGGCACAGGCCGCGCCCACACACCGCATCACCGCCTCCAGCGAGCCCGGCGACAGGATGGTGTCCCCACCATCGAGCGCGCGATACCCCTCGGTGGGCGACAGGGCCTGCACGTTGTCCACATAGTCGGGCGTGTGGACATGCAGCACCTGCTCAAACGAGCCCAGCGGGGCATCGCGCCAGACCGCCTTGTCAAATTCCGGTGTCTTCAGCGCCTGCAGCACGGCTTCGAGGCGCTCGGGGGCCTCCGGGTGATGCGGGCCCGGGCGGTGCTCAAAACAGGCTGGGTGGGTGTAGATCAGGGTGGTCATGGGTGTTGTGTCCTTGCAGGGGTGGCGCCGCAACACTGTCAACTTGCGGCGATGCTTGTCTGGTTTGTGTGAATCACTTTAACGGATCATGCCTGCCGCACATACCCACCGGCACGCTCACGCGGCCCAAAAGCAGAAAACCCGCTTCCGGCTTGCGCAGGAGCGGGTTGTCGATTTTTCCAGATGAAATCGACCGTCAGCCCTTGACAGTCGAGGGTTATCCGCTATCAATTAAATAGCAAACAGTCCTTGAACTCAGGCCAGCTGTGCCGCCCCGAAGCTGAACACGCCCGGGTCGCGGATCGGGTCCACATCGACCGGAATGGTGCTTTTGGGCGGAAATTTTCCTTCGAGCAGGAGCTTGGACAGCGGGTTCTCGATGCGTTGCTGGATTGCGCGTTTGAGCGGCCGCGCACCGAACACCGGGTCGAAGCCGACCTTGGCAAGTTCGGCAATCGCCGCTTCGGACACTTCCATGTTCAGTTCCATCTTCTGCAGACGCTCGATGAGCACCTTGAGCTGGATGCGGGCGATGGACTCGATGTTTTTTGCATCGAGCGAATGGAAGACCACGGTCTCATCGATGCGGTTCAGGAACTCGGGGCGGAAGTAGTTTTTCAGTTCGCCCTCCACCGCTTCCTTGACGTCTTCATAAGGCTGGCCGACCATGGTCTGGATGATGGGTGAGCCGATGTTGCTGGTCATCACGATCACGGTGTTCTTGAAGTCCACGGTGCGGCCCTGGCCGTCGGTCAGGCGGCCGTCGTCCAGCACTTGCAGCAGCACGTTGAATACATCGGGGTGGGCTTTTTCGACCTCGTCGAGCAGCAACACGCTGTAGGGCTTGCGGCGCACGGCTTCGGTCAGGTAACCGCCTTCCTCGTAACCCACATAACCCGGCGGCGCGCCGATCAGGCGGGCGACCGAATGTTTCTCCATGAACTCGCTCATGTCGATGCGGATCAGGTGGTCTTCGCTGTCGAACAAAAAGCCGGCCAGCGCCTTGCACAGCTCGGTCTTGCCGACACCGGTGGGGCCGAGAAACAGGAAACTGCCGGTGGGACGGTTGGGGTCACTGAGGCCAGAGCGCGAACGGCGGATGGCGTTGGCGACGGCGCCTATGGCTTCGTCCTGGCCGACCACACGTTCGTGCAGCTTGCCTTCCATGAGCAGCAGTTTGTCGCGCTCACCCTGCATGAGTTTGCTGACCGGGATGCCGGTGGCGCGCGCCACGACTTCGGCAATCTCCTCGGCACCAACCTGCGTACGCAGCAGGGTGGGTGCGTTGGTCTTGCCCTTGGTGGCTTCGGCGTCCTGCGCTTCTTTCAGGCTTTTTTCCAGCTCGGGCAGCTTGCCGTACTGCAGCTCGGCGACCTTGTTGAAGTCGCCTTTGCGGGTCTGCTCTTCAATCTGGAAGCGGATTCGGTCAATTTCTTCCATGACGTCCTTGGAGCCGAGTGCCTGCGCTTTTTCGGCCTGCCAGATTTCGTCGAGGTCGGAAATTTCCTTTTGCAGCTTGGTGATTTCTTCCTCGATGAGCGCAAAGCGCTTTTGCGAGGACTCGTCCTTTTCGCGGCGCACGGCCTCACGCTCGATCTGCAGCTGAATCATCCTTCGGTCCAGCTTGTCCATCACTTCAGGCTTGGAGTCACGCTCGATGGCGATCTTGCTGGCGGCCTCGTCAATCAGATCAATCGCCTTGTCGGGCAGGAAACGGTCGGTGATGTAGCGGTGGCTCAGCTCGGCCGCAGCCACGATGGCCGGATCGGTGATCTGCACGCCGTGGTGCAGCTCGTATTTCTCTTTCAGCCCACGCAGGATGGCGATGGTCGCTTCGACCGACGGCTCGCCGACCAGGATTTTCTGGAAGCGGCGCTCGAGTGCGGCGTCTTTCTCGATGTACTTGCGGTATTCGTCAAGCGTGGTGGCGCCCACACAGTGCAATTCACCCCGGGCCAATGCCGGTTTCAACATGTTGCCAGCGTCCATCGCACCTTCGGCCTTGCCGGCGCCGACCATGGTGTGCAGTTCGTCAATGAACACGATGGTCTGGCCTTCGTCCTTGGCGAGTTCTTTCAGCACGGTTTTCAGGCGCTCCTCAAACTCGCCGCGAAACTTGGCACCGGCCAGCAGCGCGGCCATGTCCAGGCTCAGCACGCGTTTGCCTTTGAGCGAGTCGGGCACCTCGCCGGCGACGATGCGCTGGGCCAGGCCTTCGACAATCGCGGTCTTGCCGACACCGGGTTCGCCGATCAGCACCGGGTTGTTCTTGGTGCGGCGCTGCAGCACCTGGATGGCGCGGCGTATCTCGTCGTCGCGGCCGATCACCGGATCGAGCTTGCCCAGGCGGGCGCGTTCAGTCAGGTCCATGGTGTATTTCTGGAGGGCTTCGCGCTGGCCCTCAGCCTCGGGGTTGTCCATTTTTTCGCCGCCTCGCACGGTGTTGATGGCGGACTCCAGCGCCTTGCGGGTCAGGCCGGCCTCTTTGGCCAGCTTGCCGACATCGCCCTTGCTGTCTGCCACGGCCAGCAAAAACAGCTCGCCGGCAATAAAGGTGTCGCCGCGTTTGATGGATTCTTTCTCGGTCGCCTGCAGCAGCTTGCCCAGCTCGGGGCCAACCTGGATCTGCTCCTGGCCCGACACCGTTGGCAGCTTCTTGACGGCGGCGTCGGTGGCAGCCTGCAAGGCATTCACGTTGACACCGGCGCGCTGCAGCAGTGCCTTGGGGCCGTCGTCCTGGGCCAGCATGGCGGCCAGCAGATGGGACGGCTCAATGTAGGCATTGTCATTGCCCAGCGCGAGCGATTGCGCGTCGCTGAGGGCTTCCTGGAATTTGGTGGTGAGTTTGTCCTGGCGCATGGGGCGTCCCTTCAAGATGATTGTTGTTGATCTGGGGCTTGAATCGGGCTTTTTCAATAGCCCCAGCGCCGCCTTCCGCCGCTGGCGCAGGTCTAGAATTGTTCCCATGAACATACACCAGGTGTCGGTCAGTTACGTGCAGGAACAGGACCGCCTGTTGATACGCATCAATGGCAAGGAAGGCGGTGAGCTGCGCGCCTGGCTGACGCGGCGGATGGCGCTGGCGCTGCTGCCCATCCTGAACCAGACCACGGCCGACCAGATCAAGAAAGTGGCGGCCGCAGCAACTGCGACACCAGCCATCAGCCTGGAAGACCGGCGCAGCCAGCTGGTGGCAGCCTTCGAGACCGAAGCCGCCCTGCGCACCGGAGATTTTGAAACGCCTTACGAAAGCCGCCAGGGCCCGCCGGGCGACCCGGTGCTGGACGCCGAACCGCTGCTGCTGACGGAGGTCAAGGTCACGCTGATGGGCGCTGGCCAGCTGCGGCTGCAACTGTTTGAAAAACTGCCGGGGCAGGACGCGGTGCGCAACTTCCAGCTCATGATGGACCCGCAGCTGAGCAACGGCCTGTTGCACCTGCTGCACCAGAGCCTGAGCTCCTCACGCTGGCTGCACGTACCGGCGCTGGCGCCTTCACAAGACGCCGTGACCACCACTGAGCCGGCCGAGCTGGCGGTGGACCTGGCCAAGCCCAAGTACCTCAACTGAGGCGTGTGCCTGCCCGCGCTCAACCGGCCCTGGCCGCTTCGAGCGAGAACCCGGCGACCTTTTTGTAATGGTCTGAAATCTCGCGCAGCGCCTGCTGGCTGATCAGGTCGTCGATGTTGGCAAAGGGTTTGCCGCCGCTGAGCTCATCAACCTTGATGTTGATGAAGTCGGGCGGGACCGAGCGGTTGGTCAGCACGATGTTGGCTGTGGGTGCCAGCCGCAGTTTTTCATACGCCAGCAATGCGGCGCGGCCGTCCCCGCCGGCAGCAGCCAGTTGTTCCGCCAGCGTGCGCCCGTCGATAAGCGCCTGGGCCGAGCCGTTGGAGCCGCGCGGGTACATCGGGTGGGCGGCATCGCCGAGCAGTGTCACGCGGCCAAAGGTCCACTGCGGCACAGGGTCCTTGTCGACCATCGGATATTCAAGAATCTGCTCTGCATTGGCGATCAGCGCCGCGACATCGAGCCACGGGAAGCGCCAGTCCTTGAAAATGTCCAGGAAATCCTTGCGGTCGCCTTCGCGGTTCCAGTCGTTCATCGCCGCGTTGCTCTGCTGGATTTCGGCCACCCAGTTGATCAGCTGGTGGCCCTCGCCGTCAAGCTGGTCAACGATGGGGTAAATCACCATCTTGCCAGTGTCGATGGCGCCAATGCGCATGTAGCTCTTGCCGGTCAGGATGGGCTGGTGCCGCGTCACACCGCGCCAGGTGTTGATGCCGGCAAAGGCCAGCTTCTCGTCGGGATAAAACTGGCGCCGCACGGCCGAATTGACGCCGTCACAGGCGATCACCACATCGGCGCGCACGCCCGGCAAGGCGGTGCCGCTGGAGGTCTGCATGAAATGCACCGCCGCGCCGCTGTCGTCCTGGTCCACGCCGGTGCAGCGGTGGTCGGTGTGGATGGCCGCAGCGCCCAGGCGCTCCAGCGCGGCTTCGTAGAGCAGGCGGTGCAGCTTGCCGCGCGGGATGCCGATCTCGGGAAGGTCGTAACCGGCATGGCGGCCGCGCGGCTCTTTGTAGATGAACTGGCCAAAGCGGTTGAAAAACACGCTCTCTTCGTTTTCGATGCCGACGGCTTCGATGGGCGCCTGCAGGCCCAGCGCGGCGAGCTCGCGCATGGCGTGCGGCAACAGGGTGATGCCGACACCCAGCTCCTTCACTTCGGGCACGGTCTCGTACACGTCACAGGCCAGGCCGCGCTGGTGCAGCGCCAGCGCCAGGCTCAAGCCGCCTATCCCGCCGCCGACGATTGCAATTTTCATAATGTCTTCTTCGATGGTTTGAACCGGACTGTCATTGCGGACTTGATCCGCAATCCATACAGGCACGCCGCAGTCCAGGTTCAAGCAAACGTGGATCCCGGATCAGATCCGGGATGACAGCGGATATAAAAATAAACATTAAATCGGCCTTCAGCCCTTTCCGGGCGGGCGCCATAAGCTACCGATTCAGTAGCAGATAAGGTACTCAGTTGGCGGTGATGCCCTGCGTCTTGATCAGCCCGGCCCAGCGCTTCGCATCGGCTTCGACCAGGGTTTTGAACTCGGCCGCGGTGCTGCCACTCGGGTCCATGCCCTGGACTTGAAAGGCTTTTTTGACCTCGTCGGACAGCAGGATGTCCCGGATCTCGCGGTTGTACAAAGCCACCAGGTCCGGCGGGGTGCCGGGCGGCGCGAAGATGCCGTACCACATGTCCACACTCACGTTGCCAGCCTTGGCTTCGGCCAGCGTCGGCAACTCGGGCAACAGCGGGTGGCGCTTGTCACTGCCAATACCCAGCGCCACCAGCCGGCCGGTTTTCACATGGGGCAGCGCCACGTGGATGGGCAGGAACATGGTTTCGATCTGGCCGCCCAGCAGGTCAGTCAGGGCCGGGCCAGTGCCACGGTAGGGAATGTGCGTGACAAACACGCCGGCCGTGGCCTTGAACAGCTCCATCGACAGATGGTGCGGCGTACCGACGCCAGGCGAGCCGTAGTTGATGCGGCCCGGCGCCTGCCGCGCGGCGGTCACCAGGTCGGTGGCGGTCTTGAAGCCGGTTTTCGGATGCGCCACCAAAATCAGTTGGCCCCAGCTGGTCAGCGTCACAGGTGTCAGGTCTTTCACCGGGTCAAACGGCAGTTGCGGGTAGAGCGCGGCGTTCATCACGAGTGTGTTGACGGTGACCAGCAGTGTCGAACCGTTGGGCGCGGCGCGCACCACCGCTTCGGTGCCGATGTTGCCAGACGCGCCAGCGCGGTTGTCCACCACCACCGGGCGGCCCAGCCGCTCCGACAGCCTGGGGCCGATGGTGCGCGCAATCAGGTCGATGCCGGTGCCCGGTGTGAATGGAACAATCAGGCGGATCGGCGCTTGCGGCAATGTATTTGCCGCCGCTGGGACCGGCGCTTGCGCCCACAGGCCGGTGCTGGCAACCATGACTGTCAACAGCGCGCCCAGCCTCAGTGAGAGCCGGCGGGAGGGGGAAGAGATGGCGTTCATGAAGTACATCCAAGGCCTTTACTGGTTTGCATGCTAACGATTATTCGGCAAAATGGACAAGGCACAATCCATGGATTCCCTTAGAAGCTGCCTAACCAGAAGTTTTGTTTTGACCACTGTGCCCGCTTTTCACAACCTTGCCCAACTTTATGCGCGTCCCGGTTTCCTGCTGCGCCGGGCGCACCAGATATCGGCCGCCGTCTTTGAGGACGAATGCCGCAGCCTGGGACTCACGCCAGCGCAGTTCGGCGTGCTCAGCGTATTGCGCGCCAGCCCGGGGCTGGACCAGTCCAGCCTGGCGCGGGCGCTCGGGTTTGACAAGGTGACCATGCTTCGCGTGTTGCGCGGTCTGGAGGCGCGGGGCCTGATCGCCCGTGTGCCAGCCCCCACCAGCCGACGCAACCTGTCGATTTCACTTTCGGATGCCGGACTGGCGCTGCTCAAACAGGCCCAAGACCCGGCCGAACGCGCCTACAACCGGCTGATGGCGCCCCTGGACAAAAAGCAGCAGGCCCAGTTGGTGGACCTGTTGCAATTGCTGACCTCCGGGCTGGAAGCGGAGGCGCGCGCGGCTTTTGTACCGCCGGAGCGGGAAACCAACATCCGGGCCTGAAACCTGGCCTTCTTCGCGCTCAAGGCCTCAAGGCGCACAGCGTGAAGTCGTGCGTGACGACCGTCAGCCGACGTTGCCGGCCGTTATGCCCCACCTAACCAGCGCCGCGTCGTCGCTGACACGCGCATCGACCCAGCGCGCGCCGTCCGGCGTCTGCTCTTTTTTCCAGAACGGCGCCTGGGTCTTGAGGTAGTCCATCAAAAACTCGCAGGCCTGAAAACTTTCACTGCGGTGCGCCGAGCTCACCGCCACCATCACGATCTGGTCCAGCGGCTGCAGCAGCCCGACGCGGTGGATGACGCGGGCGCCGCAGATGTCAAAGCGCTTGTGCGCCTCGTCGATCATGGCCTCAATGGCTTTTTCAGTCATGCCGGGGTAGTGCTCCAGCTCCATGCTGCGGACGCTCAAGCCATCATTGCGGTCGCGAACGATGCCTGTAAAGGTGCACACTGCGCCGACGTGGGGGTCATGGAGGCGCAGGGCTTCAACTTCTTGCGACAGGTTGAAATCGTCGGTCTGGATCGACACCCTGATAGACATCTCAGCCTCCAGTCACTGGCGGAAAAAAAGCCACCTCGGCGCCATCGGTCAGCGCGGCCGATTCATCCGCCATCACCTGGTTGAGCGCCATGCGCACGGCTTTTCCGCGCGCCAGGCTGTCGGCGTATACCGGTCCGCGCGCGATCAGTTCGTCGCGCAGGTTGGCCAGGGTGGCGGCCGGGGTGTCCAGGGTCTCACTGCCCTGCCCGATGGCCTCGCGGATGGACGCAAAATATTTGACCGTGATTTTCATGGGCAGGCTTTCAGGACAGCAGCGCTGAAAACGGAAGGAACCGGACCGTATCACCACGGGCGATGGTCTGGCCTGCGGGGTTGTCCACCACGCCGTCGCCCCAGACCGCCGAGGTCAATACGCCAGAACTCTGGTTGGCAAACAGCGCCAGCCCACCGGCGGCGTTGCGCTGAACACGCAGGAATTCGCGGCGCTTGTCGGCACGCGGCCAGTCGAAATGCGCGGTCATGGGCGTGGGCTGCACGGCCAGCGCGCTCGCGCCCTGCAGCTTGAGGATGAAGGGTCGCACCAGCACCAGAAAGGTCAGGAAGCTGGACACCGGGTTGCCCGGCAGGCCGATGAAATGCGCCGCGCCAACCCGGCCGTACGCAAACGGC
>NZ_JBDNGU010000041.1:0-3113 GCF_041689105.1 Polaromonas sp. | reverse complement strand
CTCGCCGTCGGTGTCAATGCCGATTGTTCGCAGGCCCTGGTCGGCGAAGGCAAGCGCAAGCGGCAGGCCCACGCGGCCGCAGCCAATAATCGCTACGTCGAAGCTCACAGGGCGCAGGTTAGCTGCTGGGGGTGCGGGCCGCGGGCGCCGCTCCTTGTCTGGGCGGTTTTGGACTTTGCTGGCTAGTAGCTAGGCCCCTGCGTCTTGCCACTGCGGCTCGACCCGTTGCACCGCGAAACGCCGCGGTAGTCTGGCTTTCGTTAGATCCTGTTATCGGGCTCGAACCGGCTACCCCTTCTTGAAGTTGCGTGGCGAGCACGGTGTTCGCTGAGAGGCTCACGCGCTGAACCGCGCTGAACGTCGAAGTCCACGAGCAGTCCTCTCGCCGAAGGTCCGTCTGTGACTCCTCGGTTCATCGCAAGCCTCCATCGCGCTGCGAGGGGCAGCGGAGAGGAGTCTGGGCCGCGTACTAGGCCCCAGAGTGTCTGGCCGAGGTTAGGGTCCGTGTGATCCAGATACGCGGGCGGTTTAGCGTCAATCGGCGGATTTTCGTACGAGCATGACAATCCCATCGTAAAGGAAGCCAGTTCGGTGCGGAAACCGCGCATTGAGCTCGTCTAGCAGCTCGAGCTTCTGCGCCTCAGGGTAAAGCGACATCAACGCGGGGACATCATATCCCTTAAGGAAAACCGACTCAAACTCGCTGGAAGTTATGATCTGCTCGTAGTCATCGAAAAATAGTTGGTTTTGGTCGTCGGAATCCAAGATGTAGTCGACGATACGCTCGGCAAGAGCCATACCGTGCTCGTCCGCGCACAGCTCTAGGAGTTCATCACGTGAACGGAGCAGATGGCACCAAGGCGGGAGAATTACGTTGGCATATGTCAGCGTGCGCGCGCCTTCGGTCAACCAGAGGTGATGGCCGTAAGGCGTCGACCAGATTGGCCCAAAATGTGAATACATGACGCCGCCAGGGCGTAGAACCCGATGACACTCTGCGACGACTTCGTCAAGTCGATGAATGTGCTCAAAGGCGGAAACCGATACGACGACATCGAACGACGAGTCAGCAAACTCCATGTCCCTAGCGTCAACCTGCTCAAGCCGGCTTCGGGGTCCAATAGTTTGCGCGCGGAAGAGCGGGTTAACGCCGATCGCCTCCGCCGCTCCGTACTTGGCGCAAATATCTCGGAGGAGAGCACCCGTCGCTTCCGATCCAACCTCAAGCACTCGCTTTCCCTCAAACCCGCCAACGGCAAGATCGGCGGTGTTCAGAAGCTCAGTATTCTCGCGTGCGAGGCGGCGACCTCGAATCCGGCCGAGACCGTTCGTGACACGGCGCCTTGCCGAGCTCGGCAAGGCGCCATACGCCCTCCTTGCCCCGGCGGCCATCGTGTCGGCCGCGTCCATCAGCGACTCACCCTGCTCTTGTGCGACTTAAGTTCAAGCATGGCTAGCACGTTACCTGATCGAGCGTTGAATCTAGAGACCTCCTCGGTTACCGGTCACTGGCGGGACCGTGACCTTCGCCAGAGCGAATGCGCGACCGCGTTTGCAGCGAATTGACCTCACCGCGAGGCCTTTGGCGGTCAAATTGCTGTCTGCGGCGCCCTCGGCAACATAGATCGTTCATGAAGCAGCAGCTTCAGCGGCGGCTGTGGCTTCAACTATGCTGTCACGAGTGAACTTCGACGACAAATCCATCCTGATCACGGGAGGTACCGGCTCGTTTGGCAATGCGGCGGTCCGCTCGATTCTGGGCAACTCTCAGCCTGAGCGACTCATCGTCTTCTCGCGCGACGAGCTGAAGCAGTTCGAGATGGCCCAAAAGTTCCCGGAGGGGAAGCATTCCTGCATGCGCTACTTTCTCGGCGACGTCCGCGATCGAGATCGCTTGGTACAGGCGATGTCGGGGGTTGACTATGTGGTCCACGCTGCGGCGCTCAAGCAGGTGCCAGCGGCCGAGTACAACCCGATGGAGTGCATCAAGACCAACATCCACGGCGCCGAGAATGTGATCCACGCCGCGCTGGCCAATGATGTTGAGAAGGTAATTGCGCTGTCGACCGATAAGGCCGCCAACCCGATCAACCTGTATGGGGCAACGAAGCTCGCCTCAGATAAATTGTTCGTAGCTGCAAACAACGTTGTCGGCAAGCAGCGCACTCGCTTTTCGGTCGTGCGCTACGGCAATGTTGTCGGCTCGCGCGGCTCTGTCGTGCCGTTCTTTCGCAGCCTGCTGGCCGATGGCGCGAGCAGCCTGCCGATCACTGACGAGAAGATGACACGGTTCTGGATCCGACTGGAGGATGGTGTCGCGTTCGCGCTTCGCGGCTTCGAGCGGATGCACGGGGGCGAGATTTTCGTGCCGAAGATCCCCTCGGTGCGGATCACGGACCTAGCAACGGCAATGGCACCAGAGGTGCCGCATCAGTTTGTCGGGATTCGTCCCGGCGAGAAGATCCACGAGATCATGTGCCCAGCCGATGACTCGCACTTGACTCTCGAATTCGACGATCACTTCGTGATCCGCCCGACGATCACCTTCACGCAGCGCATTAATGACTTCACTCAGACCACGGCCGGTGAGGAAGGCGTACCTGTCGCGCAGTCGTTCGAGTACAACTCGGGCACGAACCCGCACTTTCTGACGGTAAACGAGATCACGAAGCTGAACGAGCAGCTCGACCTGACGTGATCCCGTACGGGCGCCAGGATATCTCGGAGGCCGACATCGCCGCTGTCGTCGAGGTACTCCGGTCGGATTTCATCACGCAAGGTCCCGCGGTCCCACTCTTTGAAAGCGCGGTGGCTGAATACTGTGGCGTAGCACGGGCAGTCGCAGTCAATAGTGCTACGAGCGCACTGCATGTCGCCTGTCTCGCACTCGGCGTAGGCCCAGGCGACATCGTCTGGACGAGCCCGATCACCTTCGTCGCGTCTGCCAACTGCGCTCTCTACTGCGGAGCGAGGGTCGACTTCGTGGACATTGACGAGGACACGGGAAATATGAGCGTTGATGCTCTTCGCGAGAAGCTTGAAGCGGCCAAGGTCACTAATACGCTTCCGAAGGTCGTGATTCCCGTGCACCTGTGTGGGACGTCGTGTGATAT
>NZ_JBDNGU010000040.1:0-20410 GCF_041689105.1 Polaromonas sp. | reverse complement strand
CGCTCGCTACGCGTAACTCTCTGCCCCCCAGGGGGGCGCTGCGCCTGCGGGCCGGCGAAGCCGGACCCGCGGCCCCTGCTTGTAGAAGAGCCCTGCATGGGGCTTAACTGCCCAAGGTCACCGCTGCGCTGCGTTCGTGATCGCCGACAACGTGCCACGTGTGCTGATGACCTCCGGGTCCAGCATGATCTCGATCAGCGCGCCTTCCTTGCCTTGCAGGGCCTGGCGCATGACGGCTTCAAACTCTTCGGTGCGCGTGATGCGCGTGGCGGTGTAGCCATAGGCCCGTGCGAGTGCGCAGAAGTCCGGGTTCTGCAGCTGCGAGCCACTGACATGGCGCGGGTACTCGCGCTCCTGGTGCATGCGAATGGTGCCGTACATGCCGTTGTTGAGCAGCAGGATGATGCTTTTGGCGCCATGCTGCACGGCGGTCGCCAGCTCCTGGCCGTTCATCAAAAAATCACCGTCGCCCGCAATCGTGAACGCTGTGCGTCCCGACACGATGTTAGCCGCGATGCCGGCCGGCACGCCATACCCCATGGCGCCCACGGTGGGCGCCAGCTGCGTCTTCAGGCCCTTGACCAGCCCGTGGTGCTGGAAAAAACGATGCACCCAGCTCGCGAAGTTGCCCGCGCCGTTGGTCAGCACCGCATCTTCCGGCAGCAGCTTCTGAAGGGTGCCCACGATGGCTGGCATGTCGATGCTGCCAGGTAGCACCACCCCGCCATTGGCCGGGTCGATGTTGCCGAGGTAGTCCGCGTTGGCCGACTCCGCCCAGGCTTGCCAGGGAACAGAAACCGGTGCGGTCAGCACCTCCAGTGAACGCGCCGCCGCATTCATGGTGGCGTTGATGGCAAGGTCGGCCTGGAACACGCGGTTGAGCTCCTCGGCGCCGGCGTGAATGTGCACCAGCTTCTGTTTAGGACGCGGCGCTTCGATCAGGGTGTAGCCGCCGGTGGTCATCTCGCCCAGGCGCGGGCCGATAGCCAGAATCAGATCGGCCTGCTTGATGCGCGCGGCGAGTTTGGGGTTCAGGCCAATGCCGACATCACCGGCATACAGCGGGTGGTGGTTATCGAAGGTGTCCTGGAAGCGAAAGGCATTGCCTACCGGCAGCGACCAGTTCTCGGCGAAACGCTGCAGCGCCTGCGCGGCCTGCGGCGTCCAGCCGGCGCCACCGGCAATCACCAGCGGGCGTTCGGACTGCAGCAACATCTCGCGCAGCTTGCGCAGTGAGCCGGGGTCGCTCCAGGCCTCGACCGCCTCCACGCGCGGCAGCGGCGCTACATCCACGGTTTGCGTCAGCATGTCCTCGGGCAGCACCAGCACCACCGGGCCGGGCCGGCCGTTCATGGCTGTGGCAAACGCTCGCGCCACATATTCAGGGATGCGGCGCGCATCGTCGATGCGCTCCACACGTTTGGCCATGCCGCGCGTCGAAGGACCGAAAAAGCTGCTGTAGTCCACCTCCTGGAAGGCTTCGCGGTCGCGGGTGTCGCTGGCCACGTCGCCAACAAACAGAATCATCGGCGTGGAATCCTGGAAGGCCGTGTGCACGCCAATCGAGGCATTGGTGGCGCCCGGGCCGCGCGTCACAAAACAGATGCCGGGCCGCCCGGTCAGCTTGCCGTGGGCCTCGGCCATGAAAGCGGCGCCGCCCTCCTGCCGGTTGATGATGAAGCGAATCTGGTCGTGGTACGCATGAAAGCCATCGAGCACCGCGAGATAACTTTCACCCGGAACGCCGAAAGCATGGGTGACGCCCTGGGTCACAAGGCATTGAACGAGAAGATGGCCGGCAAGTTGTTGTGTCATGGCCGTATTGTCGCCCCCAACGGTCGCTCACTTCGCGTAGCGCCCTGCCCCCCGAGGGAACCGCTGCGTCTGCGGACCGGCCAAGCCGGTTCTGCCGCCCCTGCTGACAGATGGGTTGCCTAGGGAAGCGCTGAACAAGTCCCCTGCGGCACGCGGCCACGGTTCTACAGTCGTGGCTTCCCAACAAGCCACCTTCACCCTTCCAAAAGAACCGCTATGAAAACCACCCTTCAACTGATTCGCCGCGTCCCAACCGCCATTGCCTGTATTGCTCTGCTGTTGCTGGCCGCAGACCCGGCGCGCGCCGCTTTAGATGCGCCCAGCGCCGCGCGGCTGCAGGCACTCAGCGTCAACCCGGCCCAGGCTGGCGACCTGATTTACCGTGGTGCCACCTTTGCCCAGGGCGCAACCGGTGGCGAGCCGCTGTTTCGGTATGAGCGCCGCATCGCCACCACGCCCATGGGCTTGGAGGCCGCCCATTTGACGCGCGACCCGAAGCAAAAGCTGATCATTGCCGAGTCAGCCCAATTTAATGCGCGTTATGAGCTGCAGCGCTTCAACGTTCAAAACCAGCAGTCGGGTTACAGCGGCGAGGTGCAAGTGAGCGCCGACGGGCGGCAGTTGCAATACAGCCTGAACGACAACGGCACCCTCAGCACGGCAGAAGAAAAGATTGATGCACCTGCGCTCACCGGGCCGTCCACCTTTGGTTTCATTCTGGCGCACTGGAGCGAGCTGGCGGCGGGCAGGACCTTGCCGGTGCGGTTTATTGTGTTGAAAGAGAAGACCAGCTACGGCTTTGATATTCGCGCCGAGCGCGCCGCCAACGGCCAAGCCGCCTTCATCCTGACCCCCAGCAATTGGTTGATTCGCCGCTTCATTGCGCCACTGCATGTGGTTTTCGAGGTCAGCAGCAAGACGGCCGTGCGCTATGAAGGGCGGGTGCCACCCATGCAATCGGTGGCCGGTAAGTTGGTCGACCTGGATGCGCAGGTGGACTACACCCCGGTGACGACCAGCTACCGCTAGGCAGCGAACGCCCCGCTACCTCTGCAAATGCACACCATGACTTCATTGCTGGCCTTTTCACACGTTTTTTTTGCTGCTCTGGTGTTCGCCGGACCGGTGTTTGCGCTGGTCTTGCTCCGCCGCCCTTGGGATATCGGCACGGCGCAACGGCTGCGCCAGGTTAACCTGATCAACGGCATCGCCGCCACGCTGGTGCTGGTGATTGGCCTGTTGCGGCTTTTCTACTATGGCAAGGGCTCGAGTTACTATTTTCACAACCTGCCGTTTGTCATCAAGCTGGTGCTGTACGGCGTGGCCAGCGGTTTGTCGCTGGTGTCCACACTGGAAGTCAAGCGGTGGGGGCTGGAGCTACAGCAAGGGCAACTTCCCGTGTTGAGCGAGCGCAAGCGCGGCGACATGCGCACGGCGCTTGGTTGGCAACTGGTGTGCGTGTTGGGTATGGCAGTATGTGCCGTGCTAGCAGCCAATGGGATTGGTTCGTTGGGTTGATCGACTACAGGTCAGAACTACGGCGACCGGCCCAGCAAGGCATTCGCCGACGCAAGCCATGGGTCTTCGCGGTTGCCGCCAAACGTCTCGACCAAAAAGTCAATGAACACCCGGGTTCGCGCTGGCACGTTCTTGCGCGTGGGCATGGCGGCGTACAGGCTCAGGGTAACGCCGCGCCAATCGGGCAACACGCGTTGCAAACGGCCGTCTGCCAAAGCTTGTTCGGCCACAAAGGTGGGCAGCCCCGCCAGACCCAAGCCCGCCAGCGCGGCGGCCAGTATCAGGTCGATCTGCGTGGTGGAGAGCACGGGCGGCGGCAGCGGGAGGGTGACAGTGTTGACAGTGTCTGCGCCCGGCAGCGGCGTTTGCCGGTACAGCGTTAACTCGCGACGCACCGCAGATACCGCAGGTAGCAGGCCTTCGTGCCCGATCAAGTCCTGCGGTTGCAGGGGTGGGCCGCGCCGGGCCAGGTACTGCGGCGCGGCGCAAATGATGAAGGATGAGCATGCCAGCGGCCGCGCCACAAAGTCACCTTGCAGTGGCTGCTGGCCGATGGACAGAATGGACACGTCAAAGTTTTCATCCGCCGCGCTCACCGGGCCGGGGGTGGCAATTTCCAGGTGGATTTGCGGGTACCGTTGCTGAAAACGGGGTAAGTGTTTGGCGAGCTGGTGCGCTGCAAATGCCGGTGGGCAGAGCACGCGCAACACGCCTCGGGGCGTGTTGGTGGCGGCACCCGCCAGGGCATCGGCGTCGTCCAGGTCGGCCAGTATCTGTGTGGCGCGTTACAGGTAGGCTTCGCCAATGTCGGTGAGCGCCAGACTGCGGCTGTTGCGGTTGATCAGCCGCGCGCCCAGGTGCTGCTCCAGGTCGCCAATGGCGCGTGTTACCACGGCGGGTGCAAGGTCCAGCACACGCGCCGCCCCGGCAAAGCTGCCTTCGGCGATGACGTGGGTAAACACCCGAAGAGAACGAAGTTGATCCATGGTCGTCCCCAAGAAGAGTTATTCGCTGGCCGTATCGGGTCGGGACACGGCCTCGTTGGTTTTGATGCCGAACCCGGTAAAAACCAGCGGCTGGTTCAGCCATTGCCCACAGGGTAGCCAGTTGCCGGTGTGGTGCGCGCGCAGTTGCAGGTCGGGGTTGAGCGTGTAAAAACCGTTGCGCGTGGCGCAGCCAGCGCTGGCGGCTGGGCTGGTATTTGCTGTGCACGTCGGCACGGGCCAGTACCCCATTGAAATAGACGCGGCGCGCGCGTTCAGTTGCCAGCACGTTGACAATCAGCGCCCCCAGGCTCGCTCCCTGCACGTAGCTTTACCGTGATCGGCAGAGCATGCAACTACTCCGGAGTGGCGGCATCGCCGTCGCCACCGCCGGCCTCCAGCGCCTGCCGGGCCAGCTCCTCGTCGCTCAGCGGCGGCGCGTTTTTCAGGGCGTCGAGTTCTTCGAGGAATTCGGCCGTCGGCTCCTCATGCTCGAGCAGCACTTCTTCCAGCTTCTGGCGACCGGTCTCCACATGCACGGACGGTGAATGCAGGTCAGTGGGTGGCACGGGAAATTTTTCACCCAGCTCGAATTTCAGCGCCTCGGCCTTTTCATCGACCCAGTGCGTAAAGTCACCGTCTTTGGGCGTGTTCGAATCGTTCATGGCCGTCTCCTTGGGAAGTGGCATCGGCGCGGCTGGCCGGTCCCTGCGCCATTATGAGCATGGGCTTGGTACAGTGCCTGTCATCCAATGCCGCAATCGCCACTGTTGTCGCCGTCGTCGCCGCACGTTCGGTCAGCAACCTTGCATTAATTCACCAAACAGTTAAATTATCAGCCATGCCGAGCGCCAAAGCCAAAACCGCAAAACCCGCCGAGCCGCGCTCTCGCGATGCCGACCGCTCGCAGTTGGCCATCCTGCTGGCGGCCCGCGACGAGTTTGCGCAGCACGGCCTGGGCGGTGCGCGGGTCGACCGCATCGCCGAGCGCGCGGATGTCAACAAACGCCTGATCTACTACTACTTCAAAAGCAAGGACGAACTCTTCCTGGCGGTGCTTGAAAGCACTTATGCTGACATCCGCACTGCAGAGATGCAATTGCACCTGCGAGACATGGAACCAGCGCAGGCGATCCGTCGGCTGACGGAATTCACGTGGGAGTATTACATCGCCCACCCCGAGTTCCTCACGCTGCTCAACAGCGAAAACCTGCACCAGGGAAGGCACCTGGCCATGTCCGGCCGGGTACAGGAAATGAACTCGCCGCTGATCGAAACGCTCGCCGAAATCCTCGAGCGGGGCCGCAGCGAAGGCTTGTTTCGTGGCGGCATCGACCCGGTTCAACTGTATGTCTCGATCGCTGGCCTCTCCTATTTTTACCTCTCCAACAACTCCACGCTGTCCGCCATCTTCGGGCGCGACCTGATGGGCACCAAGGCGCTCAATGAGCGGCTGTCCCACATCTGCGACGTGGTCCTAGGGTATGTCCTTAGAAACTGAGCCCGCCGCTTGATTGACCTGCAGTTCGTCGCTTTCTACAATTCACCTTCTAGTGAATTAACAACGAAGGAGATCTGCATGAAACCTGCCCTGTCCATTCGCGGTCTGCTGATTGCAGGCTTGCTGTCCGTCAGCGCCACTGGCGCGATGGCGCAGTGGAAACCCACCAAGCCCATTACGCTGATCGTGCCCTGGGCGCCGGGCGGCTCTACCGACCAGGTAACCCGCGTAACTGCAGCCGAGCTTGAAAAGTACCTTGGTCAAAAAATTGTCATCATGAACCAGCCTGGCGCTTCTGGCTCCGTCGGCACCAAGAACGCGATGGAAGCTCCCAAGGACGGCTACACCTGGACAGCAGGCGGCGCGAAGGACCTCGGCACCTACAAAGTGCTCGGCATGCTGGACACCTCGGCCAGGGACTGGAACCTCTATCTCAACGTGGCGCACATCGCCGTGGTCGGCGTCAATGCCGACACGCCCTACAAAACCATGCCTGAGCTGCTGGCCGCCATGAAGGAGAAGCCAGGCGCCATTTCTGTCGCCACGGCAGGCGTCAACTCCAGCGGGCATTCGGCCATTGAATCGATTGCCCGCGCAGCGGGCGTGACTTACAAGCACGTCACCTACGACGGCGGCGCGCCTGCAGCAGTCGCAGCCGCATCAGGCGAGACCCAGGTGACCACCCAGCTCGCAGCAGAACAGACTGACATGATCCGGGCTAAAAAAATCCGCCCGCTGGCGGTGGTGGGTGACAAATCAATTGAGATTGAGGGTTACGGCACGATCCCCCCGTTGTCGCAGTTCATCCCCGGCTTCAAGGACCCGATTAACTACTTCGGTATCTTTGTACCCAAGGGCGCACCGCCTGAAGTGACCCAAACCCTCGACAAGATCTGGGCCACCGAAATGCTCAAGAACGAAGCCCTGAAAAAATACGCACAGGCACGCGGCGCCATGTTTGCCCCGATGGCCGGGGAAGACGCGCAGAAGGCGGTGTTCCCGGCGATCCAGTCTTACGCCTGGACGCAGCAGGCCGCGGGCAAGGCCAAGGTGTCGCCCGACACTGTCGGCATTCCAAAACCCTGACCACCCACCCTATTCCATGACCGAGGGCGTTAATACCGCCCGCTCCGACCTGTTGGGCGGAGCGGGGTGGGCCGGGTTTGGCCTGTTGATTGTGGCGGAGTCCCTGCGCATGGACCGATTCAAGTCCATGGGTGCAGAGCTCTACACGATGCCGGGTTTTGTGCCGGGCATGATCGGCAGTGTCATTGTGCTGCTGGGCGTCATCCTGATGCTACGGGGCTGGCGCCGCCGGAACACCGCTGCCGCAGCCCAGGATGGCCCAGCGCCGCCGGTGCTGAACCGCCGGGTACTGGCCACGCTGGTGCTCAGCCTGGTGTATGCCGCTGGCCTGATCGGTCGCGCGCCCTTCTGGCTGGCCACGGCATTGTTTGTGGCGGCCTTTGTCTGGTGTTTTGCGCCGCCGGAACAAGCACACGCCAGGCGACTGCTGGCTGCGGTGCTGGCCGGCGTGCTGACCGCCCTGGTTGTGACGCTGGTGTTCCAGTACGTCTTTCTTGTCCGTCTCCCATGAAAAATGTCCCCCATGTTTGACGGATTCATCATGTTTGGCCAATCGCTCGTGCGCTTTGGCACGCCCGAGGTCATCTTCTACGCCTTGCTGTCCTCTCTGGTCGGCGTCATCATGGGCGCCCTGCCCGGCCTGACGGCCACCATGGCGCTGGCGCTGATGACCACGCTCACGCTCAAACTGCCGGCCAGCCAGGCCTTGCTGATCCTGATCTGCACCTATGTCGGTTCCATTTACGGTGGCTCGCGCTCGGCCATCCTGCTCAACATCCCGGGCACACCGGCCTCGGCTGCCTCCTGTCTGGATGGTTATGCGCTGGCTCGCCAGGGCATGGCCGGCCGGGCCATGGGCATCGCCACGACGGGTTCGGTCGTGGGCACGCTGATCGGCATGTTTTTCCTGGCAGGCTTCACGCCGATCCTCGGCGGGCTGGCCCTGAAGTTCGGCGCCTATGAGTTTTTCTGGCTGGCGCTGTTCGGCGTGATCATTGCCGGCACCTTGACGGGCGACGACCCGCTCAAAGGCTGGATCGCCGGCATCGCGGGCCTGTTCATTGCCGGCATCGGCCAGGAACCGCAATACGGTTATGAGCGTTTCGCCTGGGGCGTGCGCGACCTGGCCGGCGGCATCCAGCTGGTGCCAGCCCTGGTCGGTGCCTTCGGCTTCGCCGAGTTGCTGACGGCCATGAAGGAGCGTCAGGCACCGGTGAAGATCAGCCCCTTCGACACCGTCATCCCCAAGCTGCGCGACGTCACCAAATACTGGCGCACCATCCTGCGCTCCGGCCTGATTGGCACCGGCGTCGGCATTGTGCCGGGCGTCGGTGAGGACGTGGCAGCCTGGTCATCCTACGCCGCAGCGAAGCGCGCCAGCAAAGAGAAAGAGCTGTATGGCAAGGGCTCGGTCGAGGGCCTGATGGCTGCCGAGACCGGTGACAACGCCTGCGTGCCAGGCGCGATGATTCCGGTTCTCACGCTCGCGATTCCGGGCTCAGCCCCTGCGGCCGTGTTGATGGCCGCGATGATCATCCACGGAATCAAACCGGGCCCGCTGATCATGGTGGAGAACCCGCAATTTGTCTATGACGTGGTGGCCATGATGCTGTTTGCCACGATCGGCATCCTGATCTATGGCCTGGTGCTGACCAAAGCGCTGGTGCAGGTGCTGCGCGTGCCGCAGCACTACATCGTACCCATCATTTTCGTACTTTGTTCGGTCGGCAGCTTTGCCATCTCCGGTCGGCTGTTCGATGTCTACGTCATGCTGGCCTTCGGCATCCTGGGGTTTTTCCTGCGCAGCTTTGGCTACCCGATGGCGCCGCTGGTGCTGGGCATCGTGCTGGGTGACCTGCTGGAAAAAAATCTGCGCCGCGCGTTGATCCTGTCCGACGGCGACCTGAGCCCCTTCTTCACCCGGCCCATCTCTGCGGTGGTCGCAGCACTCATCTTCGGCACCATAGGCTGGAAAATCTACAGCCTGCGGCGCTCTGGAAAAACCGCCCTATGAAGCTCTCGCTGTGCAACGAGGTGCTGCACCCGCTTGCGTTTGACCGGCAATGCGCACTGGCAGCCGCCTTTGGCTACACCGGCCTGGAGCTGGCGCCCTTCACGCTGACCCAGGACCCGCAGACGCTGGACGCTGCGGCCGCGCGGCGCTTTCGCAGCACCGCGCAAGCACACGGTCTGGCCATCTCCAGCCTGCACTGGCTGCTGGTCAAACCCGATGGCCTGTCGCTTGTCAGCGCAGACACCGTCGTGCGGCAGCAGACGCTGTCCCTGCTCAAACGCCTGATCGATGTCGCCGCTGCCTGCGGCGCGGTCGTGCTGGTGCATGGCTCACCCAAGCAGCGCTCGCCCCTGCCCGGTCAGAGCCTTGCCGACGCCGTCGAACGCCTGCACGACGCGCTGGCTGAACTCGCGCCCCACGCCGAAGCGGCGGGGGTGGTCTATTGCCTGGAACCGCTGTCGCCCGCAGAGACACCGGTGATCAACACGGTGGCACAGGCCGCAGCCATGGTCGACCGCATCGGCTCACCAGCCCTGCGCACCATGCTCGACGTCAGCGCCGCCTCACAAGCCGAGAGCACACCGGTGCACGAGGTGCTGGCGCATTATTTGGCCAGCGGTCACATCGCGCACGTGCAGCTCAATGACAAAAACCGCAGGGGGCCGGGCCAGGGCGACACGCCGCAACAACCGGTGCTGCAGGTTCTCAAAACCGCAGGGTATGCAGGCTGGATGGCAGTCGAACCTTTCGACTACCAGCCCGACGGACCCGGCTGTGCAGAGTTCAGCGCCCGTCATGTCAAGGCCATCTGGAGCACATTGACGTGAGCGCCGTCACTATCCGCTCCGTTGCCCTGTTCGAACGGCCGGTGACCTTGCGCCTGCCTTTCCGCTTCGGCGCAGCGACGGTGACACGTTGCCCGCAGGCCTTTGTGCGTGTCGAACTCGACATTGGCGGGCGGACCTTTGAAGGCGGCAGTGCCGAACTCATGGTGCCCAAGTGGTTCGACAAGTCCCCTGACCTCACGCATGAGCAGAACTTCGAGCAGCTGCGCGAGGCCCTGCGCACCGCGCGCGACGCCTATGCCAGCGCCGAGGGCGGGCAGAGCCCGCATGGGCTGTCCCATTCAGCCGGGGCTGCGGCCATCACGACGGCGGTGGCACGCGGCCTGCCGCGACTGGCCGCGCAATTCGGCCCTGCCCTGCTGGACAAGGCCATCGCCGACGCAGCCCTGCGCTGCGCCAGCCTGTCCTGGGTCGATGGTCTGCGGGCCGGCGTGCTCGGCGACCCCTGGTCGCCCTTGCTGGCGCTGGTCAAGCCGCGCTCCGTCACGCTGCGCCACACGGTGGGCCTGGCCGACCGTCTGACCGACGGCGATGCAGGCACGGACCCTGACGATGGCCTGCCCGCCACGTTAGATGCCGCCATCGCACGTTATGGCCTGCACCACTTCAAGCTCAAACTGTCGGGCCGATCGGACGCTGACCTGGACCGTCTCACTCAGATTGCGGCTGTGCTCGATGCGCGCGCAGGCGACTACCGCGTCACGCTGGACGGTAACGAAACCTTTGCCGATGCGCAGGCGCTGGGCGCGTTTTGGCAAACGCTCAAGCAAGCGTCGCCACTGGCCGGCCTGCTGCGGCGTACCCTGCTGCTCGAACAGCCGCTGGCACGCCGTGTCGCGCTCGATCAGTCCATCGCCGAGCTGGGCATCGATGTCCCCGTGATCCTGGACGAATCCGATGACCAGGCCGACGTGCTTGAGCGCGGCCTGGCACTGGGTTACCGCGGCATCTCGAGCAAGGCCTGCAAGGGAATCTACCGCTCGCTGGCCAACGCAGCGCGCATTGCGCAAGAACCCCAGCGTCTGCTGCTCTCAGGCGAGGACCTGACCTGCCAAGCCGGTCTGGCGGTGCAGCAAGACACCTTGCTGGCGGCCAGCCTGGGGGTGACGCACATCGAGCGCAACGGCCACCACTATGTCGACGGCTTCGGTATCGCGCCCGATGCCGAAGCGCAGGCTTTTGCCACGGCGCACCCCGGCTTTTACGAGACCCATGCCGGCCGCCCGCACCTGGCCGTGCACGGCGGCGAGTTGGACCTGTCTTCGCTGCACGTCCCCGGCTTTGCCAGCGCCACGATGCCGCGCTGGGACAGCCTGCAACCCATTGTCTGATTTCATACCAAAACCACCTCAAGAGAACTTTCATGGCTACACAAAGACTCGGAATCATCATGCACGGCGTCACTGGACGCATGGGCATGAACCAGCATCTGATCCGCTCCATCGTCGCGATCCGCAAGCAGGGCGGCGTCACGCTCTCCAACGGCGACAAGGTGATGCCCGACCCGATACTGATCGGCCGCAATGCCGAAAATATCGAGGCTCTGGCCAAAACCTGGGGCATCACCCGCTGGGGAACCGATCTCGACGAAGCGCTGAAGAACAAGGACGACAGCATCTTCTTTGACGCCGGCACCACGCAGATGCGCCCCACCCTGCTGGCCAAGGCAATCCGCGCTGGCAAACACGTCTATTGCGAAAAACCGATTGCCACCAACCTCAACGAAGCCGTCGAGATCGCGCGCCTGGCTGAGAAATCCGGCCTGAAACACGGCGCGGTGCAGGACAAGCTTTTCCTGCCCGGCCTGCGTAAACTCGACATGCTGCGCCGCGCCGGCTTCTTCGGCAAGATGCTGTCGGTGCGGCTGGAGTTCGGCTACTGGGTGTTTGAAGGCGACCTGCAGCCTATCCAGCGCCCGAGTTGGAACTACCGCACCGAAGACGGCGGCGGCATGATTCTGGACATGATGTGCCACTGGCGTTACGTGCTGGACAACCTGTTCGGAGAGGTCAAGTCCATCTCCTGCATAGGTGCCACGCACATTCCCGAGCGCTGGGACGAAGACGGCAAGCCCTACAAGGCCACTGCCGACGACGCCGCCTACGCGACAGCCGAGCTGATCGGCCACAACGGCGAGCCGGTGATCGCACAGATGAACATGTCCTGGGCCACACGTGTGCGCCGCGACGACCTGGTCACCTTTCACGTCGATGGCACGCACGGCTCGGCGGTTGCCGGATTGAGTTCGTGCCGCGCGCAGAGCCGCGTCACCACGCCGCGCCCGGTGTGGAACCCGGACGAAAAACAGATGATGAACTTCTTCGACCAGTGGCAGGAAGTGCCCGACTCGCAGACCTACGACAACGGCTTCAAGATCCAGTGGGAGCATTTCATCCGCCACGTAGTGGAAAACGAGCCCTACAAGTGGACGCTGCCCGAAGGCGCCAAAGGCGTGCAACTGGTCGAGGCCGCGCTCGAGAGCTGGAAAGAACGCCGCTGGGTGGACGTTCCTGCGCTACAAGTTTGATAGCTGCTTGCGCCCGCCAGATAAGGGCTGGAGTCCGATTTGATACATAACAGGTGATTTCATGGCTTTATCCCTCACCCTGCCCGTCGCTGCGGGCGGCCTGCAACCTTACGCACTGCGCGGCACCACGCCGGTCCGTCCGGCCAAGGGCCTGGCCTTCAACCGCATCGCCTACTCGGCCGCGCACGTGGTCGCCGACCCGCTGGCTGCGGTAGACCCATGGGTCCATTGCGCCATCGACTGGGACAGCACCATCGCCTACCGCCGTCACCTGTGGTCGCTGGGCCTGGGTGTCGCCGAAGCCATGGACACCGCACAACGCGGCATGGGCCTGGACTGGCCGACCTCGCTGGAACTGATTCGCCGTTCGCTCGATGCAGCGCGCGATGTACCCGGCGCCCTGGTAGCTTCGGGCTGCGGCACCGACCACCTGGTGCTGGAGCACGTCAAAACGGTTGATGAAGTGATTGCCGGCTACGAAGAACAAATGGCGGCCATCGAAAAACTCGACGGCAAACTCATCGTCATGGCCAGCCGCGCGCTGGCCCGCGTCGCCAAAAGCCCGGCGGACTATGAGCGTGTTTACGACCGCATCCTGAGCCAGGCGAAGCAGCCCGTCGTGTTGCACTGGCTCGGTGAGATGTTCGACCCGGCGCTGGCGGGTTACTGGGGCAGCAGCGAGGTTGAAAAGGCCATGGACACCGCGCTGGGCATCATCAACGCCCACCCCGACAAGGTCGACGGCATCAAGATCTCCCTGCTCGACAAAGACAAAGAGATTGCGATGCGGCGGCGTCTTCCTTCGGGCGTACGCATGTACACCGGCGATGACTTCAATTACGCCGAGCTGATCGCGGGGGACGGCCACGGCAGCGAACGGTTCCATGGCCAGAGCGACGCGCTGCTGGGCATCTTCGACGCGATTGCACCGGCCGCCAGCGCCGCGCTGGGTGAACTGGCGCAGGGCAATGTGGGCAAATTCCATGCCATCCTCGGCCCTACCGTGCCGCTGTCGCGCCACATCTTTGCCGCGCCCACACGGTTCTACAAAACCGGCGTCGTTTTCATGGCCTGGCTCAACGGCCACCAGAAACACTTCACCATGGTCGGCGGCCAGCAGAGCACCCGATCGCTGCAACACCTCGCCGAATTGTTCCGCTTGGCCGACGCGGCGAATCTGCTGGAGCATCCGGAACTGGCCGTGCATCGCATGAAAACGCTGCTCGCCCTACATGGTGTTGAACATTGACGCCCGTTTTTACTCCCTCGCCCTCTGGGAGAGGGCTGGGGTGAGGGCCTCCCCGACTCCAGCATCCCAAACGCCGAACACCCTCACCCTCACCCTCACCCTCACCCTCTCCCGCCAGCGGGAGAGGGAATAAATCCAGAGGCATCCATGCGCGACTTCTCCCAAGACCACCGCTGGCTCTCCATCAACACTGCGACCGTTCGCAAAAGCCGGGGTGTGGAGCAGCCGCTGACCAACATCATCGAAGCCTGTGTGCAGCGCGGTATCCGGGCGATTTCGCCCTGGCGCGACCAGGTGGCTACCGCCGGTCTGCCGGCCATTTCGAAACTCGTGAAAGACCACGGCCTGGCGCTCTCGGGTTATTGCCGCGGCGGCATGTTTCCCGCCAACGATGCGGCCGGCCTGAAAGCCGCACATGAGGACAACCGCCGCGCCGTGGACGAGGCCTGCGAGCTGAACGCCGCCTGCCTGGTGCTGGTGGTGGGTGGCCTGCCCGGCGCGCTGGCGGGCCAGGCCGCGCACAAGGACATCGCGCGGTCGCGCAACCAGGTCACGGATGGCATTGCCGAGCTCCTCGAGTATGCAAAGGCCAACAACATGCCGCTGGCCATCGAGCCGCTGCACCCCATGTACGCGGCCGACCGCGCCTGCATCAACACCCTGGAGCAGGCGCTCGACGTCTGCGACGCGCTCGATCCCGCGCGCACTGGCACCCTCGGTGTGGCGGTGGATGTGTACCACTTGTGGTGGGACCCGAAACTTGAGGCGCAAATCAAACGCGCCGGCAAGGACAGGCTGATGGCCTTTCATGTCTGCGACTGGATGACACCGACCACGCACCTGCTCGAGGACCGCGGCATGATGGGCGACGGCGTCATCGACATCCCGCGCATCCGCGGTTGGGTCGAAGCCCAGGGTTTCGCCGGCTACAGCGAAGTCGAGATTTTTTCGTCGGGCAACTGGTGGCAACGTGACACCGCCGAGGTGCTGGACACCTGCATCGCCCGGCACCGCCGCGCGGTCTGAGGCTTTGTCCGGTCTGCCTTCGCGCCCGTAGGGGACATCGAGGAGAATCCTCGTAACGCGCCGCCCGGTACGCGCCGCAATCGGATCGATAACACCAACTTCACCCACCGCATGAACCCTGCTCTTCTCGCCGCCGCCAACCGCCGCGGCATCGTCTGCATGGTCGGCGCCATGGGTTGCTTCGTCACCAACGATGCGCTGGTCAAGTTCGCCAGCCAGAGCATGCCCAGCGCGCAGCTGATCTTCATCCGGGGCTTCATGTCGGTGTTGCTGGTGCTGGTTCTGGCCCATGCGCTGGGCGCCACCACCCGCCTGCGTGAGGCTACACGCGGCTGGGTCGCTGGCCGCGCGCTGGTCGATGCGATCGCCACCATGCTGTACCTTGGCTCGCTGTTTCACCTGCCCATTGGCAACGCTACCGCCATCAACCTGGCCGCGCCGCTGTTCATGACGCTGTTTGCAGCGCTCTTCATGGCCGAGCGTGTGCGCGGCGCCCGCTGGCTGGCCGTCTGCGCCGGTTTTCTTGGCGTGCTGCTGGTCATCCAGCCGCGCGCGAAAGGCTTCAACGGCTGGGCGCTGGTGTGCCTGCTGGGCACGCTGTTCCACGCGGCGCGCGACCTGATGACGCGCCGCATTGGTGCGGGGGTCCCGTCCATCCTGATCACGTTGGCCACGGCCGTCGCGGTCACCGTGGTGTCGGGCGTCTCGTCGCTGCTGCAGGGCTGGAAAGCTTTCGGGCCGTTCGAGTTGGGCCTGCTGGCGCTGGCCTCGGTTTTTCTGACGGGCGGCTACTACTTCATCATCAGCAGCATGCGCCACGGCGAGATGACACTGGTCGCGCCCTTTCGCTACAGCGGCCTGCTGTTTGCGCTGGTACTGGGTTATGGGGTGTGGGGCGAAGTGCCCAATACGCTGGCATGGAGCGGCATTGCGCTGCTGATCGGCTCGGGCCTGTTTGTGCTGTACAACGAGCGACGACACCGCCGCGCAGCCGAAGCGCCCGTCGCCTGACTGGCTCAGGCCATGGCCAGCGGCGTGCGCCGCACCCGGCGCACATTGAAGGCGCTGGCAATCAGAATGCCCAGCGTCAGCGTCAGCCCCAGCAACACGCCGCGGTACATCTGGTGGTCCATCATCACGCCGAAAATCAGCGGCGACACCGCCTGGCCGATGTCCAGCCCCGCGTACACCACGCCGTAGACGCGGCCGGAGGCGTTTTCAGGCGTGGAGCGCTTGACCAGCAGGTCGCGCGACGGCCCGGCAATGCCGGCCGAAAAGCCCATGATGCCGAACAGCACTGGCACCACCCAGGCCGGAAAGCTCCCCAGCGCCAGCAACAGCGCCACCACGGCCGCCACACCAAAGCCGCTAGCCACGATGCGCTCGCAACGCGCCGGGTCCGAGGCCAGAAAGCCGCCGACCACCATGCCGCCGGCGGCGCACACCATGTAAATCGTCAGGCACATCGCCGCCAGCGCGAGAGGTACGTCGTGCAACTGGCGCGCGGCCTCGGGCGCAAAGGCCTGCACCACGCTGAGCACTATCGCGTACCAGAAGAAGAAGGCAAAACACATCCACACGGCGGGGATTTTCAGAAAACTCAAGGAGCTGTCCGCCGCCGCTGCGCCCCTGGCTGGCGCGGCCACGGTCAGCGTCAGCTTGTCGCGGTTCAGCATCAGCACGACCAGCACCATGAACGCCAGCGTGCCGGCGCCCATCAGCGCCACGCGCCAGGAGAACATGATGGCAAGCGGCACCAGCAGGGCCGGCGCCAGCGCCCAGCCCAGGCTGCCGGTGATGCCGTGTACGCTGTAGGCATGGCCCAGGCGCGGCGGGCTGACCTTGCGGTTGATCAGGGTGTAGTTCACCGGGTGAAACACGCCGTTGCCGATGCCCGCGAGCACCGCGAAAGCCGCCAACATCCAATAGCTGGTGCTGACCGCATAGCCAAAGGCCGCCAAGCCCAGCAGGCTCAGCCCGGCAAACAAAATCGGCCGGGGGCCGAAGCGGTCCACCACAAAGCCCGACAGCGCCTGCACCGCGCAGGACACCACAAAGAAAATCGTCATCAGGAAACCGAGCTGCGCGTAACTGACCGCGAACTCCTCCTTCAGCCACGGAAACAGCGGCGCCAGCAGCAGCTGGCTGAAATGGCTGATCATGTGCGCCAGGCCGACCAGGCCCATCACACCGGCGTCCTGGCGCAGGCTGACCGGGTTGAGGGGCGGCGGATTCAGGGTGCTGGTGAAACTCATGGGCGTATCGTAATACCGGGCCTGGTTTTCCTGAATGCGACAGAACGCCATCATTTAGTGAATTTCAGCCAACCATGCCTCGCCCCACCGCCAGAACCAGTACGCCGCTGCGGTCGGTTGACGGCGTCGACGCCTTCACGCCCAGCCCGGCGCGACCGGTGCGCGTGCGCTCCCGCAGCATGGCGGCCGACACCCACTTCCAGCCGCACCGCCACCCTTGGGCGCAACTGGCCTACTGCACCAGCGGCATCGTGCAGGTGACTGCCGCAACGCCGGACGAGGTCACCTACATCGTGCCGCCGTCGCGTGCGGTGTGGATCGCGCCCGGTGCACTGCACGCCATCAATGTGCTGGAGGCGGCAGAGTTCCGCACGCTTTACATCCATGCACAGGCCACCTCTGCCCGCTGGCTGGGTTGCAGTGTGATCGTGGTGTCGCCACTAATGCGGGAAATGGTCCATTTCCTGGACATGCACGGCGGGTCCGGACTCAGCCCCACGCGTGAAGCCATGCTGAGCGGCCTGCTGATCGACGAGATCGCAGGCGCCGACACGCAGCCGCTGGGCGTGCCCATGCCGCATGCCAACAACGGCGACAAGCGCCTGCGCGCCTTGTGCGAAGCCGTGCTGCGTGCGCCTTCCGAGCGCGCCACGCTGGCCGAGTGGGCAGAGGACACGGGCGCCAGCGAGCGCACCATGGCGCGGCTGTTCCGCGACGAGCTGGGCACCAGCTACCAGCAGTGGCGCCAGCGGCTACGCCAGCGACAGCGCTTTCTCGGCGATGTTCAAGGCTGCGATGGGGCAGTCACCGAGTTATTTTCAGAACAAATAGGGCTGTAGCCCTTTCCAGTCGGGCACAAGCAGCTATTAAAACAGGAGCTGTTTATATGCATTTCACCGCCTCGCCAGCATGGGTTTAACGTGAAATTCGCGAAACGACGCTTCTCACCCTCGCCCGCTTGTGGGAGAGGGCCGGGGTGAGGGTACTGGCATGGCGTATTAATTTCATAATTTGGGTTGGCATGTCGCCATGCCAGTTAGGGCGGTGTTAGCATGAAAAGCCAACCTCAGAAGCACGTCGTACGCGTCGTCTACAACCATGACCCACAATGCATCGCGGCTGGTGACAGTCCTTGTCCTGGCCGCCCTGGGCGCAGGCGCCTGGTACTGGTGGCAGCAGCGCCAGCAACCCCTGCCGGCTATTCCCCCAACCCCCGTGACGGTGGCGCCTGCGCCGTCGCTGGCTGCCTCCGCCCCGGCCTCGACGGCGATTCAATACCCGATTACCGCCACGACCGATGAGCCCGCCGCTGGCACGCCCCTGCCCGCGCTGGCCGACTCCGACGCCTTGTTGAGCATGGCACTGGTCGAGCTGTTGGGCCGCGACAAGGTGCAGACCTTTTTGCACCTGGAGGGTTTCGCCCGCCGCGTGGTGGCGACCACCGACAACCTGGCCCGCGAACACGCAGCACCTGTGTTGTGGCCCGTGGTGCCGACAGCCGGCCGCTTCACCACCCTGGCCAATGGCGGTGAAGCCGGCAACACCAGCGCCGTCATGACCCGCATCAGCCCCGACAACAGCCTGCGCTACACACCCTTTGTGCTGTTTGTCGAGTCGGTGGACTCAGCGGCCGCTGTGCGTCTGTACAAGCGGCTGTACCCGCTGTTTCAGCAGGCTTACGAAGAGCTGGGTTTCCCTGGCCGTTATTTCAACGACCGGCTCGTCGCGGTGATCGACCTGCTGCTGTCCACGCAGGTGCAGCCCGGCCCGCTCGATGTGGCGCTGGTCGAGGTCAAGGGTCCGATCCCCTCAGTGCGGCCCTGGGTGCGTTATGAGTTCACCGACCCGGCGCTCAAGAAGCTGTCGGCAGGGCAAAAAATGCTGCTGCGCATGGGGCCCGTCAACCACCGACGGCTCAACGCCAAACTACTGGAAGTCCGGCGCCTGGTCAGCAGCGGTGCGCCAACGCCGGCAGTCCCCGCTACACGTCCCTGAGCCGGCGCAGCGGACCCGCACACATTTTTTTTAAGCCAAACAGGCCTACAGCCCATGCCAGTCGGTCGCGTTAAGCTATCAAAATCAGAGCGCTTTAAAGCCTGACCTCCCACGAAATCCGAGCGGTTCACGCGGGGGCCGGCCCCGCGTAGCTATCATGGCTCGATGAACTTCCCGCGCAGCCTTGCAGCTGACCCACCGGCAAGGCGGCTGCCAGCGACCCTGCTCACTATTGGTATGCTGGCATTCAGCGCGCACCTGTACTCGCAAACACCATCGATGGCGCATCCGACACTGCTGCGTGCGGTCAACGCCATCCGGCAACAAGGCTGCGGTTCAGGCCCCGTGCGGGCGCCGACGTTGCGCGAAGACCCAGCCCTGTCGCTCGCTGCCGTCATGATTTCCGGCGGCGCCAAACTCGAAGACGCCATCCAGGCCGCAGGCTACCGCCCGGTACGCGCCGCCAAGATTACGGTGAGCGGCATCACCGGCCCCGCCGCGCTGACGGCCAAGGTTCTGGGCAAATCCTGCGCAGCGGTGATGCCACCTTATTTGCTCGACGCCGGCTTTCACCAGCGCGACAAACAGACCTGGGTGGTGCTGGCCGAGCCTTTTTCAACGCCTGCCGCCTCACAAGGGGAAGAGGTCGAGGCGCGCATCCTGGCACTGGTCAACGCCGCGCGTGCGCAGCCACGGCGCTGCGGCAACCAGGCGTTTCCCGCCGTGCCGCCCCTGCTGCCGCAGTCGCTGCTGACAGAAATCGCCGCCGGTCACGCCACCGACATGGCGCGCCACAGCTACTTCAGCCACACCGCGCGTGACGGCAGCACGGCAGCCGTGCGCGCCACCCGCGCCGGCTACCGCTGGCGCAGCATTGGCGAAAACATCGCCGCCGGGCAAAGAACCGCTGACGCTGCAGTGCAAGGCTGGCTCAACAGCCCCGGCCATTGCGCCAACATCATGGCGCCGAATTTCGAGGAGATGGGCGCGGCGTTTGTGGTGAACACCCAAAGCACTTCGGGGATTTATTGGGTGCAGATGTTTGGGGCGGGGAGGTAGGCCATTGCTCGAGGACGGCCTGAGCCTGGATTTTTGTAATAGACCGCAATTTCCGGCGATGCGAAATGCCAGCACCCGAAAGGGTTAGCCCACTCGCTTGGCGGTGGCTCGCGTTGCATGTAGCTGGAGCCCCAAAGCGCCGACGACCCGAAGGATGGTTGCGAACTCGGGGTTACCGGACGGGGACAGAGCTTTGTAGAGACTCTCCCGCCCCAAACCTGTCTCACGCGCAAGCTGAGACATGCCCTTGGCGCGTGCGATATCGCCCAACGCGGCAGCAAAGAGAGCGGCGTCGCCTTCTTCGAGTGCCGCCTCAAGATAGGCGGCCATGTCTTCATCAGACTGAAGATGTTCTGCGGGATCCCAGATGCGAGTAGCTGTCTTGGTCATTTTTTTGGCTCTTCGTTAATTTCACTGTGATTTTTTCCTCACGCCCAACCCAAATCCAACTTACCGCAATGAAACAGAATTCTTGCCCGGTAGTTGGTGAAGCTGCGAAACCCACGGGCATTGGCCTTGATGAGCTGGATGGCGCTG
>NZ_JBDNGU010000039.1:0-6225 GCF_041689105.1 Polaromonas sp. | reverse complement strand
CGTCAGCAGATTCGCCAGGTACTGCACGGGTATCCGCATCTGCGCAATGTCGGGCAACTCACCGTTGATGCCGATGTGACCGGCGTTGGCGGCCGAGGTGATCGGCGACAGCGGCGGCACATACCAGACCATGGGCAGCGTACGGTACTCGGGGTGCAGCGGCAGCGCCACCTTCCACTCCACCGCCATTTTGTAAACCGGGCTGCGGCGCGCGCCTTCCAGCCAGGCGTCGGGAATGCCGTCCTTGCGCGCCTGTTCAATCACTTTCGGATCGTTCGGGTCCAGAAAGATATCGAGCTGGGCCTGGTACAGATCCTTGTCGTCTTCGACACTTGCCGCTTCCTGAATGCGGTCGGCGTCATACAGCACCACACCCAGGTAGCGAATGCGGCCGACACAGGTTTCGCTGCACACCGTCGGCTGGCCCGCCTCGATGCGCGGGTAGCAGAACGTGCACTTCTCGGCCTTGCCGCTTTTCCAGTTGTAGTAAATCTTCTTGTAGGGGCAGCCCGAGACACACATGCGCCAGCCCCGGCATTTGTCCTGATCGATCAGCACAATGCCATCTTCCTCACGCTTGTAGATCGAGCCGGATGGGCAGGAGGCCACGCAGGCGGGATTGAGGCAGTGCTCGCACAGGCGCGGCAAATACATCATGAAGGTGTTTTCGAACTGGCCCACCATGTCTTTTTGCACCTGATCGAAGCTGTCAAGGTTGGCGTCCTTGCTGCGTTTGGAGAATTCGCCGCCGAGGATCTCCTCCCAGTTCGGACCCCACTCAATCTTCTCCATGCGTTTGCCGGTGATCAGGCTGCGCGGCCGCGCTGTCGGTGTGGCCTTCATCTCGGGGGCCGACTGCAGGTGGTCGTAGTCGAAGGTAAACGGCTCGTAATAGTCGTCGATCTGCGGCATGTTCGGGTTGGAGAACAGGCGCATCAGCAACTTCCATTTGCCGCCCTGGCGCGGCTCGATCGAGCCGTCGGCCTTGCGCACCCAGCCACCGTTCCATTTGTCCTGGTTTTCCCACTCCTTCGGGTAACCGATGCCGGGTTTGGTCTCCACGTTGTTGAACCAGGCGTATTCCATGCCCGGTCGGCTGGTCCAGACGTTTTTGCAGGTGACCGAACAGGTGTGGCAGCCAATACACTTGTCGAGGTTCAGCACCATGCCGATTTGTGCGCGTATTTTCATGCTGCCTCTCCCATTTGCTGCACCGCCAGGGCTAGGTCGTCATCGCGCGGCGTGTCCAGCCAATCGACCTTGTGCATCTTGCGCACCACGACAAATTCGTCCCGGTTGGTGCCTATGGTTCCGTAGTAATTGAAGCCGTAGGAAAGCTGCGCATAACCACCAATCATGTGGGTCGGCTTGAGCACAATACGCGTCACCGAGTTGTGGATGCCGCCGCGCTGGCCGGTGATCTCGGAACCGGGCGTATTGACGATTTTTTCCTGTGCGTGGTACATCATCACCATGCCGGGTTTGACCCGCTGGCTGACGACCGCACGCGCCGCAATCGCGCCATTGACGTTGTAGGCCTCGATCCAGTCGTTGTCTTCCACCCCCATCAATTTGGCGTCGTCCTCGCTGACCCAGATGATCGGGCCACCCCGGCTCAGCGTGAGCATCAACAGGTTGTCGGTATAGGTCGAGTGAATGCCCCACTTCTGGTGCGGCGTGATGAAGTTCAGCAGGATTTCGGTGTTGCCGTTGCTGCGGATACCGTGCACGCCAGCCGTGGCCTTCAGATTCACCGGCGGCCGGTAGCTTGCCAGGCCCTCGCCAAAGGCCAGCATCCACGGGTGGTCCTGGTAGAACTGCTGACGACCCGTGAGGGTGCGCCATGGGATCAGTTCATGCACATTGGTGTAGCCGGCGTTGTACGACACGGTTTCCGATTCGATGCCGCTCCAGGTTGGCGAGCTGATGATCTTGCGCGGCTGAGCCTGGATGTCGCGAAACCGGATTTTCTCGTCTTCGCGGTGAACCGCCAGATGCGCGTGTTCGCGCCCGGTCTGTTTTGAGAGCGCGTTCCAGGCTTTGACCGCCACATGGCCGTTGGTTTCCGGTGCCAGCTGCAGCACCATCTCGCAGGCGTTGATGTCACTTTCGATTTTCGGCATGCCGAAGGTGACACCGGGCTCGGTCACCAGGCCGTTCAATTGGCCCAGTTGCCGCACCTCGGTTTCGGTGTTCCACGCAATGCCTTTGCCGCCGTTGCCAATCTTGTTGAGCAGCGGGCCAACCGCCGTAAAACGTTTGTAGACATTGGGATAGTCGCGTTCAACCACCTGCATCTGTGGCGCGGTCTTGCCGGGCACCAGCTCACACTCGCCGCGTTTCCAGTCCTTCACCTCGAACGGTTGGGCCAGTTCGCCCGGCGAATCGTGCATCAGCGGTGTGAGCACCATCTCTTTCTCCACGCCCAGGTGACCATCACACAACTCGCTGAATTTTTTCGCGAAGCCCTTGTATATCTCCCAGTCGCTTTTTGATTGCCACACAGGGTCCACCGCCGTCGAGAGCGGGTGGATAAAGGGGTGCATGTCGCTGGTGTTGAGGTCGTTCTTTTCGTACCAGGTTGCGGTGGGCAGCACGATGTCGGAATACAGGCAGGTCGTGCTCATGCGGAAGTCGAGCGTGACCAGCAGGTCGAGCTTGCCTTCGGGTGCCTTGTCGTGCCAGACCACTTCCTCTGGCTTGCCCTGGCCGGCGCCGGGCCGCCCCAAACCAGCCGCGCCCCCAGTGGGGGAGGCGCGCAGCGCTTCGTGGGTGTCCAGTTCTTCGCCGAGGTCCTTGCCCTGAACGCCGTTGTCGGTACCGAGCAGGTGTTTGAGAAAGTATTCGTGGCCCTTGCCCGAGGAACCAATGATGTTGGAGCGCCAGACAAACATGTTGCGCGGCCAGTTGTCCGGGTGGTCCGGGTCTTCGCAGCTCATCTTCAGCGAACCATCCTTGAGCGACTTGACGACGTAGTCTTTCGCGTCCAGCCCGGCGGCCTCGGCGTCTTTGACGATCTTCATGGGATTCGTCTGCAATTGCGGCGCGCTGGGCAGCCAGCCCATGCGCTCGGCACGCACGTTGTAGTCGATCATGCTGCCGCCATAGAGCTTTTTGTCGGCCAGCGGCGACAAGACCTCATCAACGCCGAGTTTTTCGTAGCGCCACTGATCCGTGTGGGCATAGAAGAAACTGGTGGAGTTCATTTGCCGGGGCGGGCGAATCCAGTCCAGCGCGAAGGCCAGCGGCGTCCAGCCGGTCTGGGGCCGCAGCTTTTCCTGCCCCACATAGTGCGCCCAGCCGCCACCGCTCTTGCCAATGCAGCCGCACATCATCAGCATGTTGATGACACTGCGGTAATTCATGTCACTGTGGTACCAGTGGTTCATGCCAGCGCCGATGATGACCATGGAACGGCCCTCGGTTTTTTCAGCGTTGTCGGCAAACTGGCGCGCGACCGTGATGATCTGCTCGCGCGGCACACCGGTGATCTGCTCCTGCCAGGCGGGGGTGTAGGGGCTGTTGTCATTGAAGTCGGTGGCCGCCAGTTCGCCCGGCAAACCACGCGCGATACCGTACTGTGCAGCCTGCAGGTCAAACACGGTGGCCACCAGCGCCGAGCGTTCCTCACCGGCCTTGCCGAGCGCGATACGCTGCACGGGCACAGTGCGCACCAGTACATCGCCAGAATGAGTGCCCCCACGCTCGCCCACTGCGTGTGGGTCGCTGCCCCCCGAGGGGGCCCGTGCGCCTTCGGGCTGCCGTGCGACGCACGCGCTGCTCGGAAAGTGCTCATGGTGGATGCCGCCGAAATACGGAAACCCCACCCGCGCGCTGTCCTGGCTGGGCGCCTCGCCCTCCATCACCGATAGCTTGAGGGTGACTTCGTCGCCGTGCCGCGCCTCTTTGGGCTCCAGGTTCCATTGCCCGGCGTCGGCTCGCCCGTCTGGTCCCCAGCGGAAACCGATCGCGCCGTGTGGCAACACAACCTTGCCCAGCGCATCGAAGGCCACGGTTTTCCACTCGGGGTTGTTGGCAGCCCCGAGCTTTCCGTTGAAGTCCGATGCGCGCACATAGCGGTCCGGCACCAGAACGGTTTCGCCGTTTTCCAGCTGGTGCTCCTTGAGCATCACCAGCATCGGCAGGTCGGTGTAGCGGCGTGCGTAGTGATCAAAATAGGCCGAGCGCGGCTTGCCGTTGCCACCGAAGTAGAAGTCCTTCAGGATCACATGGCCCATGGCCATGGCCAATGCGGCGTCGGTGCCCTGCTTGGGGTGCAACCACAGGTCGGAGAGTTTGGCGACTTCGGAATAGTCGGGCGTGATGGCCACGGTCTTGCACCCTTTGTAGCGCACCTCGGTGAAGAAGTGGGCGTCAGGGGTGCGCGTCTGCGGCACGTTGGAACCCCAGGCAATGATGAAGCCCGAGTTGTACCAGTCGGCCGACTCGGGCACGTCGGTCTGCTCGCCCCAGACTTGCGGACTTGAGGGGGGCAGGTCGCAGTACCAGTCGTAAAAACTCATGCACACGCCGCCAATCAGCGACAGATACCGCGAGCCGGCTGCGTAGCTGACCATGGACATCGCCGGAATCGGTGAAAAGCCGATGATCCGGTCTGCACCGTGTTTTTTGATGGTGTAAATGTTGGAAGCGGCGATGATTTCATTGACCTCGTCCCAGCTGGAGCGCACAAAGCCGCCCAGGCCGCGCACGCTCTGGTAGTCACGCCGTTTGGCGTCGTCCTGTACCACCGCTGCCCAGGCCTCCACCGGTGGCAGCGTCAGGCGCGCCTCGCGCCAGTGTTTGAGCAGGCGCGCACGCACCATCGGGTATTTGACGCGGTTGGCGCTGTATAGATACCAGCTGTAGCTGGCGCCTCGCGAGCAGCCACGCGGCTCGTGATTCGGCATGTCCCAGCGCGTGCGCGGGTAATCCGTTTGCTGGGTCTCCCAGGTCACGATGCCGCCCTTGACGTAAATTTTCCAGGAACACGAGCCGGTGCAGTTGACGCCGTGGGTGCTGCGCACGACCTTGTCGTGCGCCCAGCGGTTGCGGTAGGCATCCTCCCAGGTGCGGTCTTCGGCGGTGGTGACGCCATGGCCGCCCGAAAACGATTCGCGCGGGTTTGAAAAATGGTTCAGACGATCAAGAAAATGGCTCATGGGGTTCTCCGGTGATGCGGTAACAGGCGATCAGCAGGGCTTCAGGGGTTTTTGATCTCTGCACCAGCGCGCAGGTAAAACCACCAGTTCAGCACCAGGCACAAGGCATAAAAAATGGCAAAGCCGTACATGGCGTTCTCGGGCGTGCCGGCCTTGATCTGCGCACCGATGACCACCGGTGCAATAAAAGCACCGTAGGCGGCAATGGCCGATGTCCAGCCCAGCACCGGGCCGGCTTGCTGACGGTCGAAGATGACACCAATGGTTCGGAAGGTGGAGCCGTTGCCGATGCCGCTCGCCGCAAACAGAATGACAAACAGCACCATGAAGAGCAGGAAGTACTCTTCAGGCGCTGGTGACTTGTAAGCCAGCAGCATGACGTAACCCACGCCAGCGGAAGCCGCAACCATCACGGCGGAGATGATCTGCGTCACGATGGAGCCCCCGACCTTGTCCGAGATCCAGCCGCCGACGGGCCGGATCAACGCGCCGACAAAGGGACCGATCCAGGCGAAGGTCAGGGCCGAGGGCGCGTTCGGGTTTTTCAGCGTGTGCTGCATGACGCCAGCCGCATCCGGCACATGGCTGATGCCGAAAATGACGGTGATGGCCAGCGGCAAGGCCATCGAAAAACCAATGAAGGAGCCGAAGGTCACGATGTACAGCAGCGTCAGTGACCAAGTGTGCTTGTTGCTGAAGATGGAGAACTGCTTGGCAATGGATTCCTTCATCGGGCCGAAAGCCGTCACCTTCAGCACCATCAAGGTACTGACGACGATCAATGGCATGGCGATCCACATGTTGAGCAAGCCGAGTCCCGTGGGCTTGGGCAGGTAGAGATACAAGCCAACGCCCGCCGGCACAAACGACAGCGTGTAGAGCCAGATGATTTTGAGGAAGGCCGGGATGGTTCCACCGATGGCGGGCGACACCGTCTTCAGGTTGTTCATGCCGAAGAAACACAAAACGGACAGCGGCACCAGCGACAGCAGCCAGGTAAAGCCGGCATTCTGAATCCAGGTCGGCGTGCCGGCGGCAATCTTGCCGAAGATCCAGCCACTGT
>NZ_JBDNGU010000038.1:0-24480 GCF_041689105.1 Polaromonas sp. | reverse complement strand
GCGCACGTGCAGGATCACAGGCAGACCGTGTTTCCGCGCGAGCCGGAGCTGCTCGCGGTAGAAATACTCCTGCCGCTCGCGCAACGGGCTTTGTGTGAGCTCCGGCACAAAATAGTCAAGACCAATCTCGCCCACCGCCACCAGCCGCGGATCGGCGTGCCGCAGGGCCAGCTCGGCATCCAGCAGCGCGAGATCGCCGTCTTGCGCGTTTTTGACACACAGCGGGTGAATGCCCAGGGCGTAACTGTCCCCAAAGGCGTGCGCCATGTCCCGCACCGCAGCAAAATTGAAGGCGGCAACCGCCGGCCAGACACATAAAGCCACGCCCGCGGCCGCCGCCCGTGCGCGCATGGCGGGGCGGTCGGCGTCGAATTCCGCTGCGTCCAGGTGGCAATGGGTATCTATCCATGCAGACATTCTCCAATAATGCCTGAATCCGCCGAATCAAATATCCCCCCAGGTAGCCGAACTATATGCAGGGATGCACCAGACGTGATACCGTGCATCGTCAGTCCAGAAAATCATTTTTACAGGTGACACGGATGCGCAGGCCCGCCCTTTACAGCAGCTCCAGCAAACTTTCGCGGGCTTCGGGGCCAGACCCGGCAGCGCCGGCAGCGGCACCGCCCATCGACTCTTTGCCGGCCACCCGTTTTTTCTCTGCCTCCAATCCGCGCCTGTTGTGGTCGGCCCTGCTGCTCCTGGCCGTACTGCTGCTCATCAGCCTGTCGCTGTCCCTGCGCCCGATGCCGCGCAAGCTGACCCAGGACGACATCAACGCAGCCGTACTCAAGACGCTGGAAACCACCCAACTGCCATCGGCCGTGGCCAGGGCCTACGACAAGATTCGCCCCTCGGTGGTGCGTGTCACGGCTTACGGAAAAAGCAAGGACGGCAAGGAAGACGTGGAGTACGGCGTCGGCAGCGGCGTCGTGATTGTCGACAAGGGCATCATCCTGACCAACCTGCATGTGGTGCAGGGCGCGCAAAGCATCAAGGTGGTGTTTTCCGACGGGCTGGAGTCCACGGCCCATGTGACCGGCCTGCAGCCTGAAAACGACCTGGCAGTGCTGCAGGCCCACAAGATCCCCGACGACATGATTGCGGCCACCATGCGTTCCACCGGCGACCTGGCGCCTGGCGACCACGTACTGGCGGTCGGCTACCCCTTCGGTATCGGGCCTTCGGCATCGGCGGGCGTGATATCGGGCCTCAAGCGCACCTTTCGCTCACCCGAGGGCAAACAGGACCTTCGCAACCTGATCCAGTTTGATGCGGCCGCCAACCCCGGCAATTCGGGTGGCCCGCTGGTCACCATGGACGGCGAGGTGGTCGGCATCGTCACCGCCATCCTCAACCCCAACCAGCAACGCAGCTTTGTCGGCATTGCGTTTGCGGTACCGATTGAAAACGCTGCCTCGGCCGTCGGCCTGACCCCTTTTTAAGGACCCTACCCATGCAAGCACAGTCATCGCCGCAGGATGCCCACACCGCGCAACTGATGGAGCAGATTCTTTACGAAGTCAAACGCGTCGTGGTCGGCCAGGACCGCTTTCTTGAACGTGTGATGGTCGCCATCCTGGCCCAGGGCCACCTGCTGGTTGAAGGTGTGCCGGGTCTGGCCAAAACCCTGACCGTCAAGACGCTGGCCAATACCATCCAGGGCAATTTCAAGCGCATCCAGTTCACCCCTGACCTGGTGCCGGCCGACCTGGTGGGCACTCGCATCTACAACCAGAAAACCGGCGACTTCAGCACCTCGCTGGGCCCGGTGTTTACCAACCTGCTGCTGGCCGACGAGATCAACCGGGCGCCGGCCAAGGTGCAGAGCGCGCTGCTGGAAGTGATGCAGGAGCGCCAGGTCACGATCGCAGGCGAAACACATCGCGTGCCTGAGCCCTTTCTGGTGATGGCCACGCAAAACCCGATCGAAACCGAAGGCACCTACCCACTGCCAGAGGCGCAGGTGGACCGCTTCATGATGAAGGTGCTGGTCGACTACCCCACCGACGAGGAAGAGTTTGTCATCGTCCAGCGCGTGATTGGCCCGGCTGTCGCGGTTTCCAGCGTAGCCACCACCGAGCAACTGGCCGAACTGCAGCGCGAATGCCGCCGCGTCTATGTGGACCCGTCGCTGATCCAGTACGCGGTGCGCCTGGTGTCGGCCACCCGAACGCCTGAAAAGCATGGCCTCAAGGACCTGGCCCGCTTCATCACCTTCGGCGCCAGCCCGCGCGCCACCATCAACCTGACCGAAGGCGCACGCGCGCTGGCCATGCTGCGCGGCCGCACCTACGCCCTGCCCGAAGACATGACCGACCTGGTGCCCGACGTGCTGCGGCACCGGCTGGTGCTGTCCTACGAAGCGCTGTCCGAAGGGCTGGATGCCGACACCGTGATCGGGGAAATCATGGCGAAGGTGCCGGCGCCTGCGCGGCCACTTGAACATGAAAAACTGGCGGCCTAGAGATATGGCCCCCACGCTCGCCACTGCGTGTACTTCGCTGCCCCCCGAGGGGGCCGCTGCGCCTGCGGACTGGCAAAGCCAGATCCGCGGCCCCTGCTTGAAAAGAGAAGAAGAGCGCCCCACGGTCGTTCCGGGGCGCTGACCTGTCATGAAAAACTGGTTTCGCAAGTCCGCTCAAGCCGATGCGCCCGTTCCGGCATTGGTGGCGACGGCGCAAGCTGGTGCCGCTGCCGGCGCCGAACATGTGCTGCGCCGGCTTGAGTGGACCGTGCTGCGTCGGCTCGACGGCCTGCTCCAGGGCGACTACCGCACCCTGATGCGCGGAACCGGCATGGACCTGGCCGAACTGCGCGAATACCAACACCATGACGACGTGCGTCATATCGACTGGAACGTGACCGCCCGCCTGCAAATGCCGCATGTGCGCGTCTTCACCGAAGACCGGGAGATGGCCAGCTGGTTTTTGCTGGACCTGAGCCCGTCGGTCGATTTCGGCTCGGGCGACCAGCGCAAAAGCCAGGTCTCCAGCGAGTTTGTCGCGGTGCTGGCGCGCATGCTCACGCGCCATGGAAACCGTGTTGGCGCCATGCTTTACGGCAGCGGTGTCGACACCGTGCTGCCCGCGCGCGGCGGTCGCCCGCATGTGCTGCACCTGCTGCATGCCATGCAGACCCGTCCCGAAGCCACCGGGACGACGACCACGCGACTGGACGAGCTGCTGCAATCTGCCGCCAGGCTGCTGCGCCGACGCTCGACAGTGTTTGTGGTGTCGGACTTCATCAGCGAGTCAGGGTGGGAAAAGACTTTGGGCCAGCTGGCACAGCGCCATGAAGTGGTGGCGGTGCGCCTGCTGGACCCGATGGAGCTGGCGCTGCCCGACCTGGGGCTGATCCCGATTCGTGACGCGGAGACCGGCGAGCAACTGCTGGTGGACACCCACGACGCTGGTTTTCGCCGCCGCTTTGCGCGCATCGCGGCGCAGCGGGAGGCCGATTTGCGCCAGGCGCTGGTGCGTGCCGGTGTCGATACGCTGGAGCTGTCCACCGACGGCGACCTGGTTGACGCCATCATGCGTTTTACCGAACTCCGCAAGCGCCGCGGCCAGTCGTCCGGCGCGGCGGGCAAAGGCCGGCGCTCGCTGCCGGACCATCTCAAGGCGGCCGCCTGATCACGGCCCGAAGGAGACCTTCCCATGAACTCACCTGTCACTTTTCTCTGGCCGCAGTTTCTCTGGCTGTTGCTGGCCCTGCCCTTGCTGGTGGCCGTGTATGTCTGGCTGCTGCGGCGCAAAAAGAAGATGGCGCTGCGTTTTGCCAGCCTGTCCATCGTGCGCGAAGCCATGGGCAGCGGGCAGACTTTCCGGCGCCATATCCCGCCACTGCTGTTTCTGCTGGCCATGGCCGCGATGCTGCTGGCCGCGTCGCGCCCGTTTGCAGTGATTACCTTGCCTTCGCAGCAGGAAACCATCATCCTCGCGATGGACGTGTCGGGCAGCATGCGCGCCACCGATGTGTTGCCGAACCGGCTGGTCGCCTCGCAAAACGCTGCCAAGGCTTTTCTGGCGGACCTGCCGCGTAGCGTGCGGGTCGGCATTGTGGCTTTTGCCGGCACCGCCTCGGTGGTGCAGCCAGCCACCCTGAGCCGCGAAGACCTGGTGACGGCCATCGACAAGTTCCAGCTGCAGCGCGCCACGGCCATCGGGAATGCCATCGTCGTGTCACTGGGCGAGCTGTTTCCTGACGCGGGCATCGACCTGGCATCGCTCACCTACGGCCGCAACCGCAGCGGCGGCGTCGCCATCGACCAGGCAACCAAGCAGCCCAAAAAAGAGTTCATACCGGTTGCCCCAGGCTCCTACACCTCGGCCGCCATCATCCTGTTGACCGATGGGCAGCGCACCACCGGTGTCGACTCGCTGGAAGCCGCCAAGATGGCGGCCGAACGCGGGGTGCGCATCTACACCGTGGGTGTGGGGACAGTGGACGGCGAGACCATCGGTTTTGAGGGCTGGTCCATGCGCGTCAAGCTCGACGAGGAAACCCTCAAGGCGATTGCCACCAGCACCCAGGCCGAGTACTTTTACGCCGGCACCGCAGCCGACCTGAAAAAAGTTTATGAAACCCTGAGTTCGCGCCTGACGGTGGAGAAAAAGGAAACCGAGATTTCGGGTCTGCTCGCACTAGCTGCAGCGGTGCTGGCACTGATGTCGGCCTCGCTGTCGCTGCTGTGGTTCAACCGGATTCTTTGAAGTCCGTTCCCCGACCACCCAGCCTGGTCCGGCATCACGCTGCGTCCCCGGTTGGCGTTGGACAGTAGGCCAACTCCCCACTCCCAACCCCCCCGCCCTTCCCTCGCCCCACTGGGCGATGGAAGGGAGCCGCATTTGGCCGCGCGTGCAGCGCTCGCGTGCAAACATGACTGTCTGCTGGGATTCCCGTGCAGGAAGCGCTGCGCGCTTCTTCAACTCCGGATCGAGTTCGGTATCTGTATTCGGATTGGTGTTTGTTTTCTCCCCCACCCGTCGGGCTGGGCTGAGGAGCGCAGGCAAAAGCGGATCAGGGCTTGCGATTGTCTGAGCCGAAGGCGAGTTCGAGCTCGACCCCTTTTTCGGCGAGCACCGCAGGTTGCCCCGAAGCGCAGCGCAGGGGCCCAGACCATCGGGTCGCTTTTTTCTTGGCTCACTTTCTTTTTGGCGACGCAAAAAGAAAGTGAGTTGCTGCCGGGCAACCCCCGGCTTGTCGGTAGAACTACAGACGCGCAAGCTCGCACCGGCTTCGACCCTTCGACAAGCTCAGAACGGGCCAAGCTCAGCCCGAACGCTGAAAAAGTCGTCCTTACTTTTTCACCGGCACCCGCCGCCCCGCAGGCGCTGTGGCCGCTGGCGCATCGGCCCGACTGGCCGTGCGCGTGGCCGCCAGCCGCTCCATGCGCTGCGTGACCGTGACGGCGGGCTGGCCGGTGAAACCGTCCATGCGCGTGCCCATGGCCTGCTCCAGCAGGTCCAGCCTTTGCTGGGCGGGCGGGTGGGTGCTCAGTGACAGGGCAAACAGCGGGTTGTCGGGCGAGGCGGTGCGCAACTGCTGCAGCACCGCAACCAGGCCGTAGGGGTCGAAACCGGCGCGTGCTGCCAGCGCCACGCCGTGGCGGTCGGCTTCGAATTCGTCGCTCTGGTCCAGGCCACGCGAGTACAGGTCACGCCCCAGACTCAGAAACTGGGCCGACACCGCACCGGCCAGTTCGCCCTTGACCTGCGAGCCGATGGCCTGGGTCAGCAGGCCAGAACGGGCCGATTTGGCCATGGCCTGCAAATGGTGCTTGCCCGTGACATGGGTGATTTCATGCGCCAGGATGCCGGCCAGTTCAGCTTCATCGGCCACCTGGTCTACCAGGCCCTTGGTGACAAACACATAACCGCCGGGCGCGGCAAAGGCGTTAAAGCCCGGGTCGTCGAGCACGCCAAACGTCCAGGGCAGTTGCGGCCGTGCGGACTGCAGGCTGATCCAGCGGCCGAGCTGGTTCACATAACGCTGCAGCGCCATGTCGGGATGCAAGGGCTTGCTGCCCAGCAGCACGGCGGCCAGCTGACGGCCGATCTCGATCTCCTTGGGTTCGTCAATCTGCTCCAGCGATTGCGACAGCAGGCCGATCAGGTTGCCGGCGTTGGCGGCCTGGTTGTCACCCGACGGCGCCAGCCCGGCGCCCAACAGATTGCCCAGCAGGCCTGCCGGCGACGCCGGCTGCTGCTGCTGCGCCGGCGCTTCGGCCGGGGCGGCCTGGCGCAGAAAGGAGCCGAGCAGGTTCAGCGCCTTGCCACCGTCCTGGCTGTAGGCGGGCGCAGCGCCCAGCCCGGGGAGCAGCATCAGCCATGACAGGCTCGCCGCGCGGGGGGAGATGTTTGGCAGCTTCATGGCGCAGCTCCTAGTTGTTGGTGTTGATCATGGGGCTGGTGTTTTGCACCGGTGCTGGCGTTGGCAGCGCGTCAACCGTCCGGCTGCTGAGCGCGGCACTGGCCGCAAACTGCCGCGCCTGGTCGGCGTCCTGCCGCAGCGCGTCGGCCTGCGTGACGGCGGCAGGGTTGGGTTGGGCGCGCGCGAGGTCTTCGGCGCCCAGCCCGCGTATGCCCACGGTGGAGGTGGCCGTGATGGTCCCGCCCTGCGCGCTGCCTTTGTTGAAAAAACTGGTCAGGCCGCGTAGCGCGTTCGTGCCCGCGCCGGCCGGTGCTGCACTGCTGGCAGCACCAACATCAAACATGTGCACCCAGCCCGAGGCCCCGTCGGCGGTACGCACCTCAATCCAGGCGCCCTGCCGCAGACCTGAACGGGTCACGGGTGTCCGGGCGGCCAGGGCGGCCAGGCTGCGCGAGCCTTCGCCGGGTGTCTCACGCAATTCGACGGCGCGTTTGATCTGAACCGATTCGCTCTGCGCCTGGGCCAAGCCGCCTGACACGAGCAGGCAAGAGACCAGCACGTGCAGGCGGTTGAATTTACTCAGTATCATGGCCACTCACTTTCACGAAAATGAAGCAGGAATTATTATGGATTTGGGTATTGCAGGCAAATGGGCGCTGGTGTGCGGCGCAAGCAAGGGGTTGGGCCTGGGTTGTGCCCAGGCGCTGGTTCGCGAGGGCGTGAATGTGCTGATCGTCGCCCGGGGCGCCGAAGTGCTGGAAGCAAGCGCTAGCAAATTGATAGCTGACAGCGCCCGGCCGGCAGCGGCTGAGGTGCGATTTGTCGCTGCAGATATCACCACAACGGAAGGCCGCGCTGCGGTGTTTGCCGTGCGCAAGGACTTTGACATCGTGGTCACCAATGCTGGCGGCCCGCCGCCGGGCGACTTCCGCAGCTGGGACCGCGACGCGTGGATCAAGGCCGTGGATGCCAACATGCTCACACCCATCGAGCTGATCAAGGCCACGGTGGACGGCATGGCCGAACGCGGCTTTGGCCGCATCGTCAATATCACCTCCAGCTCGGTCAAGGCGCCCATCGACATCCTCGGGCTGTCCAACGGCGCGCGCAGCGGACTGACCGGTTTTGTTGCCGGCGTCGCGCGTACCAAGCTCGCAGCCAGCGGCGTGACCATCAACAACCTGCTGCCCGGTGCCTTTGACACCGACCGTTTGCGCGGCACCATGCAGGGAGCGGCCACAAAAACCGGCCAGCCGATTGATGCGGTGATGGACGCACGGCGCAAGACCATTCCGGCCCAGCGTTTCGGCACGCCCGAAGAGTTTGGTGCGATCTGCGCGTTTTTGTGCAGCACCCACGCCGCCTACATCACTGGCCAGAACGTGCTGGCCGATGGCGGCGCTTACCCCGGCACTTATTGAGCCCGGACACGCTGCGCCAGGCGCCATGGCGGGACTGCTGAGAAATCTGCTGACGCTGCTGGTGGCACTGTGCCACTACCGCAGCGTCACGCCGCAGTCGCGCACGCAGCTAGGGTTTTGGGTCACCCCCCTGGACACCGGCCTGGCCACGCTCAAGAGCGACCGCTACCTGCAGATGGCCGAGTCGGCCCAGCTGGACTACGTGGTCAGAACCGGGCTGGTGCGGGACATGCTGCGCAAGGGCTACCGCTTTGTGAACGCTTCCCAGCTGGTGCGCTTCGCCAGGCCTGTCCGTCTTTTCAGCCGCGCTGCGGTAGCTCCGCAAGTCATTTTTGCAGACGGCAAGTGCGCTTATTTTCACCATGTGTTCACGGTGGGGACAGCGCTGCACGCTGAGGTTTTTGTGAAGATGAAATTCAAGCAAGGCCGGCTGACGATCTGCCCTGCCGAGCTGGTGGGCAGCTTCGACGGCGCAAAGCCCGCCGTGCTGCAGCACTGGGACGCAGCGCTGGCGGCCCCGACACTGCAGGACCTGGGCGCTCACCAGCGCATTTGACCCATGGGTTTTTCGGCGCGCTTCACTGATCCCGAACCCGGGCGCACGCAGGTCGATGCGCTGACTGGCCCGGTGGTGCTTGAATTCGGCACAGGCTGGTGCTCGTTTTGCCGGGCCGCCCAGCCCTTGCTGGCTGCCAGTTTTGCGGACCACCCCGGTGTTTGCCATCTCAAGGTCGAGGACGGCAGCGGCCGGCGCCTGGGCCGCTCCTTTGGCGTCAAGCTGTGGCCGACGCTGGTGTTTTTGCGTGACGGTGGGGAAGTCACTCGGCTGGTGAGGCCGGACAACGTGGCTGCCTTGGCCCACGCGTTGGCTGCCATCGACCCGCCAGCCTGACGCCGTTGCGTCCGCGCAGCGACGGCGGGGCACAATAGGTCCATGAAAGCTCCCCCCAGACTGCAATCCCTGATCGAGGAAGGCCTGATCGATACCGTTGTGCGCCAGCTCATGAGCGGCAAGGAAGCCATGGTCTACGTAGTGCGCTGCGGCGACGACACGCGCTGCGCCAAGATCTACAAGGAAGCCACACAGCGCAGTTTTCGCCAGGCGGTGGACTACACCGAAAACCGCAAGGTCAAGAGCAGCCGCCAGGCCCGCGCCATGGCCAAGGGAACGAAGTTCGGGCGGCAGGCGCAGGAGGCCGCCTGGCAAAGCGCCGAGGTCGATGCGCTGTACCGACTGGCCGCCGCTGGCGTGCGCGTGCCCACGCCTTACAACTTCCACGACGGCGTGTTGTTGATGGAACTGGTGACCGACGAACGCGGTGATGCCGCCCCGCGCCTGAACGATGTGGTTCTTTCACGCGAAGACGCGCTGGTCCACCACGCCATGCTGATCGGGCAGGTGGTGCGCATGCTTTGCGCTGGCGTGGTGCATGGCGACCTGTCCGAGTTCAATATCCTGCTGGGCCACCACGACGGCGTTGACAGCCCGGTGATCATCGACCTGCCGCAGGCCATTGATGCGGCCGGCAACAACCACGCCGCCCGCATGCTGCTGCGAGACGTGGACAACCTGCGTAACTTCTTCGGCCGTTTCGCGCCCGAGCTGCTGCACACCGACTTCGGCCTGGAGATATGGGACCTGTATCAGCGCGGCATGCTGCACGTCGACAGCCCGCTGACCGGCCGCTTCGAGCGCCGGACCGCAGCGGTGGACATGGGCAGCGTCATGCGCGAGATCGACGACGCTCGCGCTGAAGAGGCGGCGCGGCGGGTGCGGATGCAGGTGGCGGGGTGACGGTCACGTCCAAGCTGCTGTTGCCTGGTTTGCGAAAAAGACCTGGAGCTGCGTGCATCACCGCCGGGACGACACCACAATCCCGCCGACGATCAGCACAAAGGCAAGGCCGTGGTAGGGCTGAGGCAACTCGCCGAGGAAGGCCGCGGACATCAGCGCCGCAAACAGCGGCGTGAGGTTGGCAAAAAAGCCGGCGATGTTGGGGCCGACACGCTGAATGCCGAGGCCCCAGCAGCGATACGCCAGGATGGCCGGGCCAAGGGCCACGTACAGCAGGGCGGCAGCCAGCGGCCAGCCCCAGACGATGTGGGCGTCGGTCAGCGCCCACTCACCAGCGGCAAACAGGCCTGACCAGCCCAGGCCGAACACCATCTGCGCCATCAGGAAGGCGGCCCAATCGCTGCGGATGGCAGTCGGCTCTTTGGGCTGTGACAACATCCAGCTATAGAAGGCCCAGGCCGCGGTGGCCAGCAGCACGTACAGATCGCCGGGCACCAGGCGCACCCCGGCCAGCAGTGCCAACTGCCCGCGCGACAGCACCACCAGCACCCCGATGATGGACAGCAGCGCGCCCAGCATCTGGCGGCGCGACACCGGTTGCGCAAAAAACAACCAGCCGATGCCCAGCATCCAGACCGGCGTGCTGGCCGCGACCAATGTGACGTTGAGCGGTGTCGACGTCTGCAGCGCCAGGTATTGCAACGCGTTGTAGGCGCCCACGCCCAGCAGACCCAGCACCGCGAAGCGCCGCCAGTGTGGCCACATGCCGCTGTTCCGGCGCAGCACCCAGCCGGCCAGCGGCAAAAGAATGACGAAGGCCAGCGCCCAGCGCAGGAAGTTCAGGGTGATGGGTGGCACCAACTGGTTGACAAGCCGCCCCACCACCGCATTGCCGGCCCAGAGCAGGGGCGGCACCAGCAGCAGCGTGGCGGTGCGAAAATTCAGTCCGGGCGTCATGCGGGGACTGTAACCATCTGCCAGCCGCCTTGCTGACCAGAGCCTGATCGCCCGGCGCCAGAAGCAGGACGGCGGCTTGCACGGCCAGCAGGCAAGGCGGTTTCGTGGCAGGATGCAGGCCGCATCTCCCATTCAACCGCAACGCAAGGAAAACCATCATGGCCATGACCCTCTCCAAAGCTGTCCGTATCGACCAGTACGGAGGACCCGAAGAGCTCAAGCTGGTTGACGTGGAGGTTGGCGAGCCCGGGCCTGGCGAGATCCGCATCCGTCACAAGGCGGTTGGCCTGAACTACATTGATGTCTACCAGCGCGCTGGCGTGTACAAGCTGCCCATGCCGCTGCAGCTCGGCATGGAGGCGTCCGGCATCGTCGAGGCAGTGGGCGAAGGCGTCACACACCTGAAGGCCGGCGACCGCGCCGCTTACGCCAGCCAGCCACCAGGCAGCTACTGCGAGCTGCGCGTGATGCCCGCCAAATGTGTCTGCAAGCTGCCCGACGACATTTCCTTCGACACCGGCGCGGCGATGATGCTCAAGGGCCTGACCGCGCAATACCTGCTGAGCCGCACCCAGCCCCAAGGTGGCCTGCAGGCCGGCGACCATGTGCTGTTCCATGCCGCCGCCGGTGGTGTCGGCCTGATCGCCTGTCAGTGGGCCAAAGCCATGGGCCTGCAACTCATAGGCACGGCCGGGTCCGACGAAAAATGCGCGCTCGCCAAAGAGCATGGGGCGGCCTTCGTCATCAACTATGCGAAAGAAGACTTTGTGGCGCGCGTGAAAGAGATCACTGGCGGGCAGGGCGTCAAAGTGGTCTACGACTCGGTGGGCAAGGACACCTTCCTGAAGTCACTCGACTGCACGCGACCTTTTGGACTGGTGGCCAACTTCGGCAATGCATCGGGCAAGGTCGAGCCGCTGGACATTGGCCTGCTGGCCGCCAAGGGCTCGCTGTATGTGTCACGGCCCACGCTGTTCACCCACATCGCCACGCGCGAAAGCACGCAGGACATGGCCGACCAGCTGTTTGCCATGGTCAGCAGCGGCAAGGTGACTATTCGCATCGACCAGCGCTTCGCGCTGGCGGACGTGGCGCAGGCGCACCGTTCGCTGGAGGCGCGCAAGACCACCGGCTGCACCATCCTGACCTTGTAATTTGCCATGGCTGGGCTGGACCCGCAATGGCTGGCCTCGCTGCGCGCCAGCGCCAGGCTGGCCCCGGCGCGGCCGCGCCTGCCGCTGATCGCAGGTGATACGGTGATTGGCTCGGTGGAGCCTGATTTTTTAAGTCAAATCAGGCTACAGCCCTTGTCAGACGGACGCAATACGCTATCAAAAACAGAGCATTCTGGCAGGCCGGCCTGGCGTCTGCTGGGGGAACCCACCGCCGCGCTCGACGCGCTGGCGCTGGCCTTGCGCGAGGCTGGCCTGGCCCATGCCTGGCGTGACGAGCAACTGGCGGTGGCCGATGCGCAAGGGCAGCGCATCGGCAGCGTGGAGCGCGCGGTGGTTCGCGTGCTGGGCATCACCACTGCGGCGGTGCACCTGGTCGGGCAGGCCGAGGACGGCCGCTTCTGGGTGCAGCAGCGGGCCTGGAGCAAGTCCAATGATCCGGGCATGTGGGACACCTTGATGGGCGGCATGATCAGCGGCGCCGATACGCTGGCCAGCGCACTCGAGCGTGAAACCTGGGAAGAGGCTGGTCTGCGCCTGGATCAGTTGCGGGCCATCGTTCACAAAGGGCACGTCGACATCCGCCGACCCTGCGACGACGGCCACGGCGCCGGCTATGTGGTCGAACGTATCGACTGGCACCACTGCACCGTGCCCGATGGGCAGGTGCCGGTGAATCAGGATGGCGAGGTCGAAAGGTTCGTGCTGATGGATGCGGGCGAGATGCTGGAGAAGATGCACGCCAATGAATTTACCAGCGAGGCGGCCCTGATCCAGGCCGCGTTGCTGGGGTAAGCACCGGCGCCTGGTGCGAGGTACAGCTCCCCATTCAAGCAGGGGCCGCGGATCTGGCTTTGCCAGGCCGCAGGCGCAGCGGCCCCCTCCGGGGGGCAGGGAGTTACACGAAGTGAACGACCGTGGGGGCCTTATTTGCCAATTTCCGGCCAGCGGTGGTGCAAATACAGCCACGCCACCAGACCAATACAAAGCATTAGCAGCGACACCGCCGCCAGCGCGATGGTGGAGTGCATGATCAGCGGTGCGATCACGCCGGCCACGATGCCGTTGGCGGTCGAGCCGATAAAAGCCTGCAGCGAGGACGCCATGCCGCGCCGCTCGGGGTAGAGGTCCAGCACCAGCAGCGTCACCACCGGCACCATCAGGGCCCAACCAAAGGCAAAGATGGCAATCGGAAACAGCGCCCAGGACACATGGGCCTTGAACAGCAGGTTGGCGACCAGGTTGAGTACCGCAACCACCAGCATGATTACAAAGCCGTGGCGGATCTGCTGCTTGGGCGCAATCTTTCCCGCCATGCGTCCGCTGACCCAGGCACCAGCCATGATGCCGGAGATCGTCAGCACAAAAAACCAGAAGAATTCGGTCGGCGCCAGATCCATGTGCGAGCCCAGGAACTCGGGCGCCGCCAGCACATATAAAAACATGCCGTTGAAAGGTACACCGCTGGCCAGCGCCAGCAGAAAAAACCGCGCGCTGGAGCCGAGCTGCCAATAACCGCGCATCAGGTGTTTCACATTGAAAGGCTGGCGCTGCGACAGCTGCAGCGTTTCGGGCAGCAGGCGGTAGTTGGCGGTCCACAGCAACACGCCGACGCCAGTCAGAAACCAGAAGATCGAGTGCCAGTTCAGGTGCACAAACAGCCAGCCGCCGATGATGGGTGCAACCGCTGGCGCCACGCCGAAATAAATCGTCACCTGGCTCATGACTTTTTGTGCCTGCGCCGGCGGAAACATGTCGCGGATCACCGCGCGGGAGACCACGATGCCGGCGCCGGTGGACAGGCCCTGCAGCGCCCGGAAAAACACCAACTGGCTGATGCTTTGTGACAGCGCGCAGCCGGCCGACGCCACGGTGAACATGGCAATGCCCCATAACACCACGGGGCGGCGTCCGAAGCTGTCGGCCAGCGCGCCATGGAACAGGTTCATGAAAGCAAAACCGAACAGGTAGGCCGACAGCGTCTGCTGCATCTCGACCGGTGTGGCGCCCAGCGACTGTGCAATGCCCGAAAACGCCGGGATGTAGGTGTCGATTGAAAACGGCCCCAGCATGCCGAGCAGCGCAAGCAGCACGGCGAGAGCCCAGCGCGGCCCCTTCCACAGCTGGTCAGCGTTGGGGTTCATGCGCGTTCAGCGGGAGACGTCGTCCAGCAGCACGCTCTGGCGCAGCCGGTTCGGGGCCAGCGCGCCGGCCGAGTCGAGGATGGGGTAGGCAATCGAGCAGATGTGCGAGTTGATGCGTTTCAAGTCGCTGATCAGGTCAATGTGCAGCGAGCTGGTTTCCATGCTCTGCGTGGTGCGGTCGGACAGGCGGCCCAGGTGGGTGGTCGCATAGGCGCGCTCCAGGTCACGAAAGCGGGCTTTTTCTTCCAGCAGCTTTTGCGCGTCGCGCACGCTGCCGTTGAGAAACACGCTCATGCTCAGGCGCAGGTTGTCCACCAGACGCTGGTGCAACTCGCAGATTTCGGCCATGCCGGCTTCGGAGAAACTGCGGCCGGGCTTGATCTTCTTGTCCTCGATGTCGATCAGCACGCGTTCGATGATGTCGCCGATCTGCTCCATGTTGATGGTGAAGCTGATGATGTCGGTCCAGCGCCGGCTTTCTTCCTCGCCGAGCGCCTCGCGCGAGATCTTGGTCAGGTAATACTTGATGGCCGAATACAACTCGTCGACAGTGTCGTCCATCTTGCGCAGGTCTTCGGCCAGCTTGAGGTCGTTGCGGCGTATGACTTCCAGCATTCCCAGCAGCATGCTCTCGACCACATCGGCCTGGTGCAGCGCCTCACGCGCCGCGCACGAGATCGCCAGCGAGGGCGTGGCCAGCGCCGAGGGGTCCAGGTGGTGCGGCCGCCCGCCTGCTTTGCTGCCCTTGACCGGGCGCGGCAGGAATTTTTCAACCCAGCGTGCCACCACCTGTGTCCAGCCGATAAACACCAGTCCGACGACCGTGTTGAAGGCCAGGTGGAACAGCACCACCATGGTGGCTGTCTCGCCGAGGTGTGGCGCGACATGGCGCAGCCACAGACCGACGAAGGGCGCGGCCGCCGCCACGCCCAGCAGCTTGAACACCAGGTTGCCCAGCGGCACCTGCCGCACTTCGATCGCAGAACGTGCCGTCGTCAGCACCGCGAGCAGGCCGCTACCGAGATTGGCACCCAGCACCAAGCCCAGCGCAACATCAGGCGGAATCACGCCAGAAGCCGCGAGTGTGGCCGTCAGCAGCACAATCGCCAGGCTGGAGTAAGAGACCACAGCCAGCACTGCCCCTGCGGTGATTTCCAGCAGCAGATCGCTGCTCAGCGTGCCCAGCAGGGCCTTGATCGCCGGGTTCGAGGTCAGCACCCCGGTCGAGTCGGTGACCAGGCGCAGGGCCAGCAGCATCAGGCCCAGGCCGATCAGGATGCGGCCGACACGTCCGACGTTGGTCGACTGCCGCGAGATGAACAGCACCACGCCGGAAAAGATGAACAGCGGCGACAGCCAGGATAAATCGAAGGAGAACACCACGGCCATCAGGCTGGTGCCGATATCGGCACCCAGCATCACCGCCAGCGCAAGTGGCAGTGCGATCAGCCCCTGGCCCACAAACGAGGACACGATCAAAGCCGTGGCCGTGCTCGACTGCACCAGCGCGGTCACGCCTATGCCCGAGAGTGCGGCGTTGAAGCGGTTGCTGATGCTGCGCGAGAGCACATGGCGCAGGTTGGCGCCGAACACGCGAAGGATGCCAGTGCGCACAAGGTGCGTGCCCCAGACCAGCAGCGCTATGGCCGCCAATAAATTCAATAGGTGCTTCATAAAATCAGAAGCTCACTATAGCCTGCCCGGCACCACCAGGATGCTGCCCTTGAGGCAGTAAAGTACGCGAAGCGACAAGCTTTGGGGCTATTTGCTTCTCTTCACGCGCAGCAACTCGTCCAGGATCAGGCAGATCGCGCCCACGGTGATCGCGGCGTCGGCGATGTTGAAGGCCGGGAAGTGCCAGTTGCCGTAATGGAAGTCCAGGAAGTCCACCACATAACCATGCAGCAGGCGGTCGATCACATTGCCGATGGCGCCGCCCAGGATGCATGCCAGCGCAAAGGAGAACAGCCTTTGCCCCGAATGCGATTTCAGCATCCACAGGATGAACAGCGCGGCCGCCATGCCGATGGCGGTAAAAAACCAGCGTTGCCAGCCCGACGCCGACGCGAGGAAGGAAAACGCCGCGCCACTGTTGTGCACCCGCACTACGTTGAAGAAGCTGGTCACGTAGGTCGCGTCGCCGAGCTGGTAGTAACCGAGGATCAGCACCTTGGTGAACTGGTCGGCGATCAGCAGGATCAGCGCCAGGCCCAGCCAGGGCAGCATGGTCGGTGTGGTGGTTCCAAAGGTGGTTTTTGCCATCAAGCGTACTTTCTGTCTTCGCCCGCACCGAACAGGTTGCTGGTGCATCGGCTGCAAAGGGTCGGATGCGCGGTGTCCTGGCCGATATCGGCCCGGTAGTGCCAGCAACGCTCACATTTGGTGTCAGAACTGGCCTTGACCCTTATCGACAACGCGTCACCAGCTATTAATTCAATAGCGGATGTGATGAAGGCGAACTTCAGGTCGTCGCCCAGGCTGGCCAGCAGCGCGTGGTCGCTGGCCGTGACTTCCAGCGCGACATTGGCTTGCAGGGACGAGCCGACCTTGCCTTCGGCGCGCAGGGTTTCGATGTCCTTGTTCACCGCGTCACGCAGCTCGCGCACGCGCCCCCATTTCGCCAGCAGGTCCGCGTCGGGCGCGGCCAGTTCAGCATAGGTTTCCATGAAGATGGACTCCGATGCGCCGGCCACTTTCCAGGCTTCCTCGGCGGTGAAGCTCAGGAAAGGCGCCATCCAGCGCAGCATGGCCTGGGTGATCTGGTGCAGCGCAGTTTGGGCGCTGCGTCGGGCCAGCGATTTTGGCGCTGTGGTGTACAGCCTGTCCTTCAGGATGTCGAGGTAGAAGGAGCCGAGGTCTTCGCTGCAGTAGATCTGCAGCTTGGACACGACGGGGTGGAATTCGTAGACCTCGTAGTGCGCGAGGATGTCGGCCTGCAACTGCGCCGCGCGGCTCAGCGCATAACGGTCGATCTCCAGCATCTGCGCCAGCGGCACCGCGTCCTTGACCGGGTCGAAGTCACTGATGTTGGCCAGCAGGAACTTGAGCGTGTTGCGCACTCTGCGGTAGGTGTCCACCACCCGCTCGAGGATTTTGTCGTCGCCGGCGATATCGCCCGAGTAGTCGCTGGCCGCGACCCACAGGCGGATGATCTCGGCGCCCAGCTTTTTGCTGGTTTCCTGCGGATCGACACCGTTGCCCTGCGACTTGCTCATCTTGCGGCCCTGGCTGTCCACGGTGAAGCCGTGGGTCAGCAGCCCCTTGTAAGGCGCATGGTCGTACATCGCGCAGGCGGTGAGCAGTGACGAGTGGAACCAGCCGCGGTGCTGGTCGTGGCCTTCCAGGTACAAGTCGGCCGGCCAGGTGGACTGGGCCGCATGGCTTTTCTGCAGCACGGTGTAGTGCGTGGTGCCGGAGTCGAACCAGACGTCCAGGATGTCGTTGCTCTTGGTATAAAGCCCGGCGTCCGCGCCGATCAGCGATTCAGCGGTGGCCTTGCTCCAGGCCTCGATGCCGCCTTCGGCCACCATGGCGGCCGCCGTGTCCAGCAGTTCCATGGTGCGCGGGTGCAGTTCGCCCGTGGCGGTGTGGATGAACAACGGCAGGGGCACACCCCAGCTGCGCTGGCGCGAGATGCACCAGTCGGGCCGGCCGGCAATCATGTCGCGGAGCCGCGTTTTGCCGTTTTCGGGGTAGAAGCTGGTTTCTTCGATGGCGTTGAGGGCCAACTGGCGCAGCGTCTGCGGCGCCTTGTCTTTGGTAAAAACGCCTTCGCCTTCATCCATGCGGATGAACCACTGGGCCGCAGCGCGGTAGATCACCGGCGACTTGTGGCGCCAGCAGTGCGGGTAGCTGTGCGTGATGGTTTCGGTGGCGAAAAGCCGGCCGGCCTCGCGCAGCGCGTCGATCACCAGCGGTGCAGCTTTCCAGATGTTCAAGCCGCCGAACAGCGGCAGCTCATCCACATAACGGCCATGCGCCTGCACCGGGTTCAGGATATCGTCCACGTCGATGCCATTGGCGATGCAGGAGTTGAAATCCTCCACCCCGTAGGCGGGCGAGGAGTGCACGATGCCGGTACCGTCGTCGGCCGTCGCGTAGTCGGCCAGGAAGACCGGGCCCAGGCGCCGGTAACCCGCATCCACGTCATGGAGCGGGTGCTGGAAGTTCAGCAGCGCCAGATTTTTGCCTTCGGTCGTAGCCAGCACCGTGCCGGTCAGCTGGTAGCGCTCCATGCATTTTTCAACCAGCGAGGCAGCCAGCAGCAGGATGCCGCGTTCGGTATCGACCAGCGCGTAGTGGAGCTCGGGGTTGAGGTTCAGCGCCTGGTTGGCCGGGATGGTCCAGGCGGTCGTTGTCCAGATGACGGCGAAGATATCTTTGCCAGCGGCATCGCCCCTCACCCCCGCCCTCTCCCCGGAGGGGCGAGGGGGCAAGACAGGCTGTTCTTGGCTCCCTGTCCCGCTGGCGGGAGAGGGCAGGGGTGAGGGCAGCCCGAAAGCCGCCAGTACCTTCTCCGGCTCGGCGCTCTTGAAACCAACATCCAGCGTTTGCGACTTCTTGTCCGCGTATTCGATCTCGAATTCCGCCAGCGAGGAGCCGCAGTCAAAACACCAGTACACAGGCTTGAGGCCGCGGTAGACAAAACCCCGCTCCATGATGCGTTTGAGCGCGCGGATTTCGTCGGCTTCGTTGCCGGGGTTCATGGTCAGGTAGGGGTTGTCCCACTCGCCCAGCACGCCCAGGCGCTTGAAGTCTTCTTTCTGCAGCGCGATCTGCTCGGTGGCGTAAGCCCGGCTTTTGGCCTGAACCTCGTCGCGGCTGAGCTTGCGACCGAAGGTTTTTTCGATCTGGTTCTCGATCGGCAGGCCGTGGCAGTCCCAGCCCGGGACGTAGATCGCGTCCATGCCCTTGAGCTGGCGCGCCTTGACGATCATGTCTTTCAGGATCTTGTTGACCGCATGACCCATGTGGATCTGGCCGTTGGCGTAGGGCGGGCCGTCGTGCAGCACAAAACGCGGTTTGCCGGCGCGCACGTCGCGCAGCTTTTTGTAGATGCCTTTTTCGTCCCACTCCTTGACCCAGCCCGGCTCGCGCTTGGGCAGGTCACCGCGCATCGGAAACGGGGTGTCGGGCAGATTGAGGGTGCTGCGGTAGTCGGTCTTGGTGTCAAGCATGGAAAACTTCAGTTGAGGCGGGCTGGTGAGGCAGGGCCGCCGGAATACGGATCGGGAAGAAAAGCCTTTTGCCCGGGAAGGGGCGTGGCCAGGGGCGACGAGATCGTCTAAATTCGGTCGCGCGTGGTCTGGCGGCTGGTTTCCGTGTGCATGGACGCTGAAAACGACTTGGACGCCTGGGCAAAAAACGCCCGCGCGTCGTCACAGTCCCGGGCGATGCCCGCCTTGAGGCTGTCCAGACCGTCGTATTTCAGTTCGTCGTGCAGTTTGTGTAGCAGTTCCACACGGATGATTTTACCGTATGCCTCTTCGCCGCCCAGGCCCGCCGGCCAGTCCAGGCAATGCGTCTCCAGCAGCACCCGCCCGCCATTGACGTCATCGGGGTGCAGCGACGGCCGGATGCCCAGGTTGGCGACGCCGGGCAGGGGTGCGTCGCCCAGCCCAAACACCTGCACTGCAAAAATTCCGCTGGCCGCCGGTTTCCAGTGTGAAAAGCGCAGGTTCAGGGTGCGAAAACCCAGTTCACGCCCGAGCTTGCGGCCATGCACCACGTGGCCCGAGATGCTGTAGGGCCGTCCCAGCAGGCTGGCCACCCGGGCCATCTGGCCCTGGGCCAGCGCTTCGCGCACAGCCGAACTTGACACGCGGTTGTTGCTCACTTCATAACTGTTCATGCGGGCAACGTCAAAACCCAGGCGTTCTCCGGCGGTATCCAGCATGGTGTAGCCGCCGGTGCGCTTGGCGCCAAAACGGAAGTCGTCGCCCACCAGCACGTAGCGCACGCCCAGGCCCTTGACCAGCACGTCCTCGATAAAGGCCTCCGCAGGTTGGGACGCCAGCCGCGCATTGAAGGGCAGCACCACACACTGGTCGATGCCGCAACGCGCCAGCTCGGTCAGTTTGTCGCGCAGGGTGGCAATACGCGCCGGCGCCAGCTCGGGCTTGCGCGCGACCGCCGCAAAGTAGTCGCGCGGATGCGGCTCAAAGGTCATCACACAACTGGGCACGCCCCGGTGCTGGGCCTCGTTTTTCAGTAGCGCCAGCATCGCCTGGTGGCCGCGGTGCACGCCATCGAAGTTGCCGATGGTCAGCGCGCACTGCGCCGCAAGTCGGGGATCGTGGTGGCCGCGAAAGATTTTCATGCCACCAATTATCGTTTTAATAGCGCCACGGGCCGGCGGGGTGCGGGCTGAAAGGCCAAATAGGACCCGTCTGCAGGGCTTTGTCATGAAATCACGGTATATTGAGGTGTCAGGCATTTTGAGTCCGGTTCCATGCGTTGTTTGACCATTGGAGGTTCGTTTGAAGGTCTTGAAGCTCTCAGCCCAGGGGTTGCCACAGTCGTGGATCAGCCTCGAACAAGCGGTTTTGCACTATGCCTCGGAGGAGGTGCGCTGGGAGATGGGTGCGCGGGTGGCCACATTTCATGGCGGGCACAACGCCATCACGGGCAACCAGTCCATCATCACGGTCAACAGCATCATCGGCACCAAGGGTGTGCCCAACATCAACCCCTTCAACCTCAAGCCGGGGCTGACCAATGGCAAACTGTTTGCGCGCGACCGCAACATTTGCGCCTACTGTGGCGACCACTTCTACGAGGAAGACCTGACGCGCGAGCACATCATTCCGTTTGCGCAAAACGGCATCGACACCTGGATGAACGTGGTAACCGCCTGCCGCGCCTGCAATCACCGCAAGAGCAGCCGCACACCCGAGCAGGCCCACATGCCGCTGCTCTACACACCGTATGTCCCCAGCCTCTGGGAAGACTTCATCCTGCGCAACCGCCGCATCCTGGCGGACCAGATGGAGTTTTTGATGGCGCATGTGCCCAGGACGTCGCGGCTGCTGGTTTGAATCTGGCCGGCATGCCATCAAGCCCGCTGGGGTAGGCACGCATACCGAACTGTTTGATGATTGAGCGCCCTTGTGCTTGTAACGCAGCGCCTGGCTCACCTGCTCCAGCAGTCGGCTGGATTGGGGAAAATAGGCGGCAGAGTTCATAAAATCAAAACCATGCACAAAAACACGGCATTGGTACCAAAAGTCAAGCTGTCAAGCGGGGCAGGCGGGTTTTTCAGGGGTGATTGTGATCCAACGGTCCAGCTTATCCCGCCGGATAAACTGGATCGCCAGAATATCCGACGAGCTACATTACTTTGAACTAAACCGCTGACGCGGTGGCTGGTCTGCAAAGAACGCCACCGCGTTTTGTTTTCTGGACGACTTGCATAGTTGGGTGCTGAGGTGAAGCCTTCGAGGCGGGGAATGTTCCCCGGCTTTGAAGGAGAAACCTCATGACCGAATTACGTCAACGCATGCTCAATGCCATGGTGCAAAGAGGCTTTGCGCCGCGCACCCAGGAATCCTACGTACGCGCCATCCGGCGCATGGCCAAGTTCTACCGGCGTGACCCAGCCCAGTACACCGCGCAAGAAGTCCAGGCCTACCTGCTGAACATGGTCAAGGACGAGAAACTCTCGTACAGCAGCATGAACCAGGCTGCGTGCGCGGCGCAGTTTTTGTTCCAAACCGTGCTGGGTCATGGACGCGAGCAATTCCACATCCCCTTCGCCAAAGTCCCCGCCAAGCAACCCGAACTGCTGGCCCGAGGCGAGATAGCGCGCCTGCTCACGGTCTGCCTGCACCCCGCCAAACGCATGCTGCTGCAAACCGTCTACGCCACCGGGCTGCGTGTCTCAGAAGCCTGTGCTCTCAAAGTCAGAGACATCGACAGTGCGCATGACCGCATGTGCATCCGGGTGGAGTGCGGCAAAGGCGGCAAAGGCCGCCATAGCATCCTGAGCCAGACGCTGCTGGAGTTGCTGCGCGCCTACGTGCGCCATGCCAAACCCAGCGTCTGGCTGTTCACCGACTCCAGTGGCACCAAGCCCATGGATATCTGTATGGCGCAACGTGCCTACTATGGGGCCTGTATCCGCGGCGCCATCACCAAGACCGGCGGCATCCACACCCTGCGCCACTGCTTTGCCACCCATTTGCTCGAAGGCGGCGTGGACCTCTTCACCATCCAGAAGCTGCTGGGCCACAGCCATATCGCCACCACCGGGCGCTACCTGCACCTGATCAGCCCACAGTTTCGCCCACCCCAGGGCACTTATCCACTGGACTTGCTGGCCGGCCTATACCTGCACTGATCCCTTCGGAGTGGTCTTGTGATGGCCGCCAGTGTGGCCAATACTGTGGCCGGCGCACTGCGCCAGTTTGGCCCAGCGTATCTGAGCCAGCACAGTCTCTCCACACCCCAGGCCAAAGCCTGGCGGGCAATAGTTGCCTGCCGCACGGCGGCGCTGGGTGGCGACCGCCTGGCCTGTGATGCCTGCGGCCACAGCCAGTGGCACTACCACGCCTGCCGCAACCGCCACTGTCCGCAGTGCGGCACGCGCGCCAAAGACGCCTGGCTGCAAGCCAGGTTGGCCCAGGTGCTGGACGTGCCCTACGCCCACATGGTGTTCACACTGCCGCACAGCCTGAACGCCCTGTACGGCGCGCACCCGCGCTGGGTGATCGATACCTTGTTTGCCTGCGTGGCGCAAACCCTGAGCGAGTTTGCGGCCAACCCGAGGTGGCTGGGTGTCCAGGCTGCCTTCACGCTGGTGCTGCACACCTGGACCCAGGACTTGGCAAGCGTCATGTTCACGTGCATGCAGTGCTCGCCTGTGGGGGTCTGACGCGCCATGAGTCAGGCCAGGGGCATTGGGTGCAACCCACGCGCTCGCCGCAGTTTGTGTTCCCGGTGCATGCCCTGTCCACGGTGTTCAGGGGAAAGTTCATGGCCGCCCTGCAGGCGGCGCACGAGCGCGGCGAGATTGCCAATGATCCAGATCGCGCCAACCTTGATTGGGTCAAGCGCCAGCAGGCGCTGTACCGCCACGACTGGGTGTTGTATGCCAAGACGCCGATGGGCGGGCCGGCCCAGGTGCTGGAGTACCTGGCGCGCTACACGCACCGCACGGCCATCAGCAACGAGCGCATCGTCAACATCGCAGCCGCTCAGGTGGCGCTCAAGGTGCGCGCCGACGACCAAGGAGGCAAGCGGCGCGTCAAACTCGATGGCGTGGAGTTTGTGCGTCGCTTCCTGCTGCATGTGCTGCCCTCTGGGCTCAAGCGCATTCGCCACTATGGCTTGCTCGCTCCCAGCAAGGCCCAGTCGCTGGCACAGGCGCGTGCCCAGATGCAGATGCCGCCCATCACTGCGGTGGCGCTGGAGTCGGCACAGGGCTTCCTGCACCGGGTGGCTCAGGTGGACCTGCACCAGTGTCCCTGTTGCCAGGTCGGACGCATGCGCTGGGTCGAGACACTGAAGGGCTGCAAGGCGTTGCCGGCGCCGGCAGCGGTGAGCGCGATCAGGCCGCACAGCACGGGCCCACCATGACGGCTCGCTACGCAAACAGGGTTGGGTGGGGCATCGGGTGTGGCCGCGCGGGGCACGCCGGGGTCGTGCCCCGCCAAGCGACTGGGCGGGGCGATCTGAGCCGTCACCCGGCGATGGACTGCCCCAGCGCAATGTCTCCAAAACAGGACAAACCGTCACTGGAAGATGCGCAGCGCCAGATCTGTGACCACAGCACGGCCTGCCAAACTTACAATCCCCTGTAATCCGCCGCGACCTCAGCGGTTCAGTCCAGCGTGGTTTATCTGCCGAAGGGGGTCTCTTGGTTTCTTCCAGCTTGGCTTCTCGGCAGATAAACGCTGATCGTTAGCCATGGAAGAAAACCTACCCTCCGAGCCCGCGCCTCGCGTCGAATTGAGAGCCGTTGCTCTCGCTGAGCAGCATTTTCTGGCCGACGGCTACTCCGTGGAAGACGTTTCTCGCAAGCGGGGGCACAACGGGTACGACCTTCTCGTGGAGAAAGACGGCACCCCGATGAAGGTTGAGGTGAAAGGCGCCACGCGCGCGTGGGGTATTCCGGACCCTTACAACACTGAGTTCGATGATTCGATGCGACTGGTCGCAGATGTTCTTTGCGTTGTCTACTTCATCGGGAACGATCCGCCGAAGATGTGCCTGATTCCAAGAGACGCCATCTCACCGAAGGATGTGTCCGTTCGGATGGGGTATCGGATCAGTAGCCGATTCAAGAAGGAGTCAGTCTTGAGCCAGTACGTAGTTCCTATCCGGGCCTGAGTTCCATGGCTAACATGTTGATCGACGCAGACACACCACATCACGACGCTGCTTCGCAGCAGTTGTTGCGTGCCGGTCATCGCCAACGTTAAATTTCAATTGACGCGCGGTATTTCGTAGATACAATTAAGTATGCTTACATGGGGCGAAGTCAAGCGCAAGGTCAATATCAAGAACCACGGGCTGGACTTCGCCGGATGCGATGCAATATGGGATCACTTCACCGTCACGCGTGAGGACAAGCGGCAAGTCTATGGCGAGGCGCGCCAAGTCTGCTTTGGTCTTCT
>NZ_JBDNGU010000037.1:0-19982 GCF_041689105.1 Polaromonas sp. | reverse complement strand
GGGTAGCTCAGCCCCGTCATCTCCACGATTTGCATGATCTTGATGCCTTTTTTGTACAACCTCACGACTTGCTTGCGACGCTCGTGAAGTTGCTCCAGTGTTTGCTTTCTTGCGCTTTCTTTTTCCATCAAGCTTCGACACGAAAAATCGAAGAAAGTTCAGACTTTATGGGGCCTTATCTATAACTGAACATCGGTGGAAGCTCTTTTTCAGGATGCAGTGACTGATAAACAAAATCGGAAAATCTTTGCCGATCTGCTGAGCTTTCTAAGGCAATCATGTCATCAGCGTATCTGGCGATGAGTCCTAAAACAGGTTTTACGATTGAGTAATCGTCCGCAGTAGTTATCGCCACGCAGCGAGTCTCAGGAGATAGTGATTTACGCGCCTGGTCAAAAAGCACAGCTGTCAAACCAGCCTCCCCGCGCACAGACTTGTTCAAACGTTCAAGGCCTCTAAGGTCGATGGTCTCAATAACGTGAACAGCTCCATTTTTTAGTGCAAAGTCAGCGTATAAATCGTCCGCTACATCTACCGGATAGCCAGAAACCACCCGCCCTTTACTTAAATCCGTAAGGCGTGGCGAGTAGAGTTGTGCCTGCCGAAACCAAGATTTGAGTTGGCTTTGAAGTTTTGTCCTGGGTTTCGCTCTGGTGCTGCGATCAGCGCTCAAAACACGTAATGGAGTACTAACCAGTTGAGATATCAAGTCCAATGCAATCTGCTCAGCGACTTCAATTGAATCTGCAAAAATGTTGGAGGCTATCGGATCGCTTTTTATGGCGCCAAAACCACCAGACAGGAAGAACATTTGGTCTTCAAAAGTAGGCAAAGAATTAAGCGTTGCTTCAAGCTCTGTAACCCAATTTTCAAGAAGAATAGAATCAAGATTAGGGTTCAGCGCGCGTAACCGCCACGGTTCAACGCCGATGTAAATGCGGGGTCTCTTTGAAAAAAAAGCTACCAAACCGACATTGATTTGCTCGCCCCGAATCGCATCAGGGATGGCTCGTAACAAAACATACTTAAATGAGTTCATATCAGATGGATTCGTAGACTTTTTCGATACGTTGATGAAACTCGGTTGACTGCCACCAATCTACAAGACGACTTTTTACAGGCGGTGGCAACCACGCTGCTGGCATCTCATTTAACCAGTGGGAAATATTTGCTCGTTGAACATTTCTAAGAGAGTCAAGTGCGAATACTGCAAAAGGGCCATTCCAAATCTCGGTGCGCTTCAATACGTTAATCGTATTTCTGGTGTTGCAATTCGGTGAAATTGGAAAAGAGTCGTCTGGGAAACCTCTCACGAACAGCGCTCGCGAGTAGTCGATTGCTACTGGAACCCAAGAGTCTTGATAGTTCTTTCTAAATAGAAAATTGCCTCGATGTCGATCTTCGTTTCCAACAAAGACATCTAGGGCCAAGATTGCAGATATGGGATCGGCGCAATCTTTGAACATTTGCAACTGATCGCCAGTTCCTACTGCCTTTTGTCCCACCACGCCGCCTTCAAACCGCGACCCGAAAGCCAACTCCCCGTTGGGCTCTACTTCAATAATTGCTGAGTAAGGAACTGGCAGTCCGCATGCAGAAGCAAGTCGATAGCACAAAAACTCGGTAGCTGGCAGCAGGGGATGCTCAGTAACTGACTTGAGTGCATAAAAATGATGATCCAGCGTTCTCACAATCGTTTTCAGATCGGCCGTGGGAAATGGGGATGCAACTGACGCGGCCACTCTCAATGGCAGTAACGGGAGCTGCTCCGTTGCTTGCGCACTTGGGTTTATGGCAACAACTTTACTTTGCTGCGACTTATTGGGTGTGGCCATTTGGTTTCTTCTCTTGCCCATAGTCTACTGGACGGCTTTGGAAGATCCATGAGGAATTTCTTCGCTTCAAATCGCCAGCGGGTCCACGTCAATCGCCCAGCGGATCAGGCTCTTGAACTCTCCCTGCTGTCGCGTCTGGTGCAGCACCGGCTGCCAGGCGGCCAAGAAGCGTTGCAGTGCGGCGCGTGACGGGCTTTCGACCAGCATTTGTGCGCGCTCGATGTTGGCTACGCGCTGGATGGTCATGGGCACGGCCGGGTAGGGTGTGACGGCTTCGTGGCCGGGGAGTTGCTGTGACTGGGCCGCCTCGGCGGCCGCATTCAAAAAGCCCTGTGCCACCGCCTGCTCACGCGCTTCGGCGCGCACCAGCGCTGAAAAACCGAAAGGTGACATGCCGGCGGCTTCGCGTTCTTTCAGCTCCTGCGCCGCAAACGCCGGGTAATCGTGTTTTTTCAACGCGGCAAACAGCGGGTGCTGGGGGTGGAAGGTTTGCACCCACATCTCGCTGGTTTCGCCATGCGCTGCGTCGCGCCCGGCGCGGCCTGCGGCCTGCATCAACAGGCCAAACAGGCGCTCGGGCGCGCGGAAGTCGCTGGAGAACAGCGCCGCATCGGGGTTGATGGCTGCCACCAGGGTGATGTGCCGAAAGTCGTGGCCCTTGGCAATCATCTGGGTGCCGACCAGCACATCGACCTCGCCGGCATGCACGCTGGCCAGTTGCGCTTCGAGCGCACCCTTGAGCCGGGTGGTGTCGGCGTCGATGCGGGCGATGCGCAGGGGCTCACCGTCGGAACCGCGCACGCCGGCCAGCAGCTCGGTGATGTGTTCCTCCAGCCGTTCCGTGCCTTTGCCCACGGGCGAGATGTCGATGTTGCCGCAGCTTGGGCAGGCACGCGGCACGCGCTCGGTGAAACCGCAGTGGTGGCAGCGCAGCGTGCAGTCGATTTTGTGAAAGACGCGGTAGGCGCTGCAATGCGGGCACTCGCTTTTCCAGCCGCAGTCGTGGCAGGCCAGCACCGGCGCATAACCGCGCCGGTTCAAAAAGATCAGCGACTGCTCACCGCGCGCGATGCGCTGGCTGATGGCCTCCAGCAGCGGTGGCGCAATCGTGCTGTGTTTGGGCTGGTGGTTCATGTCGACCAGCCGGATGGCGGGCAGACTGCCTTGTTGCTCTGCGCCCCCTATCCGTTCGCTCATGGTCAGGCGCTGATAGCGGCCGACGACGGTGGCCTGCCAGCTTTCCAGCGAGGGCGTCGCAGACCCGAGCAGCACCCGGCAGGATATGGCCCCCACGCTTGTCGCTTCGCGTACTGCGCTGCCCCCCGGGGGGGCTAATTTTCCTAGGGGCGGCCCGTCGGAAAATTGCCCTCTGGCATGTTCATCTTTTGCAGCGCTCTCCAGCATGGCCCGGTACACCGCGAGATCACGCGCTGAATAACGCGCACCTTCCTGCTGTTTGTAGCTGGGGTCGTGCTCCTCGTCGACGACGATCAGGCGCAGATTAGGCAGTGACGCAAAAATCGCCATGCGTGTGCCCAGCACCAGCCGGGCCTGGCCGGCATGGGCTGCCAGCCAGCTCTTGAGCCGCTGCGCTGGCGTCAGGCCGCTGTGCAGCGCGACCACCTGCGCCTTGCCGAGGTGGGCGAAACGTTCCTCAAAACGCGCCTGCAACTGAGGCGTCAGGTTGATCTCGGGCACCATCACCAGCACCTGCGCGCTGGGGTCGTCCGCGAGCACTTTTGCGGCGGCACGCAGGTAGACCTCGGTCTTGCCGCTGCCGGTGGTACCAAACAGCAGGGCCGGCCGGGTATCTGCATCAAATTCGGCAATGGCCCTTTCCTGGTCTGGGCTGAGTGCTATTAAATCAGTAGTGTCCGGGGTGTCTGGTGGCGTCGCGACCGGGCGTTTGAGCCGGCGCGCGAGCTGCACTGTGCTCAGCTCGCGCAGTTGTGGGGGCAGGGCCGCCAGGGCGACTTCGCCGATGGAGCGCTGGTAGTAAGTGGCGGTAAATCCCACCAGCCGGCGCCAGGTCGAAGGCAGCGGCGCCAGGCCGCCAAGCGCGCCCAGCACAGCGCGGGCCTGCGCTGGCGGCAGATCGCCGCTGCCCGGCAACACCTCCCACACAACGCCCAGCACCTCGCGTTTGCCCAAGGGGACACGCACCAGCGTCCCCGGGGTTAGCGGCCACTCGCTGGCATAGGTCAGCGCTCCGGCCACCTTGCTGTGGGCCGGGGTCGCAACAACAATGCTGAGCCAGTGGGTCATGAAAAGCGGCGTTTCCAAATACGTAAAAAGTCGTAAGTACTAAGATACATTTTTGAAAAACGCCGTAAGTGCTTGATTTAAAACTACTTTGAACGTGATCCAGAGTTTCTGTGGATAACTTTGTTGATAGATTGCCCCGGCGCGCCCCCGGGCCTTGTAAATCAAGGCTTTTCTTAAATTGCCCGGAAAAAAAGCAATTTAAAGAAGCCTTATAAATCAAGCACTTAGCGGCGCTATGGGTTTGATAGCGCAACCACCGCTTCAGCGCGCCTCATGCGGCACCGCAACACGAATTTTGTGAATAAGTCTTGCCTCCAGAACCGGGTTTTGTGCTAAAAGGCGCTGAAAACGGTGCTCAGTGCGGTGTATCCGTCCGCATCCGCCGCGAATGGGCATGCACCGCACGCACCAGCACCTCCACGCTTTCAGGTGGCGTGTGCTGGCTGATGCCGTGCCCCAGGTTGAAGATGTGGGTGGGGCCGCTGCTGTGCATGTCGGCATGGGGCTGGCCGAAGCTGTCCAGCACGCTGCCCACTTCCTTTTCGATCTGCGCCGCGTTGGCAAACAGCACATTCGGGTCCAGGTTGCCCTGCAGCGCCATGCGCGCACCCACACGCTCCCGCGCCTGGCCGAGATTGACGGTCCAGTCCAGGCCCAGCACCTCGCAATCGAGTTTGGCCATTTGCTCCAGCCACAGGCCGCCGCCCTTGGTGAAGACCATGCGGGGGATGATGACGCCGTCATGCGAGCGTTTGAGCTGGCTCAGCACGCGCTGGGTATAGGCCAGGCTGAAGGTCTGAAAGGCCGCGTCGGCCAGCACACCGCCCCAGCTGTCAAAAATCATCACCGCCTGAGCGCCGCTTTCGATCTGGGCATTCAGGTAGGCGGCCACCGCATCGGCATTGATGGCCAGCATCTTGTGCATCAGGTCCGGGCGCTGGTACAGCATGGTTTTGACCAGGCGGTAGTCGTCCGATCCCGCGCCTTCGACCATGTAGCAGGCCAGTGTCCACGGGCTGCCCGAAAAGCCGATCAGTGGCACCCGGCCGTTCAAGGCTTTGCGGATGGAGGTGACGGCGTCAAAGACATAACGCAGCTTGTCCATGTCCGGCACTTCCAGCCTGGCCACCGCCGCTTCGTCACGCACCGGGGTGGCAAAACGCGGGCCTTCGCCCAGTGCAAAGCTCAGGCCCAGCCCCATGGCATCGGGCACCGTCAGGATGTCCGAAAACAGGATGGCGGCGTCCAGCGGGTAACGCTCAAGCGGCTGCAGCGTGACCTCGGTGGCGTAGTCGGGCGAGGTCGCCAGGCCCATGAAGCTGCCGGCCCTGGCGCGGCTGGCGCGGTATTCAGGCAAATAACGCCCGGCCTGGCGCATCAGCCAGACGGGGGTGTAGTCGGTGGCCTGGCGCAGGCAGGCGCGCAGAAAGTTGTCGTTTTGGAGGGGTGCAAACATGCTTCCATTGTCTCAGAGGCCGCGAATCTTTCTACCGCGCAACCCGATCTGATGCCTGCGGTGCTCACCATGTCCTTGCACGGCTCCGCTCCTCGGCGCGACCTCAACCCCATTGCTACAAAATCTTCACGACGCTTGAGGGGCGCCGAGTTAGCGCAGCGAGCGAAGTGGGGCTCCTATACGGTTTTGCATTCAATCATCCAGACAAGCGCCACTTTGTGGGGGGCGCTGGCCGACGGGGCACTCAGCGACGCGAATGTCCCCCGGCCTGCGGCCTCCTCCTTGATTTCGCTACGCTGAGCGCCCCACCGACCCTGTCCTGGCTTTGCCAGCCCGCAGGGGCAGCGAACCACACGAAGTGGGGAGCATGGGGGCCCTTTTTGAGGGGCTCTACCTGACCGGAAGGAACTGCAGGAACGAGGCCCCGGCCAGGTTTTGCACATAACTGATGACGGCCCTGCGGTACTTTTCAGTCAGCACTTCAGACAACAGGTCGAGCCGGCCGACCATTTTTCCGAACTCGCGCTCGAAGCTCAGGTTGCGCTCGCGCTCAGAGATTTCATCGGCCAGCAGCAGCGGCTGGCCGGCGCTGTTGCGCCGCGTGGCCAGCAGCCAGACCGCCGACTCGACATTACGCGCGGCGTTGTGGATGTGTTGCGCGTCCAGGCCATCGACCAGGTAGAAGGTGGTTTTGCCGTCGTGCGCAACGATCAGCATGTCGGCACTCGCATAGATGAAGGCGGCGACACGGTCTCCTTTGAACTCGGGGCTTAGCGCCAGCGACAGCGCGGCGATGTCGCGTTTGCCCTGCAGCTCGGGCCAGGGCGTGCGGCTGTCGATGGCGCTGCGCACGCGCTCGATGGCGGCCTCGCGGTTGACGCTGCTGGTTTTGCGCCACTCCGCCGGGTTGCGCCGGTACAGCTTGTCGATCAGGCGGTACAGGCTGTCGAGGTTGTCGCGCATGGCCAGCGTGGCCATGCGGTTCACATCCGATTGCGCGAGCTCGCTGGAGGTCAGGGGGGCCACACGCGTCTCGCCACGGTGAACGGCTGCAGGATCCATCGTTGAACATCCGCTCAGCAGCAAGGCCAGTGCGCAGGCGGGGTACAGCAGCAAAGGGAGCAAAAGCCGGCTTGGCAGGCGCATGCGGCGATGATCCCGAAGAAGGCAGCAGGCGCAAGCCAATGTGCCTGCAGGGGCCGCCACCCGGCATCGGCAGCGCTGGGTTAGGGTTTTGTGAGCAGCCCGCGCGACATCAGCACCCGGTGATCGCTCTTGATGCAATGGTCCTGCACCACCCGTTCCTGGCCGCAGGCTCCTCTAATTAGAGGATGGATTTATGTAACAAAATTCCTTAATATCCACGCGTTGTCTTTATAGCCCCTGTGTTGCCTAAACAGGGAAATCAGACTTTGAAAGGACGCAGCCGTGAGATGCCTGTTCGCCCTGGTCGGAATTTATTGTTTCCTCCCGCTTTTAGCCTGGGGTCAAGAGTGGTCTTATCAGACTATTGGGGACAACCGTCAACCGGCAAATCTTGGCACATTTCGCTTGAGCGAACCCAACCCAGGCCAATTCGTTGGGCGGATTCAGGCACCGAACCTGGATATCTGCTTTGGGTCAGAACTCAATGCGAAAGTTGATCGTACGTCCGAGCAGACGCTAGTCGTCCTCGAACCTTTGATGACAGGTTGCCAGCGCGTGAGGCTGGTCCTCAACAACGATGGCAGCGGCGGACGTCGCGAAGTCCAACAGACCGATGGAAGCTGGAAGTGGGACGAACGGGAGCGATTGCTCAAACGCCTGGCTTCGAGATGAAATGAAGAACCGAAAATCACTAGTAACCTTTTCGTAAATCGCTGATGTTAACCAAGGAAATATTTATGAACCATTCAAAACGTTTTTTTCTTTCTTGCGCATTGTTTGTGGCCACTGTAGGCACAGCCTTCGGGCAAGTGCAGCAAATCACAGAAAAAGATGTGGTGATTTATGAAAAATCTGAGAAAGCAGTTTTCTCAGACTGGGGCACTCCGGTTCTGGAAGAAACCACTGTCGAAAAGATGCCCAACGGGCACCTGCGCTACAAAACAAAAAGTGCGTTTCGCATCTTTGACCCGATTTCTTTTGCCAGCACAAGCAGCCTCGGACTTGAGGTGCTGTCGTACAACCTCAATGTGACGACAGACAAAACAACGCCTGAATTCACCATCGGCAAAAGCTGGAAGTTTGCTTTTGTTTCGCCTCCAAGCAAAGGAAGCCGGTGCCCCAACGACATTAGTTACGAATTCACTGTGACCCCCGTAAAAGAGGGCGTCTCCATGGTGACGATTGACGGCAAGGAAACCCAAGTCAAGACCTTGGAGATGGAGCAGGTAGGTACTTGGTCTGCACCTAGCTGTGGGCAAGGAAAAATATCTGTTTTAAGTACTTACTCGCCAGAACTGATGTTGGTTGTCAAATCAGAAACCAAAGGTCACAGCAAAAGTGCCCTGAAGGAAATACGCTCCGGCAAGTAAAACAGCTGAGACCTCGATGAACGTACGCAAGCAGGCAACGAAAGTCCCTTTTATTCATGGCGCTTCGAGAACATGCCGCATGGTGTTCTCTTCGCTGCGTCTCCTGTAACCTACTTGGTGCAAATCCGTGATGTGATCGCCCAAAATTCTGACAAGACAATACTCGTCCACTGCTGGGTGAACGCCAGAGCGTCAGCATTCGTGTATCTCAGTCGCCTCAAACAAGTAAGTGTTGACGAGAGCAGGGATTATGAGGTTCTTAGAAAGATATGGGCTCAAAACCGTGGTTATGAGTTGGAGAACGTGCCGCATTGGCGAGAGTTCTTGTCGTCGGCGAAGCGGCAGCTCTGATGCTGATCAGAAATACGGCCCAACAATCAGCGTTTATCCGCCGCGCCGTAAAGCCAGCACAAAGCGAAGACGTCAATCGCGGCAGATAAACCATGTTGGACTGAACCGCCTGTGCTGCGGTCGTGTTGCGATAGTTGCACTATAGGGGGTTTGATTCAACCGCCCTACCTCTATGGCAGATTATGATCCCGCCCAGCGCCATCGCGCCCGGCGCAACCCACAGCCCGCGCGGTGTTGGCCCTGGTTACTGCGCCAAACCAGACCGGCACCACGGTGAGACGGTGGCTCGCACTTTGACCCGCCAGCATGAGGCGCAGCACGGCCCCCCGCACATGGCACGGTGCGCATGTCTTGGGCCGTTTGTGCTTGAGGCTCACGGCGGCCCCCTGGCTTGGCCTGACATGGCCGTACCCGGCGCAGGTAGTTGTCGTTGCCCCGCCAAAGTCTGAACCACTTGCAAAGTTCTCCCTGCCTTGCAACACGGGCACCGCATCACCTCCAGCCTGACCACGCGCGCCATGAAGGCCTGGGCCGACTCTGCCGCTTCGCGGTTGGGTGGTGCCATCTGTAGCGCCAGCCTGGCTTGGGCCAGCTTGTCAGCCTTGCAGGCACTGGCCAGCACCCCGTAATGGCGGATGCGCTTGAGGCCTTGGGGCAGGATGTGCACAAGGAAGCGCCGAACAAACTCCGCGCCCCCCAATCGCACCCTGCGTTTGCCGCCCTGCGCATCTGCGCGCACCGTGAAAGCCACCTCCTCTGGGGTGACGGCCTTGATGCGTTCATTGCCAATGGCCGTACGGTGGGTGTAGCGGCTCAGGTACTCCAGCACCTGGACTGGGCCACCCAGCGGGGTCTTGGCATACACCACCCAATCATGGCGGTAGAGCGCGGTTTGTCGCTCGGCCCAGGAGAGCGCATCGCCCTGCGGGTCGCGCTCAATCAGCTGGCCCTGGTGAGCCTTGGAGAGTGCCGCCATGAACTTACCCCGAAACACCTTGGACAGCGCCTGCACCGGAAACAGGAAGTCGGGCTTTCTGGCCGGTGTGTGCCACTGGGCCTCTAGTCCAGCGCCTGCCAGTACGCCGCAGGCCATCACGGCATGGACGTGCAGGTGTAGCCGTAAATCCTGCGTCCAGGTGTGCAGCACCAGGCTCAAGGCCGGGGTGCCCGAGGCGATGCCCATCCAGCGCGGGTTGGCGGCAAACTCGGTCAGCGTTTGGGCCGTGCAGGCAAACAAGGTGTCGATGAGCCAGCGCGGATGCATCGCGTACAAACCATTGAGACTGTGCGGCAGCGTGAACACCAGGTGGGCGTAAGGCACGCTCAGGACGTCAGCCAGGCCGCCTTGCAGCCAGGCGTCCTTGGCCCTGGCGCCGCACTGCGGGCAATGCCGGTTGCGGCAGGAGTGGTACTGCCAGTGGCTGTGGCCGCAGGCCCCGCAGGCGAGTTGCTGGCCCCCCAGGGCGGCAGTGCGGCACGCGACGATGCCCCGCCAGGCCTTGGCCTGCGGGGTGGACAGGGTGCGTGTTGCCAGGTAGGCCGCGCCATGCTGGCGCAGCGCATCGGCCAAGGTGGCCATGAGCCCTTGGACGCAGGCGCGCTACAGCTTGGGCAAGCCTGCCAGGAGATCGAGTGGATCGATATCTTTGGGTGCTCGAAACTGTGGACTGATGAGGTGCAAGTAGCGACTGGTGGTGCTGATGTGGCCGTGACCGAGCAGGCGGCTGATGGTGTACAGGTCGACGCCGCCCTCCAGCAAGTGGGTGGCAAAGCAATGGCGCAGGGTGTGGGTGCCGCCAAGCTTGACGATGCCGGCGCAATGGCGGGCAGCCTGGTAGGCGCGTTGTACGGCTTCGATGTTCACGCAGGTGGTGCCGTTGGCGTTGGCAAACAGCCATCGACCCGAGGTGCGCTGCGGGGCATAGGTTTGGCTGTACTGGCGCAGCAGCGCCAATAGGCTGGGGCTGAGGATGCTGTAGCGGTCAGCGCCACCTTTACCGGCATTGACGCGAACGCACATGCGGTCTGGCGCGCTGTCGATGTCATCGACGCGCAAGGCGCAGGCCTCGGAGATGCGCAGACCCGTCGCATAGATGGTTTGAAGCGTAGTTCTGTAGACCGGGTGCGAACAGCAGGCAAACAAGCGTGCTATCTCTTCGCGCGCGAGCAGTTCGGGCTGCTTCTGCGGCACCTTGGCCATGGGCGGGCGCAGATGGGCAGCGTCGCTGGCGCGCCCCAGAACGGTTTCGAACAGGAAGCGGCTGCCACTGGCCGCTTGGTTGACGCTGCTGTAGGAGAGTTTGCGGTCTTTGACCAGGTGCAGCAGATAAGCTTCGACTTCAGCCGGGTTGAGCAAGTCAGGGCTTCGATGGTAGTGGCGCGCCAGCCGGGCAACGGCCTCGACATAGCAGTCTTTGGTTCGCTCAGCCAGACCGCGCACAGTCATGGCGTCGAGCATTCGTTGGCGTAACGGTGTCATGAGGTTTCTCCTTCAAAGCCGGGGAACATTCCCCAGCCTGAAGGCTTCACCTCAGCACCCAACTATGCAAGTCGTCCAGAAAACAAAACGCGGTGGCGTTCTTTGCAGACCAGCCACCGCGTCAGCGGTTTAGTTCAACAAGTTTTAACGGGACGTGCGACGGCATGCCAGTTAACTCAAACGTTGAGGGCATAAAAGCCGTCATATCCCAATTTTCAGATTCGCCCGTGCCGTGGCGACGAACACTGCGCCGGAGAATACCCTGAAAGAAGAGAACTTACAGTTTGGCCAGCTCTGCCCGGACATCCGCAACCGACAAAATCTCCGACAGCACCACTGGCGCGCGGCCGGGCTTGTAGATCACATACACCGGCACACCGCTGCGGCCCAATTGCGCCAGCGCGGCGGTCACCGCTGGATCGCGGCGCGTCCAGTCGGCGCGCAGCAGCACGACTTTTTTGGCGTCGATGTCCGCCAGCACCGCGCTGTCGGCCAGTGTGGTTGTCTTGTTGTACTGGCAAGTCACGCACCAGGCGGCGGTGAAGTCGACAAACACACTCTGGCCTTGCGCAGTGAGCTGCTCCACCCGGCCCGGCTCCCAGGCTTGCCAGCGCCCGGCCGACGAGGCGGCCACGCCGGCAGCGTCCAGCGGTTTGATGACATTTTGGCCGATAGCCCATAACCCGACTGCGCCGACAGCTATCGAAAACGTAGCAATCCAGACGCGCGTGCGCCCCGCCAGCGTCAGTGACCACACCACCAGCGCCATCAGCACCAGCAACGCGAGCAGGGCGCCAGCGCCGTCAATGCCGCTTTGCTGGCCCAGCACCCAGACCAGCCAGGCGACGGTGGCAAACATCGGGAAAGCCATCAGCCGCCGGAAGTTGACCATCCAGGGACCGGAGCGCGGCATGGCGCGCGCCACCGCCGGCACCGAACTGGCTACCAGGTAAGGCAAGGCCATGCCCAGACCGATAGCGGCAAAAACCGACAGCGCCTGCCAGGCCGGCAAGCCGAGCGCAAATCCCAGCGCGGCACCCATGAAAGGCGCGGTGCAGGGCGATGCAATGGCCGTGGCCAGCACGCCGGTCAAAAAGGAATCGGCTGTGGGGTGGCCGGCCTGCAGGCTGGCAACGCGGCTGGGCAAAATACTGCCAAACTCAAACAGACCAGCCAGGTTCAGACCAATCAGCGTGAACAGGGCCGCCAGCGCTGCCACCACGGCAGGGCTTTGCAGCTGGAAGCCCCAGCCCAGTTGCTCGCCTGCGGCACGCAGGCCCAGCAGCAGGGCGCCCAGGGCGATAAACGACAGCAGCACACCAGCGGTATAGGCCAGGCCGCCGACCAGGCGCGCCGACTGGCTTTTTTCCTGCGCAAAACCCACCACCTTGATGGCCAGCACCGGGAACACGCAGGGCATCAGGTTCAGTATCAAGCCCCCGAGCAAGGCCCCCAGCAGGGCTGCGATCAGGGTGACCGGCGCCGTGCCGCTGCCTGTGGGCGTAGCGCCCAGCGCAGCATTGGCCTGGAGCGCCGCCTGCAGGGCAGGCGGCACGCTGGCCACTGCCGCCACGGCGGGCCAAACGCCCTTGACCGGCGCTTCAATGCGGAAAGCCTGCTTCTCCAGCGCCACCACGACGGGCATCATGCGCGGGCTTTCGGTACGGTGCGCCGCCAGCGGCAACTGCGCGGTCCAGACATTGCCTTGCCAGGCTTGCTGCCATGCGCCAGCGGGCTCAATCACATCGCCGGTTTCGGGGAAGAAGTCCAGGGTCTTTCCCTGCAGGCTGGCCGGCAAACCGTGGAGCGCGACCTGAATCGTTTTGGGGCGAACCTCCACCTGGCTGGCGGTTGCCGCCAGCGGCTGGGGGCTGGCCGCAAAGGCGGCGGCAAACACGCCACTGCTGGAGCCGGTGGAGCTTTTGACGGGGATGCGCAGCGCAAACTCGCCTTCCTGCGGGATACATTCTTTTTTGCAGACCAGCCAGGCGGCCTTGAGCTTGATGTCGAGTTCGGTGGCCTGAAAACCAGGCGCCACCGTCAATGGCACTGGCAACAGCACCGCGCCCTCATAGCCGTAGTTGGCCAGGTTGCCGACGGGTATTTTTTTCGGCGTGGGCCAGGCGATCTCGCCGGCCGTCACGCCCGCAGGCAGCGTCCACTCCAGCACGGTGGGCAGGCCGGAGTCGCCCGAATTTTTCCAGTAGGTGTGCCATTCGGGGATATGCGCCAACTGCAGGCCCAGCCAGACTGGCTTGCCAGGGTCCACCCCCTCGGGCGCCCAGGCCAGCAGTTCGGCGGTAACCTGTTCGGTTTTGACCACGGCACTGACCGAGGCCTTGTTTGTGAAGCTGATTTGAGCTGAAGCCCCCGTCGTCAGTGCGCAGGCAGCTATTAAAAACAGAGCAGATAAAAAGCGGCGAAGGGGCATGGTCAGGGTGTGAGCGGGGCTGGCGTCTATAGTTCCTGCACTGGGGCTGAATTCAGGGCGCAAAACCCAGCACCACACGCCGCGTGGTGGCGCTTTTCTTCTCGATTTTGGTGACCACCACAGCGCCGATCTCGGCCGTGTTGGCCACATGTGTGCCGCCGCAGGGCTGCAAATCGATCATGGACGCAGCGTCCGCGCTGCCTATGCGCAAGGTACGGACATGGCCGCTGCCACGCGGCGGTTGCACGCTCATGCTTTTGACCAGGGCCGGGTTGCCGTCGAGTTCGGCGTCGGTGATGCTGCCCACGGTCACCGGAAGCGCCGCTGCCACCAGGCGGGCGATGCCTGCCGTCAACACATCCTTGTCCAGCGGGTCGGTCATGTTGAAGTCCAGGCGCGCGTAGTCGGACGTGATCGAGCAGCCATTGACCAGTTGCGGCACCAGGTGGCACAACAGGTGGGTGGTGGTGTGAAAACGCATGAGCCGGTGCCGGCGCACCCAGTCAATACGGGCTGTGACGGTGTCACCCACCTGCACGCCCGTTTGCAGCAACTGCGCCAGCATGGGTACTGCGGGATCAAGCAGGGCGGGTAGGTGGCAGATGGCCGCGGTGAACTGCCCGTCTTCGTTTTTGCCTTTGCGGGTATCGGCCACGGCAATCTCCCGTCCGTCGGCCAGCACCAGCACCCCGGTGTCGCCGGCCTGGCCCCCGCCCATCGGGTAAAACACAGTGCGGTCCAGCACGGTGCCTTGCTCGCTGATGGCGGTGACCGTGGCAGTGCATTCGGTCAGGTAAGCGTCGTCGCGAAACAGGGTTTGGGTCATGGTTTGATAATACCGGGATGAAACGCGCCCTGCCTTCGCCCCTGATCCCTGTGCCTGACGGCAGCGGGGGCGTTGTGCTGGCCACGCTCAACGCCAAATACATCCACGCCTCGCTGGGTCTGCGCTGCCTGCTGGCCAACATGGACCAACACGGCGGCGCCGGGTTGCGCGCGCAGACGCGGCTGTGTGAGTTTGTCATTGGCCAGCCCGCCACACGTATCGTCGAAGACCTGCTGGCGCTGGATCCCGAGGTGATCGGCCTGGGCGTTTACATCTGGAACGTGGTCGAGACCACGCAGGTGGTGCGCCTGCTCAAGACGCTGCGGCCCGACATCAAAATTGTGCTGGGCGGACCCGAGGTCAGCCATGAGGTGGAGCAACAGGAGATTTGCCGTCTGGCCGACCATGTGGTGACCGGCTGGGGCGATGTGAGCTTCCCCAAGCTGTGCCGCGCGCTGCTTAAATGGCCAGGGGGCGGTCCGCAGCCGCTGATGAAGGTGATCGTCGGCGAACAACCCGCGTTGGACCAACTGGCGCTGCCCTATGAGGAATACACCAGCGAAGACCTGGCCCAGCGGCTGCTGTATGTGGAAGCGTCGCGCGGCTGCCCGTTCAAATGCGAGTTCTGCCTGAGTTCGCTTGACAAGACCGCTTGGGCCTTTGAACTGGACGGCTTCATGGCCGAGATGGACGCGTTGTACCGGCGCGGTGCGCGCAACTTCAAGTTTGTGGACCGCACCTTCAATCTGAAGATCGACAACTCGGTGCGCATCCTGCAGTTTTTCCTGGACCGCATCGCCGAAGCGCCCGATGTGTTTGTGCATTTCGAGGTGGTGCCCGACAGCCTGCCAGACCGGCTGAAAGAGCTGATCGCGCAGTTCCCGGACGGTGCGCTGCAGTTCGAGGTCGGTATCCAGAGCTTCAACCCCGAGGTGCAGCAGCGTATTTCGCGCAAGCAGGACAACGGGAAAACCGCTGACAACCTGCGCTGGCTGGTCACGCAAAGCCGCGCTCACGTCCATGCCGACCTGATTTTCGGCCTGCCCGGCGAGACGCTGGCCAGTTTTGCCGAAGGTTTTGACCGCCTGCATGGCTTGGGTCCGCACGAGATCCAGTTCGGTGTGCTCAAACGCCTGCGCGGCACGCCGATCACCCGGCACACGGCGGCGTTCGCCATGGCCTACGACCCGCAAACACCGTACACCATCCTGCAAAACTCGACGGTCGATTTTGCGACCATGCAGCGCGTGAAGCGTTTTGCGCGCTATTGGGAAATGGTCGCCAATTCGGGGCGTTTTTCGCAGGGCCTGCATTTGTTGTTGGCGCCGGGGTCTGCCTTCGGGCATTTCCTCGCCTTCAGCGACTGGCTCTGGCAAACCACAGGCAAGACGCACGAGTTCGCGCTCGAAAAACTGGTGGACTTGTTGTTTGCGCACCTGACTCAGGCGCGCTTGCTCGATCCACAGCTTGTAAGCGCGGCGCTGCTGGGGGACTACCGGGCCAGTGGTGCGCGGGGTCGGCCGCAATGTCTGGCCGCCTTGTTGACGGAGGCTGACCAGCGCGGTCAGACGGGCAGAGGCAAGCGCGGCGCGGACCGGCAGACGCGGCATCTGGCACAGCAGCAGGGTTTGCGGGTGGAGATGCAGAAGGCAGCGGCGGCGGCTTAGCTTCCTGCGACCTGCTACCTTTTACCTGCTCGTCGTTAGCGGCGTTACGCTGCGCCTGCGGTGTGCATCGGACAGCAGGAGCGACTCCCCACTCCCAACCCCCCGCCCTTCCCTCGCCCCGCTGGGCGATGGAAGGGAGCCGCATTTGGCCGCGTGCGCTGCGCTCGCGTGCACACATGACCGCCACTTGGGATTGGCAGTGCGTGGGCGAAGCGCGCACACCTGCTGTCATTCCGGCGAAGGCCGGAATCCATCCCCGATCCCGACTCCGCACCCACTCCCCCACCCGTCGGGCTGGGCCGAGGAGCACAGCCGAAAACGGATCAGGGCGAGCGATTGTCTGAGCCGAAGGCGAGTTCGAGCTCGACCCCGTTTTTGGCGAGCACCGCAGGTTGCCCCGAAGCGCAGCGCAGGGGACCCAGACCATCGGGTCGCTTTTTTCTTTGCTTACTTTCTTTTTGGCGACGCAAAAAGAAAGTGAGTTGCCGCCGGGCAACCCCCGGCAAGCTGGCAGCCCGCCCGAGCTGGAGGCACCCAACGCAGCAGAACCCGAATTGGCCCCAAAATACGCCCATGAATCCCAACCCCGCAGCAACCCATTTCTGGGCCGACCTCAAAAGCCCGGACTTTGCCGCTCTTGATGCGGCGGCCACCATCGCGGTGCTGCCGGTTGCCGCCATCGAGCAGCATGGCCCGCACCTGCCGCTCAGTGTGGACACTGATCTGGTCAACGGCGTGATCGCCCACTGTCTGCCGCACCTGGCAGGCGCGCCAGTGCTGTTTTTGCCCACACAAACCGTGGGCCGCAGCATCGAACACATCGCTTTTCCCGGCACCTTGACCTTGGGGGCGGCCACGCTGATCCAGAGCTGGGTCGACCTGGGCGAATGTGTGGCGCGCAGCGGCATCCAGAAACTGGTGTTCCTCAATGCCCATGGCGGCAATGTCTCGACACTGGACATTGTCGGACGCGAGTTGCGCGCGCGTTTTGGTCTGACGGTGTTCACGGTCAACACCTTCAGCCTGCCCATGCCGGCCGAGGTCAAACAGCTGTTTGGCCCTGACGAGGAGCGGTTCGGCGTGCATGGCGGCGATGTGGAAACCTCGATGATGCTGGCCCTGCACCCGCGCAAGGTGGACATGGCGCAGGCGCAAAACTTTCATTCGAGCAGCCAGGACCGCGCGCGCCAGCACGCCATCCTTGGCAATGGCAGCAGCGCCAAACTGGCCTGGGCCGCGCAGGACCTGAACCTGCTTGGGGCTGCGGGCAATGCGGCGGCGGCCACCGCCGAAAAAGGCCAGGCGGTGTTGCAGGCCAGCGGCCGGGCCCTGGCTCAGTTGCTGCAAGAGCTCAGGGCGCTCGCGCCGCTGGCCTGACGCAGCACTGGCACCCCTGACAAAATCTGGCGGGATCGGCTGACACAGCACCGCAGTGCGGTGGGTGAACAATCGCGACAATGGGCAGCAACTGTGCCTCCCAACAAGTTTTGAACAAGGATCGACCATGCGAGCTCTGAAACCGACCGTTCCCCTCTTGCGTCTGGCCCGGCTGCCGCTGTGCGTAATGTTGGCAGCTGGCCTCGCGGCCTGTGGCGACACCTCCAAGGTGCCCGCCGGTGCCGACGTGGGGGCCACGCCCACCCTGGCCGCGCCGGTCAAGTCGCTGATCCCCACAGTAAACATTGCCCCGGCCCAGGGCTGGCCCGAAGGCGTGATGCCGCAGCCGGCGGCCGGTATGACAGTCACCGCGCTGGCTACCGGGCTGGACCATCCGCGCTGGGTGTACACGCTGCCCAATGGCGACGTGCTGGTGGCCGAAAGCAACAAGCCGCCCCGGCCCGACGCCGGCTTCAGCATCAAGGGATGGATCACGGGTGTGGTGATGAAGCGCGCCGGCGCGGGCGTGCCCAGCGCCAACCGCATCACGTTGCTGCGCGACGTGGATGGTGACGGCAAGGCCGAAATTCGGACCGTGTTCATGCAGGGACTGACGTCGCCCTTCGGCATGGCGCTGGTTGGCAAGGAGTTGTTCATCGCCAATGCTGATGCCCTGGTCAAGGTGCCTTATGAAGACGGCCAGACCACCATCAGCGCGACCCCGGTCAAAGTGGTGGACCTGCCGGCCGGCATCAACCACCACTGGACCAAAAACGTGATTGCCAGCCGCGACGGCAGCAAGTTGTATGTCACGGTGGGCTCGAACAGCAACGTCGGCGAAAACGGTATGGCCGTTGAGGTTGATCGCGCGGCGATCCACGAGGTTGATCCCAAGGCCGGCACGCGGCGCCTGTTTGCGTCGGGTCTGCGCAATCCCAACGGCATGGGCTGGGCCGCCGACGGCACGCTCTGGACCGTGGTCAACGAGCGCGACGAGATCGGCAGCGACCTGGTGCCCGACTACCTGACCTCGGTGAAGGACGGCGCGTTTTACGGCTGGCCCTACAGCTATTACGGCCAGAATGTCGATGTGCGCGTCACGCCGCCGCGGCCCGATCTGGTGGCCAAGGCGATTGCACCCGACTACGCGCTGGGCTCACACGTCGCACCGCTGGGCATGGCGTTTGCAGAGGGCAACAGCTTGCCACCGTCGCTGGCCAGCGGCGTATTTGTTGGCCTGCATGGCTCCTGGAACCGAAAGCCGCTGAGTGGCTACACGGTGGTGTTTGTGCCTTTCGCGGGCAGCAAACCGTCGGGCAAACCCATTGATGTGTTGACCGGCTTTCTCAGCCCGGACGGCAAGGCCTACGGCCGGCCGGTCGGCGTGGCCATGGACGAACGCGGCGCGTTGCTGGTGGCCGACGATGTGGGCAATGTGATCTGGCGTGTGGCTGGAACGCCTGCTCGCTAGCTGCAGCGCTGGGCGTCGGCTCGCGCTTCATGCAAAAAGTCGGTCCAGCCCTTATCGGATGGACGCGATCAGCTATCAAAGTTATAGCAACGGGGCGCCAGCAACTAGGAGTAGGTGATCCAGCTCGCGTGTTCGGGCGCGTCCAGGTGTGGCAAGGTGTTGTAGGTCACCAGCATGTGGCGCTTGGGCGTGAAGGCGAACTCGGTCAGCGAGCAGTTGCGGATGCGCAGGTTCAGCTCGATGGTGGCCTCGGGGCTGGTGCCCAGCACATGGCCCACGGCGGTAGAGATCGGCCCCCCGCTGGAGACCAGCAACACGTTGCCGGTGTGCTGGCTGCGGATGTGGTCCAGCACGCCGGTGATGCCGGCCACGAAGTCGGTGTAGCTCGGCATGCCTTTGGGGCTCACCACCCCGGCCATCCATTGCGCCAGGCCGTCCTTGAGCAGTCGAAAGTGGCTCCGGTACATCTCGGGTGAGGTCGGCTTTTCGAGCTTGTGCGGGTGGATCGCGCCGATAACGGCTTCGCTGTCGTATTCATTGAGGCCGCTTTTGGCCGCAGCTTGCATGGTCGTTTCCATACCCTCGCAGATGCCCGCAAAGGTCTTGAGCTGGCGCTGCAGCGTGCCGGTGAAGGCCGCCTCGAAGCTGACGCCCTTGTACTTGAAGTACTCCCCGAGGCGCACACTTTGCCGGTAGCCCATGTCGCTGAGCACGTCATAGTCGTCGGCGCCAAACGAGGCCTGGCCGTGGCGCACGAGGTAGAGGGTTCCCATGTGCAAATTGTGGTGGCGCGGTGCAGGCAGCGGAGTCCCGCGCGTGACGGGTCAGGCCTTCAGTAGCACCTTGGCGACAACGGCGCTGTCCACATTACCGCCGCACAGCGTGGTGCCCACAAACGGCTGAACCCCAGGATCTCGAAGGGGAACTGAGCCAACATCTGTTCGATGACGGGCAGCAGGTGGACCTCGGAGATGGTGCGCACGCTGGACACCACCTGCCACTGCGTCACGCAGTCCACCGCGTTGATGTGGTACAGCCCCTTGGTGCCGTCCAGGGTAGTACGGCCAGCGCACGGTTTGCGAAGCTACGCACAGCGCAAACCCATATAGACTGGCGCTTGCGGCGTAGTGCTGTACAAAACAACAGCTATAGTGGCGGTGCCGGTCCTGACCAGACTTGCGCAGCCCGATGCAAGGCCCGCCCCACCGATCACCGCAGCGTTTTCACCAGCACCCGCGTGGGCACCAGCATGCCCCGCTGCACGCCCAGGCTGCCCAACCTGCTGCGGCCACTAAACCCACCAAGCCC
>NZ_JBDNGU010000036.1:0-15756 GCF_041689105.1 Polaromonas sp. | reverse complement strand
CCTGGGCACCGACGGCCCGGCGGGCTCGGGCGTGCAACCGCTGGGCATGCTGCGGCTGATCTCGCTGCTGTCCAGCCTGGGCAACATCCCGCCCGAGCTGGCCTTCTGTTTTGCCACCGGCAACACGGCGCGCATCCGCAATCTCAACTGCGGACTGATAGCGCCGGGCCGTGACGCGGATTTTGTATTCATGGACACCGCCCAGCACTCGGCGGGCCGCGATCTGCTTGACAGCGTGCGGCGCGGCGACATCCCTGGCGTGGGCATGGTGATGATTGACGGCATCGTGCGCTGCGGCCGCAGCCGCAACACGCCGCCCGCCACCACCATTCCAACAAGTGTGTCGGCCCATGTCTGAGCCTGCCGCCCTGTGCACGGTACGGCTGCTGGAGCGGCGCTGAACATGCCGCAACTCGCCTCGCCCAACCGGGAAGAGCTCGCGGCGCTGGAGCCGCTGGAGCGTCTGGCGCTGAGCGACATCGTGCTGGTCGCCACGGCGCAGCAAGCCGACGAGGCTTTGCAGGCATTGGCTGCCTGCACCGTGCTTGGGTTCGATACCGAGTCCAAGCCTACCTTCTTCCGCGACCAGGTGTCTGAAGGCCCGCACGTGGTTCAGTTCGCCACGCTGCACAAGGCCTGGGTCTTCCAGTTGGTGGAAGCGCGCTGCCGCGAAGTCGTGGCGGGCCTGCTGGAGTCGCCCGACATCACCAAGGCCGGCTTCGGCCTGGCCAGCGACAACCAGCAGATCCGCCGCACCCTGGGCGTCGAGCCGCACAACGTGCTGGACCTCAACACCGTGTTTCGTAAAAAGGGGTATGCCAAGGAAATCGGCGTGCGCGGTGCCGTTGCGGTGTTGTTCAATCGGCGCTTCCTGAAATCGAAGAAGGCCACCACCTCCAACTGGGCCAACCGCCAGTTGACGGAGAGCCAGCTGGTTTATGCGGCCAACGATGCCTGGGGCGCCATGCTGGTGTTTGATGCACTGGGTTTGCCGTCCTGAGCGCCAAGCCCGAAGCGGTGCCCGCGGTCCCGCAAATGGCGTTTCGGTCCAGTCCAGCACGCTGGTGACTTCAGCGCGCACCGCAGCGAGTTGTGCCTGCCGCACCGACGCCATGGCGTCGATGGTTGCGCTGCCCTGCGGGTCTTCGCCAGGGCCTGCTCAGCCGACGGCTTCGGGGTCTGGGTCGGCCATTTCGACGCCCTCGTCGCCCAACGGCCGGGGGCGCGCGGTACGCCGGCCCTCTTTGGCCGGCATCTCCAGGTAAAACGCGTCGGCGCCGTCTTTGGCGGCCGCGTCCACCAGCGCGGTGATGGTCGCAAAGTGCACCACGGCTGCGGTGTCCTCGCTGCTGCCGAAGCGGCAGTCAAAGTCCCAGAAATCCACACCTTCGGGCAAGGGCACCCGGCGCTGCCTTTTGACGTACTTGCGGATGTCGTGCTTGACGGCGTCCAGCACGCGGTCGCGGTTTTTGCCTTCGATAGTGAGCTTGAATGTCTTTTTCACGGGTGCCTTTAAATCGGGCGATGTTCAGCCCCGGCGGTGCTGAATCGCAAGGAGTCGATTATGCGGCTTGGCCCCCGGCACCCTCCTGCGGGCCGGAGGCTTAAACTGGGTGCTTGCAGCGGCCGTTTTCCGGTCCCCTGCCACCTCACAAAGCCCTGTCATGCCATTTACCTCCCTGGGCTTGTCCCCAGCCCTGCTGCGCGCCGTCAGCGCCAGGGGCTACCTGAGTCCCACCGCCGTCCAGGCGGCCGCCATTCCCGCCGTGCTGCAGGGCCGCGATGTGCTGGCCACGGCGCAGACCGGGTCGGGCAAAACCGCCGCTTTTTCCTTGCCCCTGCTTCAGCGCCTGCAGCAAACCCCTGCCGAAAAACCGCGCCGCTTGCGCCTGCTGGTGCTGGTGCCCACGCGCGAGCTGGCGGCACAGGTCGGTGAAGAGATCCGCAGCCTGGGCCAGCACCTGCCGCAGGCGCTGAAGGTCGCCATCGTTTTTGGTGGCGTGTCGATCAACCCGCAGATGATGAATCTGCGCGGCGGGGTCGACATCGTGGTCGCCACCCCGGGCCGTCTGCTGGACCTGGCCGACCACAACGCGGTGGTGCTCTCGGACGTCGCAGCACTGGTGCTTGACGAGGCCGACCGCCTGCTGGACCTGGGCTTTGCGGACGAGATCGGGCGCATCCTGGCCCTGCTGCCAGCACAGCGGCAAAACCTGTTCTTTTCAGCAACGTTTCCAACAGCCGTACAGTCACTTGCCGGCGAGCTGCTGCGCGACCCGGTGCACATCGCCGCTCCGGCGGAGCCGCAGGGCGAGCCAGACATCACGCAGCGCGCCATCACGGTCGATACCGGTCGACGCACCCAGTTGCTGCGCCACCTGATCACGCAGAACGCATGGCGTCGGGTGCTGGTGTTTGTCGCCACCAAACATGCTGCAGAAATCGTCGCCGACAAATTACGCAAGGCCAGAATTTATGCCGAACCCTTTCATGGCGAGCTGAGCCAGGGCAAACGCACGCAGGTGCTGGCCGACTTCAAGGCCTCGCGGCTGAAAGTGGTGGTGGCCACCGACGTTGCTTCGCGCGGCATCGATATTGCGCAGTTGCCGGTGGTCGTGAACTACGACCTGCCGCGCTCCGCGCAGGACTACATCCACCGTATCGGCCGTACCGGCCGCGCCGGTGAAAGCGGGCTGGCGCTGAGTTTTGTCAGCGCCGGCACCGAGGCGCACTTCCGCCTGATCGAAAAACGCCAGGGCGTGCAGCTGCGGCTGGAACAGGTCGAAGGTTTCGAGCCGCTGCCAACCGGCCCGGCGATGGCACTCGCCGCACCTGACGCGCCGTCCACCGGCGGCATCAAGGGCAAGCGGCCGAGCAAAAAAGACAAGCTGCGCGCCGCAGCGGCGACTTCAGCCAAGGGCGCCTGAACGCCCGACCCAGTCGTCCGTCTTTACCCTGGCATTGACACTGGTGATGGCATAACCTTTTTCGGTGATCTGCTGCTCCAGCCCGGTGATGGCGTATTTGTCCAGTTGCTCGGCGTTGGCACCGCCTTCCAGCCCCCGGGCCTCGGACTCCCAGTCTGTGTTGGTGGCTTCCTCGGGGATGACCCGGCCCTCAGGCACCGCCAGGTAGGAATAACGGTGACCTGATTCGGCCCGTCGGTAAATATCCAATCGCATGGTTGCTCCTTTGAAGGCTTGCTGGAAACCTCACCTTACCGGGCTACAGCGGCGGCGCTGTAGGAGAAACCCGCATTTGTTCCCTGACCCGCCTTGCGACGGCTGACCTCTCGTTTAGATTGCTCTCTTTTTAATAGCTGCTTGCGCACGTGAATAAAGGGCTGGAGGCTGATTTCTCTTAAAAGAACCGCGTACGCACTTCGCCGCAGATTTTTGACACTGCGCGGCGTGACGCCAGCGCCCAGACGCCCAGGCGACCGACGGCCCCAGCCATCCGCGCTAAGCTGCGCGGCAAACGCCTTGGACCCTCACCCATCCATCACCCCTACTGGAGCGGACATGACAGACCTTTTTTCCCTCGCTGGGCGCACTGCCCTGATCACCGGCGGCTCGCGCGGCATCGGTCGCATGATTGCCGCAGGCTTTCTGGCACAGGGCGCGCGGGTCTACATCTCGGCGCGAAAAGCCGCCGCCTGCGACCAGACCGCCCAGGAACTCTCCAGTCAGGGTCACTGCGTCTCGCTGCCGGCCGACGTGTCCACCACGGAAGGCGCGGTCTCCCTGGTGGCGGCCTTTTCGACACACGAAAGCCAGCTGGACATCCTGGTCAACAATGCCGGTGCCGCCTGGGGCGCGCCCTTTGACGACTTCCCGGAAAGCGGCTGGGACAAGGTGGTGGACCTGAATCTCAAGACCCCGTTCTTCCTGACCCAGGCCTTCGCGCCCCTGCTGCGCAAGGCCGCTGCGCAGCGGCCGGCCAAGGTCATCAACATCGCGTCCATCGACGGCATCTCGGTCAATCCGCTGGAGACCTACTCCTATGCCGCCAGCAAGGCTGGGCTGATCCAGCTGACGCGTCGCATGGCACTGCGGCTGATCCAGGACAACATCGTGGTCACCGCCATCGCGCCGGGCGCCTTTGCCTCAGACATGAACAAGGACGCCCGGGACCACGGCGAAGCGGTGGCCGCGCGCGTGCCGGCCGGGCGCGTCGGGAATGACGCCGACATGGCCGGCGCAGCCATCTACCTGGCCTCGCGCGCGGGCGACTACGTGGTGGGTTCCACCCTGGTTGTCGATGGCGGCGTGACGCATGCGCGCTGACTCTGCACCTTCCAGCTGCCGCGGCGCTGCCTGCAGCGCCGCGCAGGTCAATGCGGCGTGTGGTGCCGGCCGCAAGTAAAACTACCTAAGTCCTAACCCGCTGGCGCCTGCCAGCGTGGCTCGTTAGCATCGACTTTTCGTGTGGCGATGCCTGTGTGCCCGTCCATGTCACCTCAATAGCCGGAGAGCAATTTGTCAGCGGAGTTCATTCTTGAAACACGGGGCTTGACCAAGGAATTCAAGGGATTCGTGGCTGTCAACCAGGTGGACCTGAAAGTCCAGCGTGGGCACATCCACGCGCTGATCGGACCCAACGGCGCCGGCAAGACCACCTTTTTCAACCTGCTGACCAAATTCCTGCACCCAACCGCCGGCACCATTTTTTTCAACGGTACCGACATCACCACCGAGCAACCGGCCCAGACCGCCAGGCGCGGCATCGTCCGGTCGTTCCAGATCTCGGCGGTGTTTCCGCACATGACGGTGCTGGAGAACGTGCGCGCAGCCTTGCAGCGCAACCTCGGCACTTCCTTTCATTTCTGGAAGGCCGAAAACACGCTGTTTCACCTGCATACACGCGCCCTGGAGCTTCTTGCTGAAGTGGATCTGCAGGACTTCGCCGATGAGCTGACCGTCAATCTCCCCTATGGCCGCAAGCGCGCGCTGGAGCTGGCCACCACCCTGGCGCTGGAGCCCGAGCTGATGCTGCTCGACGAACCCACCCAGGGCATGGGCCACGAAGATGTGGGCCGGGTCACTCAGCTGATCAAACAGGTCTCCAAAGGCCGCACCATCCTGATGGTCGAGCACAACATGAACGTGGTGGCCTCGATTGCCGACCGCATCACCGTTCTGCAGCGCGGCGCCATCATCGCCGATGGTCCTTACGACGACGTTTCGAAAAACCCGCTGGTTATCGAGGCCTACATGGGCACCGCCAACACCGAGTTGCAGGGGGCGCACTGATGACCAAAGAGCTTCTGAAAATCGAAAACCTGCAGGCCTGGTACGGCGAGTCCCACGTGCTGCATGGCGTGAACTTCAGCGTCAACGAAGGTGAAGTGGTGACCCTGCTGGGCCGCAACGGCGCGGGCCGGACCACGACCATGCGCGCCATCGTCGGGCTGACCGGCACGCGCAAGGGCTCCATCCGCATCAAGGGCGAAGAAACCATCAAACTGGCGCCGCACAAAATCGCGCGCCTGGGCGTCGGCTACTGCCCGGAAGAGCGCGGTATTTTCGCCAGCCTGACGGCTGAGGAAAACCTGATGCTGCCGCCTACCATCGGTCCGGGGGGCATGCGCATCGACGAAATCTACGAGATGTTCCCGAACCTGAAAGAGCGCGCGTCGAGCCCCGGCACACGCCTGTCGGGCGGCGAGCAGCAGATGTTGGCTGTTGCGCGTATTTTGCGCACCGGCGCACGCCTGCTGTTGCTCGACGAAATTTCCGAGGGCCTGGCGCCCGTGATCGTGCAAAAGCTGGGTGAGATGATTCTCACGCTCAAGGCCAAGGGCTACACCATCGTGCTGGTCGAGCAGAACTTCCGCTTTGCCGCGCCGCTGGCCGACCGTTTTTACGTGATGGAGCATGGCGCCATCGTCAAGCAGTTTGCGCAAAACGAGTTGAACCAGAACATGGGCATGCTTCAGGAATACCTGGGTGTCTGACGGCACCTTGCACCCACACATTTTTCCCCTTTCGACATCACCAACCAGGAGACTCCCATGAAACTCAAGACCCTTGTCGCCGCTTTGGCCATCGGATTTGGCGCCGCCGCGTCCGCGCAGAACACCGGCCCAGTCAGGATCGGCTTCATCACCGACATGTCCGGCCTGTATGCCGATATCGACGGGCCCGCCGGCGGTGAAATGGTCAAATGGGCCGCCGAAGATTTCGGCGGCAAGGTGCTCGGGCGTCCGATTGAAGTGCTGACAGCCGACCACCAGAACAAGGCCGACGTCGCCTCCTCCAAAGCCCGCGAATGGATCGACAAGGACAACCTGTCCATGCTGATCGGCGGCACCAGCTCGGGCACCGCGCTGGCCATGGCCCAGGTCGCGTCGGACAAAAAACGTCCCTTCATTGCCATCGGTGCCGGTTCGGCCCGCCTGACCAATGAAAACTGCACGCCGTACACCGTGCATTACGCCTACGACACCGTGGCGCTGGCCAAAGTGGCGGGCTCTGCCCTGGTCAAGGCCGGCAACAAGAGCTGGTATTTCCTGACAGCCGACTATGCCTTCGGACATTCGCTCGAAAGCGACGCCTCCACCGTGGTCAAGGCCAACGGCGGCTCGGTGGTCGGCGCGGTGCGCCACCCGCTCAATGCCTCCGACTTCTCGTCCTTCCTGCTGCAGGCGCAGTCGTCCAAGGCCCAGATCCTGGCGATGGCCAACGCGGGCGGTGATTTCACCAACGCCATGAAGGCAGCCAAGGAATTCGGCATCAACAAGACCATGAAGGTTGCCGGGCTGCTGGTGTTCATCAACGACGTGCATAGCCTGGGCCTCGCCAACACCGAAGGCCTGCAACTGGCCGACAGCTGGTACTGGAACCAGGACGATGCCTCGCGCAAGTTTGCCAAGCGTTTCTTCGACAAGTACAAGCGCATGCCGTCAAGCCTGCAGGCAGCGAACTACTCGGCCGCCACGCAGTACCTCAACGCGGTGAAACTGGCCGGCACCACCGATGGTGACAAGGTGATGTCGACCCTCAAGAGCATGAAGATCGACGACTTCTACAACAAGGGCCAGATCCGCGCCGACGGCCGCATGATCCACGACATGTATCTGTTCCAGGTCAAATCAGCCAAGGAATCGACCACCCCGTGGGACTACTACAAGACCGTGGCCAAGGTCCCCGGCGAGCAGGCGTTCACGTCGGTCGCTGAATCCAAGTGCTCGTTGCTGAAGAAGTAAGCATCACGAGGTGAGAAGCAGCCGGCCGGTGGCCGGCTGCAACGCAGGCAGAACAACGACCCCATGGAAATATTCGGCATCCCCCATCAAGCCTTTCTCGGCCAGCTCATGCTGGGCCTGGTTAACGGCGCGTTTTACGCCATGCTCAGCCTCGGGCTCGCCGTCATCTTCGGCCTGCTTGACATCGTCAACTTCGCGCATGGTGCCCTGTACATGCTGGGCGCGTTTGCAGCGTGGATCATGCTCGACAAATGGGGCGTGAACTACTGGTTCGCCCTCATCCTCGCCCCGCTTGCCGTTGGCATTCTCGGCGTCGCGATCGAGCGGCTTTTTCTCAAGCACCTGTACGGGCTGGACCCGCTCTACGGGCTGCTGCTGACCTTCGGCCTGGCCCTGATTTTTGAAGGTGTGATGCGTGACCAGTTCGGCGTGTCGGGGCAGTCCTACCCCGTGCCAGAACTGCTGTCCGGCGCCACCAACCTCGGGTTCATGATCCTGCCGAACTACCGCGCCTTCGTGGTGCTGGCTTCGCTGGTGGTCTGCCTCGGCACCTGGTACCTGATCGAGCGCACCCGGCTGGGCGCCTACCTGCGCGCCGGCACCGAGAACGCCAAACTGGTACAGGCCTTCGGCGTCAATGTGCCGCTGATGGTGATGCTGACCTACGGCGCCGGCGCCGCGCTGGCCGGGCTGGCCGGCGTGCTGGCCGCGCCCATCATTCAGGTCAACCCGCTGATGGGGTCCAACCTGATCATCGTGGTCTTTGCGGTGGTGGTGATTGGCGGCATGGGTTCGATCATGGGATCGATCGTGACCGGGCTCGGCCTGGGAATCGTGGAAGGGCTGACGCGGGTTTTCTATCCGGAGGCCTCCAACGTGGTGGTGTTTGTCGTCATGGTGGTCGTGTTGATGATCCGGCCTGCCGGCCTGTTTGGCAAGGAGGCCTGAACATGCAAGACGCCCTCCACACCACCCTCCAAGGCAAGCTGATGACCACGACCGACAAGCTTATTCGCTTCACCTACATCGCCCTGCTGATCCTGGCGCTGGCGGCGCCCATGCTCGGGCTGTACCCGGTCTTTGTGATGAAGCTGCTGTGCTTCGCCATCTTTGCTGCGGCGTTCAACCTGCTGCTCGGCTTCACCGGCCTGCTGTCCTTTGGCCACGCGGCATTTTTCGGCTCGGCCGCCTACGTCACGGGCTGGTTCATCAAATCCCAGAATTTCACGCCGGAACTGGGCGTCCTGGCCGGTGCTGTGGCCGCCGGCCTGATTGGCCTGGTGGTGGGTGCAGTGGCCATCCGGCGCCAGGGCATTTACTTTGCCATGATCACCCTGGCCATCGCGCAGATGGTTTATTTTGTCTGCCTGCAGGCACCCTTTACCGGCGGTGAGGACGGCCTGCAGGGCGTGCCGCGCGGAGAGCTGTTTGGCCTGCTGTCGCTGAAGTCGGCCAACGCCATGTACTACGTGGTGCTGGCGGTATTTGTGGGCTGCTTTCTCGCCATCTCGCGCATCGTGCATTCCCCCTTCGGCCAGGTGCTCAAGATGATCCGCGAAAATGAGCCGCGCGCCATTTCCCTGGGTTACAACGTGGACCGCTACAAGCTGCTGGCCTTCGTGCTGTCGGCGACGCTGGCCGGTCTGGCCGGCTCGCTCAAGACGCTGGTGATGGGTTTTGCCACGCTGTCCGACGTGCATTGGTCGATGTCGGGCGAGGTGATCTTGATGACACTGCTGGGTGGCGTTGGCACCTTCTTCGGGCCAGTGCTGGGCGCGGGCATTGTGATCTCGCTGCAAAACCTGCTGGCCGACAAGGTGGGCTCGTGGGTCACCGTGATCATCGGCGTGATTTTTGTGATCTGCGTTCTGGCCTTCCGCAAGGGCGTGGTGGGCGAACTGCAGGCATACCTGGAGCGGCGCCGGCGCGCTGCAGCAAACCCCGACGCCTGACAGCCCGCGCGCGCTTTCTCTTCACCAGCCAGGGCCGCGGAACCGGCTTTGCCGGGCCGCAGGCGCAGCGCCCCCTCGGGGGGCAGAGAGCTACACGCTAGTAGAGCGAACGTGGGGGCCTAATCCTCGATGCCCGCCGTCGACAAGGCGTCAGCCACGTGGTCCGGCAACACCAGCGTGCCGCTGTCATCAGGCAGGGCCTCAATGCTGATCACCGGTGCGTAGGACGTCACACCGCCAAACAAGGTGGCGAACGCTGCGGACGCCGCGTCACGGCCAGTGGCAAAACGTACAAAACCCATGGGGATGGCCGTACCCGACGGGTCCAGCATGTACCAGCGGTGGCCCACATACACCTCGACATAGGCGTGAAAGTCGGTCGGACCCAGCGCCGGGTCTGCGCCATAGTCGATGCCGCTGACAAAACGCGCCGGGATGTTGACCGCACGGCACAGCGCGATCATCAGGTGCGCAAAGTCGCGGCACACGCCGGTTTCGTCGATCAGGGTGTCCACCGCCGTGGTGTAGCCGGTCGAGGTGTTGGACGCAAATGTCACGCGCTGGTTGACCCAGTCGCGGATGGCCTGCACCCGGCTGTAACCCTGGCGCAGGTGGCCAAACTCCTTGACGGCCAGCCGGTGCAGCCGGTCAGACGGGCAATAGCGGCTGGGATAAAGATAGGGCAACACCTGGCCGGGCAGCTGCAGCACGCCAATCTCGGGCAGATGCTCGGGCTGCTCACGGTAATGGTGCACATCCACCGTCGCCGAGTAACCGACCGTCAGCGGACCGGGTGCAGCACGAAAGCGCAGGTAGCGGTTGTGGCTGACAGCGTCGGTGTAGATGTCGGGCTGCAGCACCTGGCTGATGCCCAGGGTTTCGCTGAGCACGATTTGCTGGCGTGTCTGCGCCGCATGAATATTGAATACAAAATCGCAGCCTGCGTCGGCCACCTGGTAACCGAGTTCGATGGAAAATTTGAGCCTGACCATGCGGAAGTTCCTGAAAAGGTAGTGCCTTTTGCGCGCGGGTGTGGCGTGCAGGCAGATGGCAAAAGAGGGCACACGCGTTGCGGCAAGTGCCGGCGGCCTGCCCAACACACTTATTCCATTTCTATTTCAACCCGATTGTCATTGCAGGCTTGACCCGCAACCCATGCTGCCCCAGCCCGCGCCTGTGGTTCATGCGGGCTGGATCCCGGATCAGGTCCGGGATGACAGCACTATTGAAATGGAAACGGAATTAGAACGCGCGGCAATCACGCTCTGCGTCATTGTCGCCTGCGCTGACACCCTTTCAGGCAAGTCGGGACAAACTGCCCCCGCGCAGGCGCCGCACGCCCACACGCCAAGGCGGTATGTCTGACCCCTGGAGGGGCTTGACCGCCTACAGACACGCTGCCTGGCGCATTGAGCTGCGTGATTTTGCTATCACTTTAATAGCTTCTTGCGCTTTAACCGAAAAGGCGAGAGGCCTTTTTTTCTGATGCCTCATCAAAAAGGCAATGTCTGCCCCTGGTAGTCCATCAGCGTACCGGTGTCGGCCGGCTGCACGGCAGTGATCACCCCCAGCAGTTCTCTTGCAGCTTGTTGCGGCGGTCGCACCTTGAGCCCTGTTTTGGCGAAAGGCTGGCTCAAAGCCGTGTCCACGGTGCCCGGGTGCAGCGCCAAACACACGCTGTCCGGGTTGCGGCGCGTCAGTTCAATCGATGCGGTTTTGACCAGCTGGTTCAGTGCTGCCTTGGAGGCGCGGTAACCGTACCAGCCACCCAGCGCATTGTCGGCAATGCTGCCGACCCGGGCCGACACAAAGCCGGCCACGCAGCGCCCGCGCTTGGGCAAGAGCGGAAAGAAATGCTTGATCAACAACGCCGGTCCCAGCGTGTTCACCAGAAAAACATGTTGCAGGTAGGCCATGTCCAGATGGCTCCAGCTGCGCTCGGGCTGGCCTGCTTCGCCGTGCAGGAATCCGCTGGCAACCAAGAGCAGTCGCAGCTCCAGCCCGGACTGGTCGCAGATACCCGCAACCGCCTGCGCTGCAGCGGCGATGCTGGCCTCCTGCGCGTAGTCGATGGGCCGCTCGCTGCTGCGCCCCAACGCCAGAACGCGCGCATAAGAACCGTCCGCCTGCAACTGCGCCAGCAAGGCCGCACCCAGCCCGCCGCCGGCACCCACCACCACAGCAAGCCCGGGGCGCTGTGCAACCGGCGCCAAGCGAGTGTCTTCAGGCTTCATCCATGAAGCGCACCTTGACGCTTTTACCCTTGACACCGCCGTTGGCGAGCTTTTGCTGTGCCTGGCTGGCCAGCGCGCGGTCTACGGCGACATAGGTGGAGAACTCGTTGACGTTGATCTTGCCGACCTGCTCACGCGTGAAAGGCGGGATGTTGCCAGCATCACCGGTCAGTGCGCCCAGCACGTCGCCAGCGCGGATTTTTTCCTTGCGACCGCCGACGATCTGCAGGGTCACCATGGGTGGCAGCAGCGGCTCGTTGCTGGCCGGCGTCAACTCGGTCAGCTTGTGCCATTCGGACTCGGCCTTCTGAAGCACTTCGATCTTGCCGACGTAACCCATCTCGTCCATGCTGGCCAGGCTGATGGCCCAGCCCTCTTCGTCGGCTCGGCCAGTGCGGCCGATGCGGTGGATGTGAACCTCGGCGTCCGGCGTCACGTCCACGTTGATGACCATGGCGAGTTGCGCAATGTCCAACCCACGCGCGGCCACGTCGGTCGCCACCAGCACCGAACAGCTGCGGTTGGAAAACTGCACCAGCACCTGGTCGCGCTCGCGCTGCTCCAGCTCGCCGAAGAGCGCCAGCGCGCTGAAACCCTGCTCTTTCAAATAAGCCACCAGCGCGCGACACTGCGACTTGGTGTTGCAAAAAGCCAGGGTGCTGGCTGGGCGAAAGTGGCGCAGTACCTGCGCCACAGCGCCCAGGCGCGCCTCGTCATGGTCGCTGTCGGGCACCTGGTACCAGCGCTGCTGGATCTTGGTTTTTTCATGCTGCGCCTGCACCGTGATGGTTTGCGGCGTTTTCATGAACTGCTGGCTGAGTTTGGCGATGCCTTCCGGGTAGGTCGCCGAAAACAGCAGGGTCTGGCGCTCTTTCGGACACTGTTTGGCAACGGTGACGATGTCCTCGAAAAAACCCATGTCCAGCATGCGGTCGGCTTCATCGAGCACCAGGGTGTTCATGGCCTCCAGCGTCAGGTTGCCGCGCGCCAGGTGGTCCATGATGCGGCCGGGCGTGCCAACCACAATCTGCGCGCCGTTCTCCAGACTGGCCGTCTGGTTGCGCAGCGGCACGCCGCCGCACAGCACCACCACCTTGACGTTTTCTTCAGACCGCGCCAGCCGCCGGATTTCAGTCGCCACCTGATCGGCCAGCTCGCGCGTCGGGCACAGCACCATGGCCTGCACCGCAAAGCGGCGCACGTTGAGATTGGCCAGCAGGGCCAGGGCAAAAGCGGCGGTCTTGCCACTGCCGGTTTTGGCCTGTGCGATCAGGTCCTTGCCCAGCAGCGCCACCGGCAGGCTGGCGGCCTGAACCGGTGTCATGCGGGTGTAGCCCAGCAAGGTCAGGTTGGCGAGCGTGGCAGGATTCAGGGAAAGGGTGCTGAAATCGTTGCCAACATCTCCCGAACCAAAGGTCGCGGCAACAGGTGCCGGAGAAGGGAAAGTAGATTGGGTCATGCACCGATTATCGTGACCGGGGCCCGACAGCGCTTTGGGGAGCCGGTTTTCCCGTTTCAACGCATCTATGCCGGGCAATTAGAGCCGTCAACAGCTCTTCAGAATCCGTGCAGGCTGACAGCGCACAAAATTTGCAACGCTTGATTTTTTAAGTCATAAACACGCCGAGCGACTGCAATGCTGCGAAAGCGGACTCTTGCCATTAGGATTTAGGACGCAAGATCGCCGACGCACATCACATTTTGGACGACGAAAATGCGGCGCGCAGCAGTGCTTCGCTCGCCGACCCAGAATTTGTAACTTCGCGCGGCCGCGAAGTCGAGGTAGCGTGTGTCAGCGGCAGGGTTCGTGTGGTTGATACTTGAGGCATGGATTTCGTCAACCTGCCGTTACTCGCTGCCGCCGCACTGGTCTTCGCCAGCGTGTTGGCGGGCTTGTTTTCAGCGCGCATTGGGTTTTCGTTTTTGTTGGTCTTTTTATTCGCTGGAATTTTGGCTGGGGAAGACGGAATAGGCGGCTACCGGTTCAATGATTACAAGCTCAGTTTTTGGGTCGGCAATATTGCGTTGGCGATTATCTTGCTTGACGGTGGTTTGCGCACGACTTTTGCGAGATTTCGCACCGGGCTGCGGCCAGCCTCGGTGCTGGCCACTTTGGGTGTCGTGGTGTGCGCGGCTATTACAGCGGTGGCGGGCGTGGTGTTTGTGGGGCTGGATTGGGGCACTGCGCTGTTGCTGGGTGCGATTGTTGGCTCCACCGATGCTGCGGCGGTGTTTGCACTGCTCACCCGCTCCGGTGTGGTGTTAAACGAGCGCGTGTCCGCCACGCTGGAGATTGAGTCAGGTGTGAACGACCCGATGGCGGTTTACATGACGCTGGCCCTGATCATCCTGCTGGAGTCGGGCACCTGGACCGGTGCCGACCTGCTCATTACGGCTCGCTCGTTTGTGCAGCAATTCGGTTGGGGTGGGCTGGTTGGGGTGTCCAGCGGGTTTGCTATGGCCGGGTTACTGCACCAAGTGGCGTCGCGTGATGCGGGAGGCGGCATTGTGGCGCTTTTGATAGGAGCCGGAGGCTTGAGCGTGTTCGCTGGTACCGGATTGTTGGGTGGTTCCGGCTTTCTGGCGATTTATCTGTATGGCCTGATCGTGGCTAACCGGGCGTCCGTGGTTGTGCTGCCCACGCTCGCGGCGATGGACGGTTATGCCTGGCTGGCACAGGCGGGCATGTTTTTGCTGCTGGGTCTGCTAGTCACACCGTCCACGATGGTGGGCTCACTCGGCTCTAGTCTGGCAGTGGCCTTGACTTTAATATTTGTGGCGCGGCCGGTGGCGGTGTGGTTATGTTTGCTGCCGTTTCGTTTTACAGCGCAAGAGACTTGGTTCATTGCCTGGGTGGGGCTGCGTGGTGCCGTGCCCATTGTGTTGGCGCTGTTTCCGTTGATGGCGGGCACGCCGCAGGCGGGCTTATTGTTCAACATTGCTTTTGTTGTGGTGCTGGTTTCCTTGCTGACGCAAGGAACCACTATTGCGCTAGTGGCGCGCCGACTGGGCGTGGCCTTGCCTGATCCGGGTGACGAATCTCACATGCGCGCTGTGTTTCAGGATTTCTCGCTGGACCCCAGCGCACCTGTGGGAGACGTTTGTAGCTTCTACGGTCTGCCCATGCCCACTCAGCAGTCTATGCCCTTGGGCGAGTGGATCGCGGCTGAACTTGGCCGTCCTCCGGTAGTGGGCGACAGCGTTCACTGCGGAAGCGCCACCTTCGTTGTGCGCGAACTTCAAGGTAGCAAGATAAGCCTCGTTGGTCTCGGAATTCAGGCTTAGGCTTGGTCCGACCCTGTCAACCGGGAGAACTTTTCCTGCGCCGGCTGTAACACGCTCGCGCGTGACTTCCCACCTAATATTCGACGTAGTCACTGATTGCAAAGTGGCGAGCAGCAGCCATTCAAGCTCTGGACACAGCATGTGAATCCACTTCGCGGATCTGGCTGTCGGCTATCTGCCATGATTTGACCTCCGCTTAGTCGGGGCGCCGCATGGATCACTGGCCACGGGCTCCTTTGCTGCGATTGCAGTCTGTCGACTCGCTGATTTGAACTCACGCGACCGAGCAGAAGCTGCCATTCGATTATTCTGACACACAGTTATCACAGTATCAGCTTCACAGCGATAGGGGACACGCGGCTCAAAATCTAGTCAGCGTTTCAGGAGCGCCAACACTGGCATCGCTATGAAGTCCGAAAAAGTACTGGGTTTAGCGCGGTGATGTTTGGCAAAGGAATGCTTGTCCGCAGAGCATCGGTTCAAACCCTTATGGACAGACGATTCTCCGCGACCTCAAGAACGCCGTCATCTTGCATACCCCTCAAAGTCCGGTAGAGGGCTTCGTGAGTAATGCCCAATTCGGCGGCCCACGACTTGCGGGACTGACTCAATGTGATGACGCCATCAGACCCCTCGGACTCGATGTAGTGATTGACGCGGTCGGCTGCACTGTTAAGGGCCATCCTCTCGCATTGGGCTCGCAGCTTGCGCACCTCCTTGGCTAACTGCGTTTGCCAGGCCCGGCAAAAAACAAAGTCATCTTCCAAGGCCTGCCGAAAAGCCGATGCGGTGAACATGAGCATCGTGGTGGATTCTGCTGCGATGGCGTCGCAGTGGTAGGAGCGGCTGTCGAGGCTCGCCTCCGCGATGAAGCCGCCGCGCGAGCGCTGCAGGATGACTTCCCCGCCGCGACGGTCGATTCGAATTAAGCGGACTTCGCCTGAGAGAGTGAGAGTTTTTCTCCAATCTCATTGAACTCACCGCCGACTGGTTTGTCGAAACGGCATGTCAAATCCAACAGAGCAAGAAGACGTGGCGAGCAAGGCGGGCCTGTTCGAAGACCTGCCGCAGTCCAGTG
>NZ_JBDNGU010000035.1:0-35848 GCF_041689105.1 Polaromonas sp. | reverse complement strand
CATTTGCGGCCCGGTGAGCCAGCCGAACTGTTCGACCGCACCCTGATAGACATAAGGCAGCACAGCGTAGGCGCCGCCAAAGGTCAGCAGCGCGGCCTTGGTGAAAAACCAGCTCATCTGTGTCAAGGCACCACCCCAACCCTGCCAGGCCATCAGCGCGGCCATAGGCAGCAGCCAGAGCACAGCGCCGACCAGCAGTACCCGGGCCAGCCGCGATTTGCTGAAGCGCGCATGTTCGGGCGTGGGCGTGTCGTCGTCGATCAGCGCCGGGGCATGCGCCGACTGCGCCGTCCCATGCGCACCGCCGAAAGCAAACTGCCCGGGCGCGAACCGGGCGCACAGCCCGCCCGTGATCGCCGCGCCCAGCACCACCCACGGGAAGGGGATACCGAAAAACGCAACCGCTATAAAACTAATAGCTGCCACCGCCCACGGGACGGGGGCTATGGCCGGATTTCTCAACGATTTGCTGCCAATGCGGTACACCGCCTGCAACACAATCGCGGCGACTGCCGGCTTGATGCCGTAAAAAATACCCGCCACCAGCGGCAGATCGCCAAAGGCCACATACACCCAACTCAGCGCGATCAGGATAAACAGCGAGGGCAGCACGAACAGCGCACCGGCCACCACGCCGCCCCAAGTGCGGTGCATCAGCCAGCCGATGTAGGTGGCGAGTTGCTGCGCCTCTGGCCCTGGCAACAGCATGCAGTAGTTGAGAGCATGCAGAAAGCGCTTTTCCGAGATCCAGCGTTTTTGCTCGACCAGTTCGCGGTGCATGATGGCAATCTGCCCGGCCGGCCCGCCGAAGCTGATGAAGCCGAGCTTGAGCCAGAACTTCAAGGCGTCGGCAAAAGACACAGAGTTGGGTGCGGTGCCGCGCGGTAGTGGAACGTTGGTCATCCAAGCGGCTCCCTGCTCTCGCCGTGCTGGAACTTGAACACCGCCCTGCTGGCGCGGGCGTTGGGCCAGAAGCGGATTTCGCACCCGTCCTGCAAACCAAACGAGTCGAGGATCTGCAGCCGGTTTTTTGCCGCCAGTACGGCAAAGTCCTGCAGGGTACCGACGCGGATATTCGGCGTGTCATACCACTGGTAGGGCAGGACCTTGGTGACCGGCATGCGGCCGCGCAGCACGGCCAGGCGGTTCGGCCAATGGCCGAAGTTGGGGAAGGCAACGATGCCGGTACGGCCCACCCGCGCGGTCTCTCGCAGCATCACCTCGGCATTGCGCAGGTGCTGCAAGGTGTCGATCTGCAGCACCACGTCAAAGCTGGCGTCGCCGAACATCGCCAGGCCTTCATCGAGGTTGAGCTGAATCACGTTGACGCCGCGCGCCACGCAGGCCTGGATGTTGGCGTCGTCTATCTCCACGCCGTAGCCGGTGCAGCCGCGTTCACGAATCAGGTGGTCCAGCATGGCGCCGTCGCCGCAACCGAGGTCAAGCACGCGAGCGCCTTCAGGCACGAGGCGGGCGATCGATTGCTGGTCAGCCCTCAAAGCGGATGTGCGCTGCTTCATGGTGCCACCTTGCTCTCAAAGTAGGAGCGCACCACGCCCAGGTAGCGGGCGTCATCGAGCAAAAAGGCATCGTGACCGTGCGGCGCGTCAATCTCGGCGTAACTCACGTCGCGCTGGTTGTCGAGCAGCGCCTTGACGATCTCGCGGCTGCGCGCGGGCGAAAACCGCCAGTCGGTGGTGAAGCTCACCAGCAGGAACTGGGCCCTGGCCAGGGCGAGGGCCTGTGTCAGGTTGCCGCCAAAGGCCTGCGCCGGGTCAAAATAATCCAGCGCCCGCGTGATCAGCAGGTAAGTGTTGGCATCGAAGTACTCGCTGAACTTGTCGCCCTGGTAACGCAAATAACTCTCGATCTGAAACTCCACGTCCTGTGTCGAGTACTTGAAAGGGGACGCGACCGGAGAGGAGGCCTCTTCTTCACCAGCCGGGGCCGCAGAACCGGCTTCGCCGGGCCGCAGGCGCAGCGCCCCCCCGGGGGGCAGCGTAGTACGCGAAGCGACAAGCGTGGGGGCCTGTAACTGGCGCCCGAATTTCTCGTTCATCACGTCGTCGCTGAGATACGTGATGTGACCAATCATGCGGGCGATGCGCAGGCCGCGCTGCGGCAGCACGCCATGGCGCCCGTAGTGCCCGCCATGAAAATCCGGGTCGGTCACGATGGCGCGGCGCGCTACCTCGTTGAAAGCGATGTTTTCGGCGGTCAGGTTGGGCGCGCTGGCCACCACCACCGCGTGGCGCACGCGGTCCGGGTATTGCAGCGTCCAGCTCAGCGCCTGCATGCCGCCCAGGCTGCCGCCCATGACCGCAGCCAGCGTGGTGATGCCCATGGCGTCGAGCAGTCTGGCCTGTGCGTCAACCCAGTCCTGCACCGTAACCACCGGGAAGTCGGCGCCATAAGTTTCACCGCTGTCGGGGTTGCGCTGCATCGGACCGGTTGATCCGAAGCAGGACCCGAGGTTGTTGACGCCGATGACAAAAAAAACATCGGTGTCCACCGGCTTGCCGGGGCCAATCATGGTGTCCCACCAGCCTTCGGACCTCGGCTGCACCGCGCCGGCGTCATCCAGGTACACGCCGGCCACGTGGTGCGAGGCATTGAGCGCGTGGCAGATCAGCACGGCATTGGACCCGTCGGCATTGAGCGTGCCGTAGGTCTCGTAGCTCAGATCGTAGGCACGAAGGGACGCCCCGCTTTGCAGCGGCAAGGCGTCGGCAAAATGCATGGACTGCGGCGTGGCAACAAGCGTCAAGGAAAGCCCCACAAAACAAAAACCCGGCATCGCTAAAAGCGAGTCCGGGTCGTGGATGTCGTCTTTAGCTGTACTTTTTAAGCGCCCGCAAGCTGGCAAATCGGCGCTGATCGAGTATACCCCCACGCTTTTCACGCCGCCTTCGGCTGCGTGTAATGCGCTGCCCCCCGAGGGGGCCGCTGCGCCTGCGGCCTGGCAAAGCCAGTTCCGCAGCTCCTGCTTGAATAAAGAAGGGCCTGCATCACGCCTTGATCAACAAAGCCATCACGCCGAGCACGGCAAAGATGATCGCCGAAATGATGTGCACCACGCGCAGCGGCACCAGGCGCGTGACACGTTCGCCGAGCCAGACCACGGGCGCGTTGGCCAGCATCATGCCCAGCGTGGTGCCGGCCACAACGGCAACCATGGCGTCGTAACGCGCCGCCAGCATCACCGTGGCGATTTGCGTCTTGTCGCCCATCTCGGCCAGGAAGAACACGACCACCGTGGTCGCAAAGACACCAAAACGCGGCGCCTTCCCCTCCTCGTCGCTTTCCAGCTTGTCGGGAATCAGCATCCACACCGCCATCGCCAGAAAGGATGCCCCCAGAATGTAGCGCAGCATCTGCGGGCTGATCAAGGTGGTGAGCCAGGCGCCGAGGGCACCGGCCAGCGCATGGTTGGCGATGGTGGCCACAAAAATACCGGCCACGATGGGCCAGGGCTTGCGAAAACGGGCAGCGAGGACGAGAGCGAGAAGTTGCGTCTTGTCGCCCATTTCGGCGAGGGCGACGATGCCCGTAGAGACGAGGAACGCTTCCATACAAACAGACTCCGGCCGATAACCATTGACTGCACCGCGTCCCCGGCCATGAGCAGGAGCTGTGCAGTCAAAGGTCTCGCTGGGTCCGAAGACTGCTGGCGCCATGTCCGTGATGGACAAGTCTGTTGACGCAAGCCCCTTTCAGGATTGAAAGGGTAGCTACTCCCCAATGACAGACAACTATTGTAATCCTCGCAGCCGCACTTAACCCGGCAACAGCACCCAGATTGGTGCGCACTCATCTGGCGCAGTTTTTGCTTACTTTTGGTGCCGCTAGTTTTAACACGCTGATTTCGCACTAAAACAGCTCAAACCATTCAAGAGGGGCTTTATGGACGCACTAAAACAGGGCTCGGACGCCTTGTTCATTCTGCTGGGCGGCATCATGGTCTTGGCCATGCATGCCGGTTTTGCATTTCTGGAACTGGGCACGGTTCGCAAAAAGAACCAGGTCAATGCACTGGTGAAGATTCTGGTGGACTTCTCGGTCTCCACGATCATGTATTTCATCGTCGGTTACGGCGTGGCCTATGGCACCAGCTTTTTTGTCGGTGCCGAGCAGCTGGCCGTCAAAAATGGCTACGAGCTGGTGAAGTTCTTCTTTCTGCTGACCTTTGCTGCCGCCATCCCGGCCATCATCTCGGGCGGCATCGCGGAGCGGGCTCGCTTTTACCCGCAGCTGCTGGCCACGGCCGTAATCGTCGGTTTTGTCTACCCGTTTTTTGAGGGGATTGTCTGGAACCAGAATTTTGGGGTGCAGGCCTGGATCAAGGCCTTGACCGGGGCCGAGTTCCATGACTTTGCCGGCTCCATCGTGGTCCACGCCGTGGGAGGCTGGCTGGCCTTGCCGGCGGTGATACTGCTCGGCGCGCGCAGCAACCGCTACCGCAAGGACGGCGGCATCTCGGCACACCCGCCATCGAGCATTCCCTTCCTGGCGCTGGGCGCATGGATTTTGACGGTCGGCTGGTTTGGCTTCAACGTCATGAGCGCGCAAACCATTGACAAGATCTCCGGCCTGGTTGCCGTGAACTCGCTGATGGCCATGGTGGGTGGCACGCTGGCGGCGCTGGTGCTCGGCAAGAACGACCCGGGTTTTGTGCACAACGGCCCGCTGGCCGGGCTGGTCGCCGTGTGTGCTGGTTCGGACCTGATGCATCCGCTGGGCGCATTGGTCACCGGTGGCATCGCCGGCGCGGTGTTTGTATTGATGTTCACGCTGACACAAAACCGCTGGAAGATCGACGACGTACTCGGCGTCTGGCCGCTGCACGGCCTGTGCGGTGCATGGGGCGGTATCGCCGCCGGCATCTTCGGCAGCAAGGCCTTGGGCGGGCTGGGCGGTGTGAGCCTGGGCGCGCAGCTGATCGGCACGGCCATGGGTGTGGGCTGGGCCTTGCTGGCGGGCCTGGCCGTGTACGGCATCATCAAAGCCACCATGGGGCTGCGCATGACGCAGGAAGAAGAATATGAAGGCGCCGACCTGTCGATTCACCGGATCGGCTCAACGCCGGACCGTGAGGTCAACTGGTAGGCGGCAGGCTTTCCCGGCGCTGCGCCCGTTGCGAAACGGCATTGCTCCTGAATTAATAGCTGCTTGCGCCGACCCTATAGGGGCCAAGGCCGGTTTTGGCTCACATCTCCTGGCCGTGCCGGAGCCTGGGTGCAAGCCTGCGGTCCAACGACCAGGGTCCCACGCCGTAAATCGCCAGCCCGGCCAGCAGCGCACCCCAGAAGACGTGTTGCTGCAACGCCGCCGGTGCGATCTCGCTGAGTGAAATCACCGCGACCGCGTTCACAACGAACAGGCCCAGCGCGGAAAAGCGCCCGGCCAGCCCCAGCACGAGCAAGACTGGCAACACCAGCTCGCCCGCCGTGCCCATGAAAGCAGCCACGGCCGGCGGTAAGAGGGGCACCGCGTATTCGTCGGTGAACAAGGCCACCGTGGTTTCCCAATCACGCAGCTTGGTCAGGCCCGACGCAAAAAAGACCTGCCCCACATACAGGCGCGCAGCCAATGCGGCGGCAGGTTGCAGCGTGTCCAGGCCAGCACTGAAGCGGCGCCAGAGCCCCAATACTTTTTGCAGCGGGGTGGTGGCGGTAATGTTCATGGTGTTGTCCTTCAAGGTGGGCTCACAGGGCGCGGGCGCTGAGAAGCAAGCCGGTTTGTACCGCCGGCACAAGCCATTGGGGGAAATCAAACCCTGGCGCGGCTGAAAGTGAGTCGGCCAGTGAGCGGTTTTCTTGCAGCGCGGCGATAAAAACAGCTTCACCGACCTGGGCCTGCCGCAATGAAGGTTTCAGGCCATGGCGCCAGACCAGCGCGGTTTCGGCGACCTGGGCACGCAAGCGCTCCCCGGCCTCCTGCAGCGTGGGCTCGCCCGCCAGATGAGACTGCACAATGCTGACCACCGGAAACACGCTGGACAGACACTGCGCACCGGGGCTCAGCACCAGCGCCGTGTCGGACGGCTCCCGGCTTTCGAGCAGGGCGAACGAGGACAGGTCGGCCTGGCCGTCGGCCTGCGTGGCGACCGTGTGCAAGGCCCATTCAACGCGCGCCACGTCGGCCAGGTAAGGCTCTTCTCGCATCAGGTCGGCAAGCGTTTTGATGAAGTCGGCGAAACCCGCGCCCCACTGCGCCATGTCACCACGGACCGGCGGATGGCTTTGCCAGAAGTGGCGCGACAGGGTGTCAAAACTCTCAGCGCCTGTCAGCTGGGCCAACACCGGGTAGGCTGCGGACAGAACGCGCTGCGCCAGTGCATGGCCGTTGCTGCGGTAGGCCTGCAGCCCGCGTTCAAGATAATTTTGGCTTCCAGCCCTTTCGGGATGGGCACAAGCAGCTATTATTTTCATAGCGTCCTGGTGGCGCGGCAGGTACAGGGCCTGCAGCAAGGCCTGCTGCTGCGCGGCCAGGCCGATGGCGGCGCTCATGGGACAAGCTCCGCCCTGGGGGCATGTGCCTGCGCCAGCACGCGGGCCTGCGCGGCCTCGCCCAACAGCACCGCCAGCGGAGGCAGGGCGGTGTCCCACTCGACCAGCGACGGCACCGCGCCGAAGCGCTCCAGGGCATGGGCATACAGGCGCCAGACGTCGTCGGCCACGCGGCTGCCGTGGTCATCGATCACGATGTCGTCCATCACACAATGCCCGGCCAGGTGGATTTCGCCGACGGCTGCGGGCGGCAGCTGGTCCAGCCAGGCCTTGCAGGCGAGCACGGGGTCCGCCGGCGCGTCACCGGGCAGCCGCGCGCTGTTCACATTGAGCGCGTTGACATAAATATTGTTCACGTCGACCAGAAGCTGGCAGCCGGTGCGCTGGGCGAGAGCGCCCAGGAAGTCGGTTTCGCTGCGCTCGCTGCCCGCCAGCGTGATGTAGGCCGACAGGTTTTCGACCAGCATCGGCCGCTTGAGCCGCTCCTGCACCTGCTGCACGTTGCGGCACAACACGTCCAGCGCCTCATCGTTGAAGGGGATGGGCAGCAAATCGCCGGCGTGTACGGCCTGGCCCTTCCACATCCCGCGCGCAAAACACGCGTGGTCGCTGACGCGCACAGGCTCAATGCGGTCCACCAGCAGCGCCAGCTGGTCAAGGTGCCAGAGGTCCACCCCGGTGGCTGACCCCAGCGCAAGGCCTACACCGTGCAGGCTGATGGGATAAATCTCACGGCCCTGCTGCAACACTGCCAGGGCCGCGCCGCCAGCTGCAAAAAAATTTTCAGAATGCACTTCCAGAAAGTCCAGCGCGTGGCGGGACTGGAGCAACTCCGCATAGTGCGGATGCCTCCAGCCTATGCCGGTGGAAACTGCATGGTCAGCGACAGCATCGGGCGGGGGCATCGAAGCTGGCGCGGAGACGAGGCGACTCATGGTGACAATGCGCCGCTTCGCTCCCTGGCCATCCGAACAAGGGCTATCAGCTCTTCTTGTCCATCATGGGCTTTTCCATGCCCTTCATCTTGGCCTGGTCCGCTGTGAGGCCCTTCATGCTGATGCAAGTTCCCTTGGCCACGTACTTCCACTCGTTGGCATCGTCGCTAACCTTGGACTGACCGGCGCAGGAGTGGCTGCCGTTGAGGTTGGCGCAATCATTCTGGCCGGCCTTGGCTATGCCGTAGCATTTTTCCTTCTGCTGGGCGACGGCAGGTGCGGCCACCAGCATGGTGGAGAGCAGGGAGGCTGCAGCTGCAGTAATCAGGGCGCGTTGGTTCATTGAAAATCTCCGGTTGGTTTACAGAAGTTGAAGTTTTAACCAGAAGAGAAGAGATTTCTGATCTGGTTGGAGCTTAGTCCGGCCAGCGCCGACTTTCTTGCAAAAAATTTCAGGCCGCCGACACCGGGCCCCGCGCCGATCAAAGCAGGTCTGCGATACGGTCCCAGGCTTCAGGCGGAATGCGGCCCACATAACGCTCCACAATCTTGCCAGTTTTGTCAATCAGATAACCGGCGGGCAACTGGGCATGTGCGCCCAGGTTGTCGCGGTAGCTGCTATCACCCATCCAGAGCTGCACAAACTGCTGTTTCGTGGATACCGTCTGTGCAATGATGCGTTCGTAGTCCACCACATCCTGCATGCGCTTGTCGGTCGCGACAGCCACCAGCTCAAACGGTTTGCCGGCCCAACCTTCGTAGTTGGTCCGAAGCTCGGGCATTTTGTCGCGACATACGGCGCAACCGGTGGACCAGTACAACACCAGGACCACCTTGCCCTTGAGAGAAGACAGCTTGAACGGCCGGCCCTCCACCGTCTTGCCTTCAATGTTCGGCGTTACCACGGCGGTCGCTGGCGCAGCGATTTCCGCCTTCGTGGTGGACGGCGGCGTTTGCGCCAGCAAGGGTGCAGCCATCCCCAGCGAAATGAGGGCGACCACCGCCAGACCCCGCAACTTCCGGCCCGAACGGGAAGCGCCACGGGACGCGGTAAGCAGTGATGCGTGATTGGCGAAGCCCATGGTGGTGTCCTTGGTGGGTTGCAGCTACGAACAAAGCAATATGTTAGTCGCCACCAAGCCGTGATTCTTACGCCGTTGACCACATTTTTTTCCGTCACCACGCCGCGGTGCGGCTAGACTTGCCGTCCATGACTACCTTTGAAGAACAGCTCGTCGAGCATCGGGTTTACCTGATGCGCTTTGCGCGGCTGCAGCTGCGCAACGACGCCTGGGCTGAAGATGCTGTCTCCGAAACCTTGCTGGCCGCCCTGTCCAAGCCGCAGGCTTTCGGAAACCGTTCGCAGCTCAAGACATGGCTTGTCGGCATTCTCAAGCACAAGGTCATCGACCTGCTCCGCAGCAACGCCCGCGAAGTGTCCCTCCCCGACTGCGGGGGCGACGACGATGCCGATGAACTTGACAAGCTCGCCTTCCAGGTCGACGGTCACTTTGTCAGCCCACCCGGTGAGTGGGGTGACCCGCATCAAACCCTGCAACAGCGCCAGTTCTTCACGGTGCTCGACGCTTGTGTGGAGCGCCTTCCACCGGGGCTGGGCCGGCTGTTCCTGATGCGGGAGTGGCTGGAGCTGTCCTGCGAAGAAGTCTGTAAGGAACTGACCCTGACGCCGACCAACCTTTATGTTCAACTTCACCGTGCGCGCCTGCGCTTGCGCGAGTGCCTGGCCATCCACTGGTTTGGCACTCCTCCCCACTGAATGGCCATCATGAAGATTAAGTCCCTTCCCCTGATGCGCACCTGCAAGCAGGCAGCAGCGCTGCTGGTGGCCCGGGAGGACCGCGCCCTGAGCCTGCCCGACAGCGTCGCGCTGCGGCTGCACCTGATGGCGTGCAAGGCCTGCCCACAATTTGAAAACCAGATGCTCACCATGCGCCACGCCATGTCCCACTGGCGACGCGTGACAGACGAACCCGATGGCCCGTCAGCAGGCGTGGGCAGGCCCGCCGACTAGGGCCTGGCGCCGCCCCCGGCGGTGCCAAATGGCAGCTCTTTGTGTACAAACGTAAAAGTTTTAGCCCGCGCGCTCTGGCTATGTGCAGCGCGCAGGTATGAGAAGCCGTCGAAGTAAGTTGGCGCAAACTTTTCTGGGATGTCTTTTGGGCAGGCGACAATGCGCACACGAGACACGGGGTGATTGGTGGATAAAAGTCCGCATCCCGCGCCGAGCAAGGCTCGCGAGGGCAAAACAGTCCCGCAGGCCCCTGTTGATGCGGGTTTGACAGACGCAGGAGGAAGCGCTGCCTGCTTGTGTTGTGACTGCCTGACGCATACTATGCGCGTGTGGATAACAATCCACACAGGTCAGGTGATCGGTCAGTTTCGCGCGCTACAGCGGTACGTTTCAAGATTTGTTGTGCTTTCGGGACCCCATCGCTTTTGTTTTTGTGTTTTAGAGGAGTCCCTTCATGGGCAACAAACTTTACGTGGGCAATCTGCCGTACTCGGTTCGCGACGAAGACTTGCAACAATCTTTTGGCCAGTTCGGCGCTGTCACCAGCGCCAAGGTCATGATGGAGCGCGACACCGGCCGCTCCAAAGGCTTTGGTTTTGTCGAGATGGGCAACGATGCAGAAGCACAGGCAGCTATTGCCGGCATGAACGGCCAGCCGTTGGGCGGTCGCAGCGTTGTTGTTAACGAAGCCCGTCCGATGGAAGCACGCCCCCCACGCAGCGGCGGCTTCGGCGGTGGCGGTGGTGGTGGCGGCTACGGTGGCGGCGGTGGTGGATACGGCGGCGGCGGCGGTGGCGGCGGACGTTCTGGCGGCGGCGGCAGCGACGGCGGTTTCCGCAGCCCTTACGGCGGTGGCGGTGGCGGCGGCCGTTCCGGTGGCTCTGGCGGCGGTGGACGTGGCGGCTATTAAGCCCGGAACCACAGCCCCTTCAGCTTCCGGCTGAAAACAGCTTCAAAAGGCTTCAAGACCTCGGTTCTGAAGCCTTTTTCCTTCCCGCCCTTGCGCGACGGACACAAGCGGCTATTGTTTTTATAGCTAGCGCGAATCGCCCCCCTGGCGACGTTTGCGCGGCCGGCCCGCCAGGGCCCTGTCAAACAGGGCGTTGGGCAGCAAGCGCAGCAACTTGGCCACCACCCCCATCTGCCAGGGAATCACCCGGTAACTGCTGCCGGCTTCAATCGCAGCAAAGGCTTTGTCGGCAAAAGCTTCGGGCTGCATCAAAAACGGCATGGCGTAGCGGTTTTTTTGAGTGAGCGGGGTATCGATGTAGCCGGGACAAAGCGTGACCACCTTCACGCCCCCAGGCCGCAACTCGCCGCGCAGGCTCTCACAATAGGCAATCACCGCGGCCTTGCTGGCGCAGTAAGCGGCGTGCCCAGGCAGGCCGCGGATGCCGGCAACGCTGCCGATACCCACCAGCGCGCCAGAGCCACGCAGCACCATCGCCTCGACAAAGGGATGGAAGGTGGCGGCCAGGCCGATGTTGTTGGTTGCCAGTGTCTGCGCCATCACATCGAGGTCGTCCCGCACGGCGGTGTCCATGCCTATGCTGATCCCGGCGTTGGCGATCACCACGTCGGGCAAGCCCTGGTCTGCCATGCAGGCCCGCCCCGCCGCGACAATACTGTCGACAGCGGAGACATCGGTGCCATAGATTTTGTAGATTTCCGGGTCAAGCCGATGGGACAAGGCCCACGACTGGACCGCTTCCGTGCGGCGTGCTACCAGCGCCAGACGATAGCCAGCCTGAAAAAACCGCAGCGCCAGCGCCTGGCCGATGCCGCTGGACGCGCCGGTGATAAAAACAAGTCTGGACATGTGCAAGGCCTCCGTGCCGTGACTGAATCAGGACGCCCGGATCAAGGTGCGCTGCCGGCCGCTTTTCGCGGCACAAGAATACCTTTCACCCGGCCCTTGAGGTCGACCACCCGGTCCATGTTGTCATAGGCAAACGTGTCGCCTTCAAACTCGTCATTGCCACGCTTGATGACCACCGGCAAATGCGATTTGACGCGCTCCTCGTTGACGAAGACATGAAGAAACTCTCCACGGAACTCAAGCTGCGGGCCCTCGCTGCCATCGGCCCCCACCGCTGCATCCCGCACCACCCGGGCGTTGCCGATCAGCTGGACTTCGGAGCCGTCACCGTTGCTCAGCGCCCGGTCACCGGTGAATGTCGTCAGGCGGCCTTCGATGCTGTAGCTGCGAATCAGCGCCTTGTCGATTTCCAGCGTGTCGGTATCGGGATAGTGACGCAACTCGCTGCCCGACACGTCACTTTTGAGCTGGCCGGTCTCATCAAAGGCCTTGATGCCGAACTTGCGCATGTAGTAGTCGGGCTCGGTGGTGACGGCCCGCTGGCCATCCGGAGGCAACGCCTCCGGTGTGTTTCGCACCAACCAGTAGGTCCCCAGGGCCAGCAGCCCCATCAGCAGCACCGGGATGTAGATGGCGGTCCGATCCCAAGCGCGCGATAACCGGTCCAGCGAATTGCGCCAGCTGGGGGCCAGGTTCCCATGGAGCCAGCGGCTGGCGGCGGCCATCAGCGCGTGTACTCCTGCAGCAGCCCGGCATAACGGCCGCTCGCCACCATCAGCAGGTCACACAGCTCACGCACGGCGCCGTCGCCGCCACGTGTTCCGGTAACGTAGTGCGCCGCAGCCCTGACTTCGACATGTGCGTTGACTGGCGCGCAGCTGAAGGCGACGCGGCGCATCACCGGCAGGTCCGGCCAGTCATCACCCATGAAAGCCGCCTGAGACCAGTCCAGGCCCAACGCTTTCAGGGTGCGCTCTGCCGCAGGGCGCTTGTCTTCGGTGCCGAAATGCGAGTGCGTCACGCCCAGCGCATGCAGGCGCGAGCGCAACACCACGCTGTCCCGGCCGGTAATCACGGCCGGCGTGATGCCGGCCTTTTGCAGCAGTTTCAGGCCATGGCCGTCGAGGGTGTTGAACCGCTTGAGCGTTTCGCCGCCAGTGGTGAACCCCTCGTGCTTTGTTGCCCGGTCGTCGCCTGGCGGATATTCGCCGAAATACAGGCCACCGTCGGTCAGCACGCCGTCGACATCGAAGAACGCCACCTTGACGTTCTGCGCAAGCAGCAGCAGTTCGGGCGCAAAGTTCAGGGCGGGCGACATGGCCTTCATACGAGAGCACCCAAAACCTTCATCGGGGCGACGCGCGTGGGGGTCATCGGTCGCAGCGAAGGGCCGCCCCGAGCATGGCCGGCCCCTTCCATCGATGACAGGGGCAGTGCACCGCCGAAGGCTCGCGAAGTGACAAACGTGGGGGTCATATCACCTTGGCGCGCAGCAGGTCGTTGCTGTTGAGCGCGCCACACAAGGCATCGTTGCCGTCCACCACCAGCACGCTGGTGATGCGGTATTGCTCCATCAGGGAGACGGCCTCCACCGCCAACGCATCGCTGCGCAAGGTTCGCGGCTTCGGGTGCATGACGTTTTCCGCCGTACTGGCCCGCAGGTCCACGCCTTTTTCAACCAGGCGGCGCAAATCGCCGTCCGTGAAGATGCCGAGCACCCGCCGCTGCCCGTCGACCACGGCGGCTGCGCCCAGGCCCTTGCTGCTCATTTCGCGCATCAACTCGGTAAAGCTGGTTTGCAGGCCTACCGCGGGCACGGCTTCGCCGGTACGCATCACGTCACTGACATGGGTCAGCAGCTTGCGGCCCAGCGCCCCGCCGGGGTGAGAGCGGGCAAAGTCTTCCTCCTTGAAGCCGCGCGCATCGAGCAGGGCCACGGCCAGCGCATCGCCCAGCGCCAGCTGCGCCGTGGTGCTCGCGGTAGGCGCAAGGTTCAGGGGGCAGGCTTCCATTTCGACGCTGCTGTCGAGCACGATGTCGGCGTGCCGCGCCAGCGTGGACTGCAAGCCGCCCGTCATGGCCAGCAGGGGCACACCCAGGCGTTTGACCACGGGCAGGATGGACGTGAGTTCCTGCACCTCGCCGCTGTTGGAGATCGCAAACAACACGTCTGCGCCGGTGATCATGCCCAGATCGCCGTGGCTGGCTTCCGCAGGGTGCACAAACATGGCAGGTGTGCCGGTGGAGGCCAGGGTCGCGGCGATCTTGCGGCCGACGTGGCCGCTTTTACCCATGCCCATCACCACCACACGGCCCTTGCAGATGAGGACCATCTGCACAGCCCGCGCAAATTCAGGGCCGACACGGGTTTTCAGTCCAAGCACCGCAGCCGCTTCAATTTCAAAGGTTTTGTGGGCCAGCGCAAGGGCCTGTGCGGCGTCAAAATTCACGGGATCAAAGCTCATGCATGCATTCTATAGAGCCGTCCCCGAACCCGGCCCGGCAAGGGAGGGCGTGCACCGGTCATCAGCTACCATCAATACATGACCGCGCTTGAGCTCACACTGATGTACCTGCTGGCTGCTGTGCTGGGTGTGGTCGCCTGCCGCTCGTTCAAGCTGCCGCCCATGCTCGGTTATCTGGCTGTGGGTGTGGTTATCGGCCCCAACGCGCTTGCGTTGTCGCAAAACGCTGACGGCGTGCGCCGTCTTGGCGAGTTCGGTGTGGTGTTCCTGATGTTTGTGATCGGGCTGGAGTTCAACCTGCCCAAGCTGCGCTCCATGCGCCGCCATGTGCTCGGCCTGGGGCTGCTGCAGGTGCTGTTAACCATGGTGCTGGCCACCCTGGGCTCCCTGTTTATGGCGTTTTTGGCGCCCTCGCTGTGGGGCATGTCGTGGCAGACGGCGGTGGCCCTGTCGGGCACGATTGCCATGAGCAGCACGGCCGTGGTGGTCAAGCTGCTTTCCGAGCGGCTGGAGATGGAGTCCGAACACGGCAAACGCGTGATGGGCGTGCTGCTGTTTCAGGATCTGGCGGTGGTGCCGCTGCTGGTGCTGATTCCCGCGCTCGGCTCCTCGCCGGACAAGCTGTTGATGGCCCTGGCGATTGCCAGCCTGAAGGCCACAGTGCTTGTCGGCCTGCTGCTCATGGGCGGCCAGCGGGTCATGCGCTGGTGGCTGACGCTGGTGGCCAGACGCAAAAGCGAAGAGCTGTTTGTATTGAACCTGTTGTTGGTCACTCTGGCGCTGGCCTGGCTGACCGAGCTGGCGGGCCTGAGCCTGGCGCTTGGCGCCTTCATTGCCGGCATGCTGATTTCAGAGACCGAGTTCAAGCACCAGGTTGAAACTGACATCCGGCCCTTCCATGACGTGTTGCTGGGGCTGTTCTTCATCAGTATCGGCATGATGCTGGACTGGCGGGAGGTAGCGGCGCGCTGGCCGCTGGTGCTGCTGCTGCTGACGGTGCCGGTGTTGTTCAAGCTTGTGCTGGTCACCGCGCTAACCAAGGGCCTTGGCGCAACCACGGGGGTGTCGCTGCGCACCGGCCTGTACCTGGCTCAGGCCGGCGAGTTCGGGTTTGTGCTGCTGTCGCTGGCACAGGACAACAACCTGATTCCGCCGGCACTGCTCAATCCCATTCTGGCCAGCATGGTGTTGTCCATGCTGGCAACGCCTTTCATCGTCATGTACAGCAACCGCATCGTGATGCGACTCGTCAGCAGCGAATGGCTGCAGCAGTCGCTGCAGATGACGTCCATTGCGCGCAAGTCCATCAACATCAACAAACACGTGATCATTTGCGGCTATGGCCGCTGCGGGCAGAACCTGGGCCGGATTCTGGACGGCGAAGGCATCCCCTACATGGCGCTGGACCTGGATCCGGACCGGGTGCGCCAGGCGGCGGCGGCAGGTGATTCCGTTGTGTTCGGCGATGCCGTGCGGCTGCAAGCCCTGATAGCGGCGGGCCTGGCCCGCGCCAGCGCCGTGGTGGTGACCTACCTGGACACCCCCAGCGCGGTGAAGGTACTGGCCAACATCCGTGCACATGCGCCCACGGTGCCGGTGATTGTGCGCACGGTGGACGACCACGACTTGGAAAAGCTCCAGGCCGCCGGTGCCACCGAGGTGGTTCCCGAAGCCATTGAGGGCAGCCTGATGCTGGCCAGCCATGCGCTGGCGCTGGTGGGGGTGCCCATGCGCCGCGTGATCCGCGTGGTGCAGGACCAGCGTGACGCACGCTACAACCTGCTGCGCGGTTATTTTCACGGAGCCGACGACAACACCGTCAACGAGATCGACCAGGAACGGCTGGCGACGATCACGCTGCCTTTGGGCAGCCGGGTGGCCGGGCAGGCGCTGGGCGCCCTGGCGCTGCATGCGGTCGGGGTCCGGGTCGTCAGCCTGCGGCGCGGCAGTGGCAAACCTCTGAGCCATGACGACAAGACCACCCTGCGCGGCGGCGACTCGCTGGTCCTGTCCGGCAAACCCGAAGCCCTGGCCATCGCAGAAGAAAAACTGCTCAGCGGACGTGCCTAGAACGACGCATCGCGATGCAAAATAGGAGCCGCACTTTTTGCAAACGCCCATGAATCACCGCCTGCTCGACAACCTCAACCACCAGACGGTCAACCAGTACCTGAAAGGCCACATCCGCACCGTGCCGGATTGGCCTGCCCCTGGCGTGCAGTTTCGCGACATCACCCCACTGCTGCAGGACCCCAAGGTGTTTCGTGTGCTGATCGATGCCTTTGTGCACCGCTACATGGACAAGGCCCTGCGCCCGGACGTGGTGGCCGGGCTCGATGCACGCGGGTTCATTCTTGGCGCCGTGGTGGCCTATGAGCTCAACGTCGGTTTTGTGCCCATTCGCAAAAAGGGCAAGCTTCCCTTCACCACCGTCCAGGAAACCTACGAGCTTGAATACGGCAGCGCTACCGTCGAATTGCACACCGACGCGGTCAAGGCCGGCGACAAGGTGTTGCTGATCGACGACCTGATCGCCACTGGCGGCACCATGATGGCCGGCAAGAAACTGCTGGAACAACTGGGTGCGTCGGTGATGGAAGGCGCGGCAATTGTCGATTTGCCCGAGCTGGGCGGCTCCGCCAAGTTGCAGGCTGCCGGCCTCCCGCTGTTCACCTTGCTGGATTTCGGCGGCCATTGAACCGCCCGTTGCTATTAAATTTATAGCTTTCTGCGCCTGTTCACAAAGGGCTAGCGCTCATTTTTTCTCCTAATTGAGATCGCCATACTGGGTAGCGCTCAATGCCGGCACCACAGCCGGTGAGTCCGGCATTTCAGTGTCTTCGAAACCGGTGAGCAAGGTGTAAGACCTCAACCCGCTGCGGACGGCAGGGCCATTGTCCGCAACCGGCACGCCCTGAGCCGAGGCCGCAGCAAGCGCCTGCCTGAAGGCCGCCACTTCGTCCGTCTGAATGGGTTCGTAGCGCGACGCGACGGGCTTGAGCGCAGCCATCGCCGGCTCCGTCAGGGTCGTCGCCACCATCACCGCCGCTTCTGCGTGATGCAATGGCGCCGGTCGGCCATGGCCCGGCGTTGGGGTGGCGGGGCGTCCGACGGAGACCAGCTCATTCATGCGCCAGTACACCGCCGTTACCCGGATGTTGTAGCGCGACTTGGCGCTTTGGGCAATCATCACTTCAATCTCGGCCAGGCGCTCGGTCTGCCCGCCAAACTCCTGCGCCAGATCCATCATGACCATGAACTGTTCGCCGCGCGGGTCCTGCGACAACACCTTGAATTTGTAGCTGGCCGACAAAACACCCGCGCGGATCATGGCTTCACGCACGGCGTTGTAAAGCAGTTCGCGCTTGGCGTGGCGTTGCGACTTGTGGGCGCTGCTGCGCGCCTGGGGGTTTGCATTTTTCTGCGGCAACGACGCCGCCTTGTCGCGAACGCCCGCCGCAGGGCGGGTGCGGTCGTCACGGCTCAGGCCAGACCTGGCACTGTCCAGTTGCGCCCTGCCTGGCACGGCGGCGTCCGTGCCGGATTTGCCGGAAAACCAATTGAACAGGGACATGGGTTGGCCTGGAAAACGACGGTCCGCCGTGCGGCCATCTGGGTTGCTTGTAAAGACTGGGCAGTCTGCTTGTTGGAAGTTTACTGAGTCCTTCGGGGCTTTTTCCCGGCTGGGGCTGACTTGTTCGCATCGCAGGCGCACAAGCTGCGCAGATGCCTGCAATAAATCACGCTTTAACGGTCAGCACACCACCCAAGCCCTCGCGCTTTTCCGGGCTATTTCAGGTTACGGCCACACGTTTGGGCCGGTTGTACAGACGTTTGGCGAGCACGCCGCCCATGGCCAGGCTCAGCTCCAGGGCAATGGGGCTGTGCCGGCTGGCAAGTTCCTTGAAGCGCAGGGCAGTCAGACACCAGACCTTGCTGGTATTGGACGCCTGTACTGTGGCGTTGCGCGGCATGCGCGAAAAAAACGCGCCCTCGCCGAGCACGGTGCCAGCGGCCACAAGCGCAAGACGAATCCGGCCTTTGTCGTCTTCGTAGTGGACGCTCAGCGTACCGCTCTCGATGAAGTACAGGGTCTGGTCCGTCGATCCCTGTTCAATCAGCACCTGGCCTTGCTGCAACGCAAACGGCTGCATGTAGTCAGCCAGGATCTCCCACTGTTGTGGCGTGAACTGGCAACGCATGGCGTCGCTGGCGTGACTTTGCGATATGGCGCTGGCCAGGCCCTGGATGTCAAAGCGTAGCGCTGTGGTCAGCGGTGCATTCATGATGCACGGAAGATACGCTCCCGGACACCCGTGCGGCAAGGGACGTTAACGCACGCTTACAGCTGATACATCAAGGCAGGCGCTGCAACGAGCACGACGCAACGCGCTTCGCCGCCTATTTACCGATGCAGAATTTCGAGAATATTTCCCCGAGCAGGTCGTCCGGCGTGAACGCGCCAGTGATGGCGCTCAGGGCGTTTTGCGCCTGGCGCAGGTCTTCGGCCAGCAGGTCCAGCGCGGGCGTTCTGGCACCCAGCTGATCTGCGGCGCGCGCCAGTTGCGTGTTCACCTCGCGCAGTGCGCGCAGATGGCGCTCCCGCGCCATGAACACTCCTTCAGGAGCCGCCTGCCACCCGACCACCTGCAGCAGTTGCTCGCGCAACGGCTGCAGGCCGGCGCCAGTTTTGGCGGAAATCACCACGCCCGAAGAAATCCCTGCCAGCGCCGCCGCGCCGGCCATATCCGACTTGTTCCACACGTCGATGACCGGAATGCGGCCTGGCAGTTTGCCAGCCAGGGCTTGCGCAATCGCGGCATCGGCGGCCTGGTAGTTCATCGCGATCCGCAGGTCTTGCGGTGTCTCCTGGCGCGTCAGGTCATGTAGAAACAGCACGGCATCGGCTGTTTCGATTTCGCCCCAGGCGCGCGCTATGCCGATTTTTTCAACCTCATCCACTTCTGGCAGCAGACTGTCGCGCAGGCCGGCGGTGTCCACCACATGCAGCGGCACACCGTCGATCTGGATCAGCTGGGTGACTTTGTCGCGCGTGGTACCGGCCACCGGCGTCACGATGGCCAGCTCGGCGCCGGCCAGCGCGTTGAGCAGCGAGCTTTTCCCGGCATTGGGCTGACCGGCAATCACCACCTTGATGCCCTCGCGCAGGATGGCACCTTGCTGGGCGCGGTGCATCACGCTGGTCAGCGTCTGCTGCAGCCGCGTTAGCTGACCCTGGGCATCGGCCTTTTGCAGGAAATCGATGTCTTCCTCCGGGAAATCCAGCGTGGCCTCGACCAGCATGCGCAAATGCACCAGCCGGTCCAACAGGACGTGGACCTCTTTTGAAAACTCCCCGGACAACGAGCGCGCAGCTGAGCGCGCAGCGGTTTCGGTGCTGGCGTCTATCAGGTCGGCAATGGCCTCGGCCTGTGCCAGGTCGATCTTGTCGTTCAGAAAAGCGCGCTCGGTGAACTCGCCGGGCTGGGCCGGCCGCAGGCCGGCCAACAGCGGCTGGCCCGTCTTGACATCCATGGCCGCCGCCGCCTCCAGGCAACGCGCCAGCAGCAACTGCAGAACCACCGGCCCGCCGTGAGCCTGCAGCTCCAGCACGTCCTCGCCGGTGTAGGAGTGCGGCGCCGGAAAATAGAGGGCCAGGCCCTGATCGATGGGTGCACCCAGTGCGTCGCGAAACGGCAGGTAGGTTGCCTGCCTGGGCATCAGTGCGCGGCCACAAAGAGCCGCCACCAGCGCGGCGATTTTTTTGCCGGAGACCCGCACAATGCCAACCGCGCCACGGCCGGGCGCGGTAGCAATGGCAGCAATGGGGTCGTGGTGGCGCGCAAGCATGTAAGCATTATCAGCAGACATCGCGGAACCGGCTTCGCCGGGCCGCGGGTGTCGCCGTCTGGGGGGCTGAGAGGCCGCGGCTACAAACCTGCCTGCGCAGATTTGGACGGACACGAAGAGCCATTGACTCTGGCAATGGCACCTCGCCAACGGCGCTTCGGGGGGCTACTTAAACTTTGGCAGGTTGAACTGCGGCGGCACGCCCATGCGGGTGTTGATCACCCATTGCTGGGCGATCGACAACACGTTGTTGGTGATCCAGTAGAGCACCAGGCCGGCCGGGAAGAAGAAGAACATCACACTGAAGATCAGCGGCATGAACCACATCAGCTTGGCCTGCATCGGGTCCGGTGGCGTCGGGTTCAGCGCCGTCTGCAGCATGGTGGTCAAGGTCATCACGACGGGCAGGATGAAGTAAGGGTCAGGGGAAGACAGATCCTTGATCCACAGAGTCCACGGCGCATTGCGCATTTCAACCGAGCTGAGCAGCACCCAGTAGAGCGCGATGAACACCGGTATCTGGATCATGATGGGGAAGCAGCCACCCATCGGGTTGACCTTTTCTTCCTTGTAGATCTTCATCATGGCGACTTGCATTTCCTGCGGCTTGTCCTTCAGGCGCTCGCGCATTTCCATGATCTTCGGGTTGACGGCCTTCATCTTGGCCATGCTGGCGTAGGCCTTGGCGTTGAGCCAGTAAAAGGCCATTTTCAGCAACACCACCAGCGCCACAATGGACCAGCCCCAGTTCTGAATGAAGCCGTGCAGCTTGTCGAGCAGCCAGTACAGCGGCTTGGCCAGAATGGTCAGCCAGCCATAGTCCTTGACCAGTTCCAGCCCCGGCGCAATGGCTTCGAGCCGCTTTTCCTCCTGGGGGCCCACAAACAGTGTGGCGGTGGTCGACTTGGTGGCGCCAGGCGCGATGGCTTCCAGTGGCGTGATCATGCCCACCGCATACAGGTTGGTGTCCACCTTGCGCAGGAAAATGTCACGCTCCAGGCCGTCGGGCAGTATCCAGGCCGAGGCAAAATAATGCTGGACCATGGCCACAAAACCGTTGCTGGCGTGTTTTTCGACATCCACCTTGTTTTTCTCGATGTCGCTGAACTCAACCTTCTGGTACTTTTGCGCCGCGGTGTACAGCGCGGGGCCAGTGAAGGTGGAATAAAGCGACGACTCGCCCGGCAGTTTGTTGCCGTCACGCACCAGTTGCATGTACAGCTGTGGCGACACCGGGTTGGCGCCGTTGTTGACGACGTCATGGCGCACCGCCACGTCGTAAGCACCGCGCTTGAGGGTGTAGGTCTTGACCAGCTTGACGCCGCCGACCTCGGCCGATTCGAATTTCACTTCCAGGCTGTCCTGACCGTCCTTGAGCTGGCGATCGCCAGGGACGGCTGTCATGGGTGTCTTGTGGGTCGGGAAGCTGCCGCCGGCGGCGCTGGCGATCAGGCCGGACTGGGCGACGTAGACGCGCGCAGCGCTTTCATCGAGCAGGACGAACCCGGCGGTCTTGCCGTCCACGTCCTTCAGACGCGGGAAAGCCGAGCCGACCAGCGTGCCGCCTTCTGTGTCAAAAGTCAGTGTGAGCAGATCGGTCGTCACGACCAGGCGCTGTTTGCCAGCCGACGGCGTGGTCGCGGGGACGGCGCCCGGCAGCACCACTGCGGAACCAGCCGTGGCGGCCGGTGCCGGCACAGCGCTGCTGCCTGGCGCGCCGGTGGGCACACTGGCGGTTGAGGCCGGCTTGCCGGCCGGCGCAGGGCTGCTTGCCGCAGGCGCGGGCGATGGGAAAAAAGTCGCCTTGTTGCCGTTGAAAACCTGCCACTGGTCCCACAACAGGACCATGGAAAAACCAAAAATCACCCACAAAATGGTGCGGCGTATGTCGTTCATGACGGCTTCTTTTTAGAGGAATTCGAAGTCACGGGCGTGACCAGACGGGTGAAAAGGGAAGATCTGCCGGAGGGTTCGCGCGGCGCAGAGGGCGGCACCGGGTCGTAGCCCCCGTTGCACCAGGGGTGGCAACGGACCAGGCGATACAGCGTCAGATAACTGCCCTTGGTCGCGCCATGCTGCTGCAGCGCCTGCAGCGAATACGCCGAGCAGGTCGGCTCAAAGCGGCAGGACGAGCCCAGCCAGGGGCTGAGCAGCAGGCGGTAGCCCTTGACCAGGGTGACCAGTGTTTTTTGCGGCAGGCGCATGATGGCGCGCGCCAAACGGCGCGGGTGGGCGAGCGCTTTCATGCGGCTGGCGCTCCGGCCTGCATCAGGGCCGTCACTTCGCTGCGAACGGCCTGCTTGAGCGCTTCGGAGCTGGCGCTTGTAAATTCCTTGCGGGAAAAATCACGGCGCAAACGAACCACCCAGGCGGCCTGGGGATAAAGGGGCAAAAAATCAGCGCTCACGGTGTAGATCTGTCTTTTGATGGCGTTGCGCGTCACAGCGCGTTTGGCCCAGCGCTTGGGCACCATCGCCCCGACCCAGGTGTCCCGCACCGGAAACAGCTCCGGCGCGGCATGGGTTTTGGCGGGCACGGTTTGCGCGTTCATGGCATCGAGCGCATTGCGGTGCAATGCAAAATGCTTTGTTCTTGCAACAGTGGCGCCGGCAAGGACTGCCTGGAACTGGGGTCGGGTTTGAAGCCGCTGCATTAGACCCGAACGCAAGCGTCCGCGCGTGAGGCAACTGGCCTGCGGGGCGAGCTTATACAGCCAGGCGCTTGCGGCCTTTGGCGCGACGGGCAGCAATCACTGCGCGGCCGCCACGTGTTTTCATGCGCGTCAGAAAGCCGTGCGTACGTGCGCGTTTGATTTTGGAAGGTTGGTATGTTCGTTTCATGATGGGTCCTACAGGCTACAAAGCTCCCTTTGCAAAATCCGCAATGCGTGGTTCAGCAACCAATAAACAGCTGCTGCACGACCTGCAAACCCGCGACGAGTCAGGGAAACCCATGATTATCGCAGATTTCCCAGACGTGGCAACAAGTTAGGCCCGGCTTTGGCGGTAAAGGCTGAGATGGGGCCGGTTGCCACGGAGCGGTGAACTAGGTTAAAACCCGCAGCAAATTTTTTGTGGATAACTAGGGCGCACGACTACAATAACGGGTGCCAAAAATTAATAATATCCACAAGCAGAAGCCTGCTGACCACTGTAGCGCTACAGCCAAAACACCCCATGCGTGAGGGTTCCGCTTTCAGTTCCAGCCATGACCTGTGGCAAAGCTGCGTCGATCACCTGGCGCAGGAGTTGCCTGAGCAGCAGTTCAATACCTGGATCCGCCCGCTGGTAGCCGAGGTCGCGACCGATCTGTCCAAAGTCACCATTCATGTCGGTAACCGCTTCAAGCTGGACTGGATTCGCGCGCAATACGCCGGCCGAATTTCCGCCCTGCTTGAAAAAATCTCCGGTCACAGTATCCCCTTGGAGTTAGCGCTCGCTCAGCGGGAACCCACCGCCCGGACGATGCCTCTTACGCGCAGCTTTGAGGGCAACGGGGTTTCTGAACCCGCCGGCCTGGGGGTGCCCGAAGAAGTCGCCGGTGCCCCGTTCAAGAACCGGCTGAACACGGCGCTGACCTTTGACACCCTGATCGAAGGCACGGCCAACCGCATGGGCCGCGCCGCCGCCATGCATGTCTCCAGCAGTTTGGGCCAGCTTTATAACCCGCTTTTTATCTACGGCGGCGTGGGTCTGGGCAAGACCCATTTGATGCACGCCATCGGCAACAAGCTGCTGGCCGACAACCCTGCCGCCAAAGTTCTCTACATCCATGCTGAGCAGTTTGTCTCTGATGTGGTTAAAGCCTATCAGCGCAAGACTTTTGACGAGTTCAAAGAGCGTTACCACTCGCTGGATCTGCTGCTGATTGACGATGTGCAGTTTCTGGCCAACAAGGACCGCACCCAGGAGGAGTTTTTCAACGCCTTTGAGGCCTTGCTGACCAAAAAATCACACATTGTGATGACCAGCGACACCTACCCCAAAGGCCTGACCGACATTCACGAGCGTCTGATCTCGCGTTTTGATTCGGGCCTGACCGTCGCCATCGAGCCGCCTGAGCTCGAAATGCGCGTGGCCATTCTCATTCGCAAGGCCGAGGCCGAAGGCACGGTCATGCCCGAAGAGGTCGCCTTTTTTGTGGCCAAGAACGTTCGTTCCAACGTTCGTGAGCTTGAGGGCGCGCTGCGCAAGATCCTGGCGTATTCACGCTTCAACCTCAAAGAGATATCGATTCAGCTCGCTCGCGAGGCGTTGCGCGACCTGTTGTCCATCCAGAATCGGCAGATATCGGTTGAGAACATCCAGAAAACCGTCGCTGACTATTACAAGATCAAAGTCGCCGACATGTATTCGAAGAAGCGCCCGGCCAGCATTGCCAGGCCGCGCCAGATTGCCATGTATCTGGCCAAGGAGCTGACCCAGAAGAGCCTGCCAGAGATCGGCGAGCTGTTTGGCGGCCGCGACCACACCACGGTGTTACATGCCGTGCGCAAGATGTCGGCCGAGCGTCAGCAGATGACCGAACTCAACCAGCAGCTGCACGTGCTGGAACAAACCCTGAAAGGCTGAAAAATGAATGCTTTTTCAGCCGCTTTTCCATTGTTTCAGGCCCGCCTGACAACTTTGTGGATAGTTTTTGAACAACCCATGACTTATCCACAGGAGAAGTGGATTTCTGAAAGTTGTTCATATTTGGCAGCAGGGTTGAGGGGGCGTTTGACCACAAGGTTAAACAAGCGCCAAGTAGTTGATCAAAAAGAAGAAAATGGGCCTGTCCACAGAAACATGCTGCCCTTATCTACTACTACTAATTTGAATTAAAGAAACAAGAGGTTAAGACAGTGATTGTTCTCAAAGCCACCCAGGATAAAGTTTTAGCAGTTCTGCAGTCGGTCGCAGGCATCGTGGAGCGCAGGCACACACTGCCGATTCTGGCCAACGTGCTGATTCGCAAAACCGGCTCGCAGCTGCAGCTGACGACCAGCGACCTCGAGATCCAGATCCGCACCACTGCCGAACTTGACGGCGACACGGGCAACTTCACGACCACCGTGGGTGCTCGCAAGCTCATCGACATCCTGCGCTCGATGCCGAGCGACCAGACCGTGTCGCTGGAGTCAGCGCAGAGCAAGCTGATCCTCAAGGGCGGCAAGAGCCGGTTCACGTTGCAGACCTTGCCGGCCGAAGACTTTCCGCTGGTGCAGGAAGCCGCCAACTTTGGCCCTAGCTTTTCGGTTCCGCAAAAGGTTTTGAAAGAGCTGCTGAACCAGGTGTCGTTTGCGATGGCCGTGCACGACATCCGCTACTACCTCAACGGCATCCTCTTCGTGGCTGAAGGCAAACAGCTCAGCCTGGTGGCCACCGATGGTCACAGACTGGCGTTTTCGTCGGCAACACTCGATGTCGAGGTGCCACGCCAGGAAGTGATCCTGCCGCGCAAGACCGTGCTCGAGATGCAGCGCCTGCTCAGCGACAAAGAGGGCGCGATCGAGATGCAGTTTGCCGGTAACCAGGCCAAGTTCTCTTTCGAAGGCATGGAGTTCGTCACCAAGCTGGTCGAGGGTAAGTTCCCCGACTACAACCGCGTCATTCCCAAGAACCACAAAAACATCATCACCCTGGGCCGTGTGCCGTTGCTGGCCAGCCTGCAGCGCACCGCCATTCTGACCAGCGAGAAGTTCAAGGGTGTGCGTCTGAACATCGAGCCCGGCACCTTGCGTGTGGCGTCCAACAACGCCGAGCAGGAAGAGGCCGTGGACGAGCTCGACATCGATTACGGCGGCGACGCGATCGAAATCGGCTTCAACGTCACCTACCTGATCGACGCCCTGGCCAACATGGAGCAGGACATGGTGAAGATCGAGCTGGCTGACTCCAACAGCTCTGCGCTGTTGACCATTCCCGACAACGCGGCCTTTAAATACGTTGTGATGCCGATGCGGATTTAAGCCCCATCAGTCAATAAAACAGAACCGCCACCCTCACCGAACCCGCTAACCAAAGCGGGTTTGGTCATTGAAGAGATTGAGAAAACGTAGTTATGACCGAAGAAAACAAACCCAACGAAGCCACTCCTGATAACGCAGGCCGTGCCATCGAAGGCGTGCATTCAGGCGAGGGTGGTGAGGGCAGCTCCAATTTTCAGCCCAAGATCGACACCAATCAAGCCGGCGCGTCTGAAGGGTACGGCGAGGGCTCAATCCAGATCCTGGAGGGCCTGGAGGCCGTGCGTAAGCGCCCTGGCATGTACATCGGTGACACGTCTGACGGTACCGGCCTGCACCATCTGGTGTTCGAGGTGGTCGACAACTCCATCGACGAGTCGCTGGCCGGCCATTGCGACGACATCATGGTCACCATTCATCTGGACAACTCCATCAGCGTGGTGGACAACGGTCGGGGCATTCCCACCGGCATCAAGATGGACGACAAACACGAGCCCAAGCGCTCGGCAGCCGAGATCGCATTGACCGAGTTACATGCCGGCGGCAAGTTCAACCAGAACAGCTACAAGGTATCGGGCGGCCTGCACGGCGTGGGCGTGAGTTGTGTGAATGCACTGTCCAAAATGCTGCGCCTGACCATCCGCCGCGAGGGCAAGGTCCATGTGATGGAATTTTCAAAAGGCTTTGTGCAAAACCGCATCATCAACACGGTTGGTGGCGTGGAGGTCTCGCCGATGCAGGTACTCGGTGACACCGACAAGCGCGGCACCGAGGTTCACTTTCTACCCGACACCGACATCTTTCAGCAGAACAACGACTTTCATTACGAGATTTTGAGCAAACGCCTGCGCGAGCTGAGCTTTCTGAACAACGGTGTGAAGATCCGCCTGAAGGACGAGCGTAGCGGCAAGGAAGACGACTTTGCCGGTGCCGGCGGCGTGACAGGTTTCGTCAACTTCATCAACAAGGGCAAGACCGTCCTGCATCCCAACGTTTTCCACGCCATGGGTGACCGCCAGAGCGACCAGAACACCAACATCGGTGTCGAAGTCGCCATGCAATGGAACAGCGGCTACAACGAGCAGGTGCTGTGTTTTACCAACAACATTCCGCAGCGTGACGGTGGCACCCATCTGACCGGCCTGCGCGCCGCGATGACACGTGTCATCAACAAATACATCGACGACAGCGAGCTGGCTAAAAAAGCCAAGGTTGAGGTCACCGGCGACGACATGCGTGAAGGGCTGACCTGCGTGTTGAGCGTCAAGGTGCCCGAGCCCAAGTTCTCCAGCCAGACCAAAGACAAGCTGGTCAGCAGCGAGGTGCGCGGCCCGGTCGAAGACATCGTCAGCCGGCTGCTGAGCGACTACCTGCAAGAGCGTCCCAACGACGCCAAGATCATCGTCGGCAAGATCATCGAAGCCGCGCGTGCGCGTGAAGCCGCCCGCAAGGCGCGCGACATGACGCGCCGCAAGGGCGTGCTCGACGGCATGGGCCTGCCCGGCAAGCTGGCCGACTGCCAGGAGAAAGACCCGGCGCTGTGCGAGATTTACATCGTCGAGGGCGACTCCGCCGGCGGCTCTGCCAAGCAGGGCCGAGACCGCAAGTTTCAGGCAATCCTGCCGCTGCGCGGCAAGATTCTCAACGTCGAAAAAGCGCGTTATGAAAAGCTGCTGACCAGCAACGAGATTTTGACGCTGATCACCGCCCTGGGTACTGGCATCGGCAAGGCCGGCGGCACCACCGGCAACGATGACTTCAACGTCGCCAAGCTGCGTTACCACCGCATCATCATCATGACCGATGCCGACGTGGACGGCGCGCACATCCGCACGCTGCTGCTGACCTTTTTCTACCGGCAGATGCCCGAGCTGGTTGAGCGCGGCCACATCTACATTGCGCAGCCGCCGCTGTACAAGGTCAAGTCGGGCAAGGAAGAGCAGTACCTGAAAGACGCCCCGGCTCTCGACAGCTTTTTGCTGAAGATTGCGCTGAAAGACGCCGCTGTGCAAACCGGCGCCGATCCGTCGACCGGCAAGGGCTCGCTGCTGACCGGCGACACACTGGCCGAGCTGGCCCGCAAGCACCAGCTTGCCGAGTCCGTGATTACCCGCCTGCGCGGCTACATGGACGCGGAGGCGCTCAAGGCGATTGCCGACGGCGTGGCGCTGAACCTGGACACGGTGGAAGACGCCGAGCGCTCAGCCGCCGCGTTGCAGGCCCAGTTGCCGACAGCCGAAGTAGCCGGCGAGTTTGACGCACGTAACGACAAACCGATACTGCGCATCAGCCGCCGCCACCATGGCAACGTGAAAAGCAGCGTGTTGACGCAAGACTTTGTGCACGGCGCTGACTACGCCGCGCTGGTGGAGGCCGCCGTGACCTTCAAGGGCCTGATGAGCGAAGGCGCCAAAGTGACGCGTGGCGAAGGCGAGCGCCAGAAGGAAGAAAAGGTCGAGACCTTCCGCGAAGCCATGGTCTGGCTGATCGTCCAGGCCGAAGGCGCCACCGCACGCCAGCGCTATAAAGGCCTGGGTGAGATGAACCCGGCCCAGTTATGGGAAACCACGATGGACCCTGCCGTGCGCCGCCTGCTGCGCGTACAGATCGACGACGCCATTGAAGCCGATCACGTGTTCACCATGCTGATGGGCGACGACGTCGAACCGCGCCGCGAGTTTATCGAGACGAATGCGCTGCGAGCAGCGAATATTGACGTTTGAAACGTGGTCATGGAGCGCGCTGTAACCCGGACCCAGCTTCATGACGCGCAGCAGCCGGCTGACCTGGCGTACTGGTTGGCACAGCCGGTTGCGGCACGGATTGATGCAGTGGAAGCGCTGCGCCTGCAGCACAGTCAAGGACAAGGGCATGTTGACTTCCGACTTCAAAGAGTTTGCCGAATTACTCAACTCAAACGGAGCTGAGTACCTGGTGGTGGGAGGTTATGCGCTGGCAGCGTATGGTCATCCCCGGTACACGGGTGATCTGGATTTCTGGATAGGGACGGACCCGGGCAATGCGGACAAGATAGGGGTGGCATTGGGCCAGTTCGGCTTCGGAAGCCTTGGCATCAGCAAGGCTGATCTGACAACACCCAATCAGGTCATTCAAATGGGCTAACCACCCGCCCGCATTGATTTGTTGACCAGTATTGACGGTGTGGACTTCGTGGATTGTTATCAGCGGCGCTTGACCGTTGTAGTTGATGGCGTTGAGCTCAGCTTCATTTCGCTTGACGATTTCAAAATCAACAAAAGGGCCGTTGGCCGACACAAGGATCTGGCAGATCTGGAAGCGCTTGAAGGGTATAAGAAGCCGTAATGCATCAAGCCTAGAACCCGGGCAATGATTTGCGTTCGCCGCTGCAAAGCGGCGAGTGGGTCGCGATGCGAGCGTTAGCAAGGCTCAGATGGAGTCGGTGTAGAAGCGGTAGGCGGTGCGGGCTTAGCCGACTTATGATTTGACTAGACGGACTAGATTGGAGCGACCCATGTCTACCTGGCAACTGCAAGACGCAAAAAACAAATTCAGCGAGGTGGTGAAACGCGCCCTGAGCGAAGGACCGCAGGACATCACGGTGCGCGGTGAGCCCGTGGCCGTCCTGATTTCGCGCGCAGAATACGCCCGCCTGTCGCACCCCAAACCCGGGTTTGTTGAATTCATGCGCGCCTCTCCCATGGCCGGGCAGGTGCTGGACATCGAGCGTCAACCAGGCTTGACGCGTGAGCGCCTGCTGTGAGTTACCTGATTGACACCAACGTGATTTCTGAGCTGGTGCGTGCCAAGCCTGCCGCTGCTGTACTGCATTGGTTTGCCAGCACGCCTGATGAAGCGCTGTTTTTGAGTGCCTTGACGCTTGGCGAAATTCGCAAAGGCGTCGAGAAACTGGCTGAGCTTTGCGGCGAGCGATCGTGAATGTTTTGATCAGCATGATCTTGCCAGCCTGAGTGCGTTGTATGAGCTGCATCGCCGTCATCGACTTTGAAACCACCGGCCTGTCACCCGCCATGGGCGACCGCGCGACCGAGGTGGCGATTGTTCTGCTGGAGGCCGGCCGCGTGGTCGATCGTTTTCAGAGCCTGATGAATGCTGGTGTGTTTATTCCCGCCTTCATCACCAGCCTGACCGGCATCAGCAACGCCATGGTTGCCGGCGCGCCGGAGGCCGCCAGGGTCATGCTGGACGCCAGCCGCTTTGTCGGGAACGCGCCTCTGGTGGCGCACAACGCATCGTTTGACCGCAAGTTCTGGCAGGCTGAGCTGGCGCGTGCCGGGGCGGCAGCGCAGCAGCCCTTTGCCTGCACCATGCTTGTCTCCCGACGGTTGTACCCCCAGGCACCCAGCCACAAGCTTGGCGTGCTGGTGGACTACCACCACCTGCCCCGCGCAGGCCGCGCCCACCGGGCGTTGGCGGATGCAGAAATGGCGGCATCGCTGCTGGGCCAGATCCAGCACGACCTGCGCACACGCCACCGCGTGGGCCAGCCCGACCACGGCTTGTTGATGACCCTGCAGCGCTGTGCGAAACCCGCCGTTCCTGCGCTGATGGCGAAGTACGCTGACGCGTGAGTCGCCCGTATTCGCTATAAAAGTGATAGCAGTCAGCGCACGCTCATCAAGGGCTGGGCTCCTGAAACACGCATAGTCTGCAGCATGACGGCAGCCGCATAAGCGTAGTGCGCCCGCTGGTCACCAGGCCGACGCTGCCACTTTCTTGAATCTGTTCAGCCAGCGTTCACACACGCCCGCGCAAACTGCGCTCCATACCAACCCAAGGAGCCTTTCATGAAACGTCTTGTCATTGCCAGTTTGCTTGCCACCGGAATACTTGGCGCGCAGGCCCAGACCCCCTACCCCTACCAAAACCAGAGTCAAAACCAAAACCTGAGTCAGGACCCCAACCAGGTCGTGACCTTCACCGACAACGCGCGCGTGCGCGGCGTTGATCCACAGTACGAAAACGTCAGTGTCCCGCGCAACGAATGCCGCAGCCAGTGGATCAATGAAGACCGCCGGGGCGTTAGCGACCGTCAAGGGCGCAACTACGGAGGCGCCATTCTGGGCGGCCTGGCCGGTAGTGTGTTGGGGAACCAGGTCGGCGGGGGCCGGGGCAAACAGGCGGCCACCGTTGTGGGCGCCGTTGTGGGCGCCATGACGGGTGACAACCTCGCCAACCGGGACCAACGCGTCGACAACGACTATGGCCAACGCGAAGTGCAGAGTTGCCGTACCGTGTATGACACGCAATCGCGCCTTAGCGGCTACCGCGTAGCCTATGAATACCGGGGCCAGCTCTACAACACATTCATGCGCAACAACCCCGGCAACAGCCTGCAGGTACGCGTGTCGGTGGATCCGATCGAGCGTTGACCGGCCCGGAGTACCATGGCTTGCTACCGCCCGCCCGAACCCATCCCGCCATGAAAACGTTTATTGCCCTGCTTTGCGGCCTGTTGATGGCAATGGCCATGCCGGCCTGGGCCAACGTGAGCCGAGATGACGCGGCGGCCGTGGCGCAGCAGACCAGTGGCGGGCGCGTGTTGGCGGTCGACATGGCCGAGCACGCGGGTCGCTCGGTCTGGCGCGTGAAAGTGCTCACCCCACGGGGTGAAGTCAAGCTGATCCTGATCGACGCTGTCAGCGGCCGCACGCTGTAGCAAGGCTTGACAGCAAATGCGCGTGCTGCTGATCGAGGATGATGCGGCGCTGCGCCTTGGCTTGACGCACCAGCTGGAGGCGGACGGCTACCGTGTTGACCAGGCCGCAGACGGCGAAGATGGCTTGTTTCAGGCCCGCGAGTATCCGGTAGACCTCGTCATTGTTGACCTGGGCCTGCCCAAAGTGAATGGCCTGGCGGTGGTGCAGACCCTGCGCGACCAGGGCAAAACCCTTCCCATCCTGATCCTGACCGCACGCGGCAGCTGGCAAGACAAGGTGCGCGGGCTGGAGGCTGGCGCTGACGACTACCTGGTCAAACCTTTTGAGTACCCGGAGCTGGCCGCGCGCATCAAGGCGCTGTTGCGCCGCTCGCTCAAAGCCGCGTCAGACACGCTCACCCTGGGCGCGCTCGCCATCGACTTTTCGGCCCAGAGCGCCCGGCTGCAGGGGGTGCGCCTGGACCTGACCACCTTTGAGTACCGCGTGCTGGCCTACCTGGTGCGTGAACGCGCGCGCGTGGTCAGCAAGCAGGAGTTGTCTGACTACCTGTACCCGCACAACGAAGACCGCGACAGCAATGTGCTGGAAGTCCTGGTGGGGCGGCTGCGCCGCAAAATCGATCCGGATGGCAGCCACGCGCCGATTGAAACCCTGCGCGGGCGCGGTTACCGCTTTGTCTTGCAATGATCCTGAAAACCGCTTCCAGGGTGATGGCGCGTCTGTCCATCCGCGCCCGCCTGGTGTGGGGTGCCGCCCTGGTGTTGCTGGCCTTTCTGGCAGGCGCCGGCTGGGCGGTGCAGCAGGCCCATGCGGACAGTGTGCGTGCGGCCCGTTTTGCCCGTTTGCAATCCACCGTTTACCTGCTGATGGCCCGCGCCGAACTCAATGCCAGCAACGCCCTGGTGATGCCGGTGGGGCTGGCCGAGCCGCGCCTGTCCCTGCCGGCGTCGGGGCTGTACGCCAGCATTGCCAATGCCGACACCGGGGAGCAATGGCAATCGCCCTCTACGCTGGGCTTGGCTCCGCCGTTTCAGCGCCGCGTGGCAACCGGCGAGTGGCGTTACGACGTGTTGCAGGGTGCAGCGGCGGGGCAGGGGTTTCTGGCCGCAGCCTACGGTGTCAAGTGGTCAGTCAACGACCGCAGCGCTGCGCTGGTTTTTTCTGTGCTGGAGGACAAGGCTGCATTTGATCGAGAGATGGACGCTTTCGGGCGCACGCTGTGGACCTGGCTGGGCGGCACCGGGCTGCTGTTGCTGCTTGCGCAGACGCTGCTGCTGCGCTGGGGGCTGGCCCCCTTGCGCCGGGTCACCAGAGAGCTGCGGCGCATAGAAGATGGCGAGCAGGCCAGGGTGCAGGGGCGCTACCCGAGCGAGATCGCCGGACTGACCGACAACCTCAATACCCTGATCGATCAGGAGCGGGCGCGGCAAACACGCTACAAGCATGCGCTGGACGACCTTGCCCACAGCCTCAAGACACCGCTGGCCGTGATGCGCGCCACGCTTGATGACACCAGCCAGTTGCCCGTCACGGTGACGCAACAGATGGCAGAGCAGGTGGCCCGCATGAACGACATCGTCGGGCACCAGCTGGGCCGGGCTGGCGCCAGTGGTGCCGCGCGTTTTGCGCCGCCGCTGGCACTGGCGCCCATCTTGATCCGGATTCGGGACTCCCTGGCCAAGGTCTATGCGGACAAGAACCTGGTGTTCACCGTTGACTGTCCGCCAGAGCTGACATGGCGCATGGATGAAGGCGACGCCTTCGAGATTCTGGGCAATGTGCTGGACAACGCGGCCAAGTGGGCCAGACATGCGGTGACGGTACGCATCTGGCGTGACACCGACCACGGCACTGATCAATTGTGCATCCGCGTCACCGACGACGGCCCGGGTTTTGGCGATCTGCAGGCCGTGCGCCAGCGTGGGGTGCGGCTGGACGAACAGGTGCCAGGGCACGGCATCGGCTTGGCCGTGGTGCGCGATCTGGTGGCCAGTCACCAGGGCGAGGTCAAGCTGTCGAACGCAGACGCGGGTGGCGCCCAGCTGGACATTGTGTTGCCGGCGGCGTGAACCGGACAAGCTGGGCGGGGCGGAGCCGACTATGCGCTACCAATGCGTTTGCAGCGCTGCGCCAAACCCGCCGTTTCTGCGCTGGTGGCGAAGTACGCTGACGTGTGAGCGATCCGCAAGCGCTATGAATTTGGTAGCTGTCTGCGCACGGCCATCAAGGGCTGGAGCCCTGAAACACTCATAATCTGCAGCATGACGGCACCCGCTTGGGCGCGGTGTGCTTGTTGATCACCAGGCCGAACCCACCACCGTGCACCGCCTGCTGCGCGATCAGATCGACGACGCCATTGAAGCCGATCACGTGTTTGCGCTGATGGGTGACGATGTGCAGCCGCGCCGGGAGCTTATTGAGACAAATGCGCTGCGGGCTGCGAATATTGACGTTTAGGGTACTCAGCGCATAATTTGCAACATGAACATTGCGCCAGCTCAACGCTCACAGATCGCCGAGATCTGCAGGCGCTACCATGTCCGCAAGATGAGCATGTTTGGGTCTGCGGCAATGGGTCAGGAACGTCCTGGGAGCGATGTGGATCTGCTGGTGGAATTTATCCCGGGGCAGGCCCCCGGCGGCTTCGCCTTGGTGGACCTGCAAGACGAGCTGTCTGTGGCGTTTGGTGGTCGAAAAATTGACCTTGCTTTTCCGTCAATCCTTCGCAATGCCTACCGGCGCAAAGCGATTGAACCGCAATTGCTGCCCGTTTTCGAATGACGGTTGACCGCACACCGGCGCATTTGGCCGATATGCTCCAGTTTGTGCAGGAGCTCCGTGGATTGCTTGCGCACCAAGGTCTTGAAGCGTTTCTGGCGAACCGGATTCTTTGTCTGGCGACTGAAAAGCTGTTTATCAATCTGGGCGAGGCGGCCAGCCGCATCGACGAGGCGCTTAGTGTGCAGATGCCCAATGTGCCCTGGCGGCAGGTGATCGGCCTGCGCAACATACTGGCGCACGGCTATGAGCAGGTTGAACATGAAACCCTGTTCAACACCGTTGCACGGGAGCCGCCTCAGCTGGAAGAGGCAAGTTCTGGCAGGCTGAGCTGGCGCGTGCCGGGTCGGCAGCGCACCAACCCTTTGCCTGCACCATGCTGGTCTCCAGAAGGTTGTACCCCCAGGCACCCAGCCACAAGCTTGGCGTGCTGGTGGACTACCACCACCTGCCCCGCGCAGGCCGCGCCCACCGGGCGCTGGCCGATGCGGAAATGGCGGCATCGCTGCTGGGCCAGATCCAGCACGACCTGCGCACCCACCACCGCGTGGGCCAGCCCGACCACGCCTTGTTGATGACCCTGCAGCGCTACGCCAAACTCGCCGTTCCTGCGCTGATGGCGAAGTACGTTTGCGTGTGAGTGATCCGGGAACGCTATAAATTTAGTAGCTGTCTGCGCACGACCATCAAGGGCTGGAGCCCTGAAACACCAACGGTTGTCGGTGCCAGCGTATTGTGGGTGCAAAATGTTGGTGGGTCACGGCTCTTGATACGGCTTGCTCAAGTTGATCTGCAAAGTTGAAAATGACGGCGGGGATCGTGCAATGGCGCCACCGATCATGAGTTGGCGGTATTTCAAACAACTGTAAGCGAGGGGAGCCAATGGATTGGTCACGCGAAGAAGTAGAAGCCATCGTAGCGGACTATCTGCAGATGCTGACGTTGGAACTGGCTGGACAGAGCTTCAACAAGACTGAGCATCGGCGGCGGCTGCAGGGCACGCTAAGTGGTCGTTCTGATGCCTCCATAGAGTTCAAGCACAGCAATATCAGCGCGGCCATGATTGATCTTGGATTTCCCTACATCCGAGGCTATCAACCGCGATCAAACTATCAAGCGCTCTTGGGGATAGTCGCAGAGGAACAGGTACGCGGCAAGGCGACGTTGGATCAAGTGGCCCTTGCGGCAGTGCAGCAACCAGCCGTTGTACCTACCCAAACCGACTTCAAGTCAGTCAAGTCTGAAGCGCCGAAAAAGCAACATAGAGTGACCGAGTCAACAAGCCCCTTACTTTTCAAGGCTGTAAAACGCGACTATCTCGAACGCGAAGCCCAGAATCGTTCATTGGGCTTGGCTGGTGAGGAGTTTGTTGTTCTGTTCGAGCATTGGCGTCTTCTCGAATTGGGTCAACAACGACTTGCAGACAGAGTCGAGCATGTTTCCAAGTCGAAAGGAGACGGACTTGGCTACGACGTTCTATCGTTCGAATCCGATGGCAAGGAACGCCTTATCGAGGTGAAAACAACGACGTTTGGTCGGGACACCCCATTTTTCGTTTCGCGAGGTGAATTGGCGCTGTCTCAAGGCGTGAAAGATCAGTTTCACCTTTACCGTTTATTCGAGTTTCGAAAGTCGCCGCGTCTTTTCGACCTTCCCGGCGCATTGGACCAACATTGCCTCTTAGACCCGGTGACTTACAGAGCGAGCTTTGGTTATTGCTCCGGCCCTGTGAAGTCTTAAGCCGCATATCGAACCCGACTATCCTGAAAGTAGCTCATAACGCGCTGGGGGTTTTGCTTCAGCATCGCCATGTGCTCGTTGGCGGCCTCGCGTAATCTGGCCTTGGTTCTGAT